>NZ_PYHU01000006.1:0-115267 GCF_003989595.1 Alteromonas sp. KS69 | reverse complement strand
AAAGAATGATGAATATCATGGACGTTAGCGGTCTCATATCTGCAATGAAGACATGAGAGTTGTGGCGACACTTATCCAAAAATGTTAGTGCCCTCAGAATTACTATATCGTTCTATTTGAAGCAGCAATCATAAATATGAGTTTTCACACGGCCTGCGTACACAACAGTCATTGAGTTCCTTCAAATTCACTGGCCGCTTTTAGCTCAAGACTGTCTGTTAATTCTGGCTAGCCCTGATTGTGCGAAATACTCCCTTACTACTCTAACTAGTACCAAAGACATTAGTCAGCAACTAGTGTACCTACACTGCCAGTACAATAACTAACCTCTTCAATTGAAGCCACACTAATCAAAATTAACTTTACTATGTTTGAGCCTATTTGTTAGTTATAAATCTCCCTCAAAGCTACTACCTCGTACGCGATTAAACTCTAGCAACGCCTCGTATTCACTGATAGGTTCGTTAAAGGAATATAATGTCTATGAAAATGAGATTTTTGGAAAGAATTCTCTTGTCGAAAGAAAATATTAAATCTATTGCCCACAAGCGATCCCTACCTTGCTCTGCAACCTAGTGAACGAGATTCTCGTTTTGAATGACGATTACCACTTAGCGAATAAATTTTGGCTGCGCTCCAACACAGTAATAACTATTTTTAATTAAGTAGAGGTCGAACTAAAGGCCCTTTCAAGCACCAAGATTCCCTCACGCTAATTGTTCCTAAGAAACTCAAGATAAATCACTCCGCTAATTCTTTGAAATATCGCTACATAAAAATTTTACGATAGGTTTAGCCAAAGAAATTTTTTTTACAAACAGATGTGTATAGATACAAAGATACTGATTAAAGGTGACGGCTAAAGCTCCTACGGTAGGACCTATCTAAAGTACAAGGACAGTAGATATGCTTCCTGATAATTTAACTACTCTGGAATTTAAATAAGTTAAACTGGAACCCACAGTTCGAAGCATGTAAATAGCATCCAATGCTTGTCATTTCCTTTTAGGTGTATATACTTACAGGAACTGTATAGACAGACAGGTCTTTTATGCGCCCACTCACAGCAAGACAAACAGAAGTTCTCGAGCTTATTAAAACAACGATGCTCGAAACTGGCATGCCGCCTACCCGTGCAGAAATTGCCCGTCATTTAGGTTTTCGCTCTGCGAATGCCGCTGAAGAACATTTAAAAGCGTTGGCCCGTAAAGGCGTCATCGAAATCCTTCCAGGCACTTCTCGTGGTATTAAGTTGAATATTCCTCTTGAAGATGAAACCCCTGAAGAAGAAGGTCTTCCTCTTATTGGTCGCGTGGCAGCGGGCGAGCCGATTCTAGCGCAAGAGCATATAGAGTCTCATTATAAGGTCGACCCTGCCCTGTTTCAGCCTCACGCCGACTTCTTACTTCGTGTAAGCGGTATGAGTATGAAAGACATTGGTATACTGGATGGTGACTTGTTAGCCGTGCACCGCACGACGGACGTCCATAATGGGCAGGTGGTAGTAGCACGTGTTGATGAAGACGTTACTGTTAAACGCCTTGAAAAGCGTGGTCGCGAAGTATTACTTCACGCAGAAAATGATGAATTTTCACCGATTAAAGTCGACTTAGCGTCAGAGCCTTTTTCCATTGAAGGAATTGCCGTTGGTGTTATTCGAAATGCTGATTGGATGTAACCTTTTAGCTATTTAGTAAAGAAAGCGGCTTATAGGCCGCTTTTTTGTATGTTTACCATACCTTGCTTACACAATAATCGTATTTAAGCCTAAGAAATTCCTCAAAAGCCACCAAATACCGCTCACACATATTTTCTCCTATTTATGTCACCTTTTTTAGTGCTAACTCGCGCTATTTTAGACATCTGTTTTGTTTGAAAAACAATCATAAGTGCGTAACTAGCTTTTGATTATAAGCAACTTATTGGCTGCTTCTATTTGCCCATCTCGTTCAAAATGAGCGTTTCAAACAGGCTCGCTAAATACCGGTGTAACGTCCATACGCTGTGACGTCATTCACTTCTCTGTCATACCGCGTTGATTAAAAATTAAACGCTGCAATTGTTTTTTCTTAGAAAAGACTAGACTTGTGCGTTTTATTGAGCAATTCTTATACTGTATTTAACAAAATAATAACAATAGCTGTAACTTTGTTTTACAACTAATGCTGGGCAGTTAAGTTAAAAGTTGGATTTCGGGTATCAGTTGCCAGAAGCGAAGCGCATCTATTGCGTTAATGCTTCTGTTATAACGGAGGTGTTGAGTGAAACGAGTAACGACACAAGCGGCGACACAAGCGACAAAGTGGCTTTACGGGCTTCCACTTTTGCTTACCTCGCCACTACCGTTTGCTGATGCAGCAACGGACGAAGGCTCTTCCATTAATTTGCGGCGAGGCGCAACAGACATAAGTGGTCAAGTATACGACCTGCATATGTTGATGTTCTTTATCTGTATCGCAATCGCTGTTGCGGTTTTCGGGGTTATGTTTGCCTCAATGTACTTGCACCGTAAATCCAGAGGCGCTAAGCCCGCTCACTTCCATGAAAATGTAAAAGTGGAAATTGCATGGACAGTAGTGCCTTTCATCATTCTTATTCTTATGGCTATTCCTGCCGCTAAAACCCTTATAGCGATGGAAGATACCAGCGAACCCGATCTTACCGTTGTCGTTACTGGTTCCCAGTGGAAGTGGCATTACCGGTATATGGACAGAGACGTTGAGTTCTATTCGTTAATGGCGACGCAGCGAGAGCAAATTGAAAATAAATTCGAAAAAGGCGCGAACTATCTGTTGGAAGTCGACCGCCCGTTGGTAATCCCCACAGGGCAAAAAGTGCGCTTTCTTATTACCTCTGATGACGTTATTCACTCGTGGTGGGTACCGGACTTTGCAGTGAAAAAAGATGCTAATCCAGGGTTTATTAATGAGTCTTGGGCAAAGGTGAACGAGCCGGGTATTTATCGTGGACAGTGTGCCGAGCTTTGCGGAAAAGATCATGGCTTTATGCCGGTTGTGGTCATTGCTAAAGAGCCTGCCGAATTTGATGCTTGGATGAATGAACAAGAAGAAGCCGCTCGCCAAGCGAAAGAAGAAGAGCAGCGTTTACTGTCGATGAATATGTCGATGGATGAACTTATGGATGAAGGCAAGCGGGTTTACAACGCTACTTGTGCGGCTTGCCATATGCCTAACGGCGAGGGGCTACCCGGCGTTTTCCCTGCGCTTAAAGGCAGTGAGATGGTGCTTGAAGACCAAACTGCACATATCGATATTGTGTTAAACGGTAAAACCGGCACAGCCATGCAGGCGTTCGGAAAAATGCTAAGCCTGAAAGACATTGCGGCTGTGGTGACCTACGAACGAAATGCGTGGGGCAATAACACGGGTGATATGGTGCAGGCTAAAGATGTTAACGCCGTCGTTAATGGGAACTAGGAGTGCGTAATGAGTAAAGCAACTGATGTCATTGCGCCGGTTACCTCGGCGCATCACGAAGATCATGACTATCATAGTCATATTCCAAAAGGAATAACCCGATGGCTGTTTACCACTAACCACAAAGATATAGGCACCTTGTATTTATGGTTCGCCTTTATCATGTTTTTGATTGGTGGTGCCATGGCCATGGTGATCCGTGCTGAGCTATTTCAGCCTGGATTACAAATTGTTGAGCCAAACTTCTTTAATCAAATGACGACTGTGCACGGCCTTATCATGGTATTTGGTGCGGTAATGCCAGCCTTTACGGGGCTTGCAAACTGGCTAATTCCTATGATGATAGGTGCACCAGACATGGCTCTGCCGCGAATGAATAACTGGAGCTTTTGGATATTACCTGGCGCCTTTCTTATTCTGCTTAGCTCGCTATTTTTAGAGGGCGGCGGTCCGGCATTTGGTTGGACCTTCTATGCCCCGCTTTCCACCACCTACAGTGGTGACTCAACCGCATTGTTTGTGTTCTCGGTACATATCATGGGTATCTCCTCCATTATGGGGGCTATTAACGTCATTGTGACCATATTCAACATGCGAGCTCCTGGCATGACGTGGATGAAAATGCCTTTATTCGTGTGGACTTGGCTTATCACTGCTTTCTTGCTTATTGCAGTAATGCCAGTGTTAGCCGGGGCGGTCACCATGGTGCTGACAGATAAGTTCTTTGGCACCAGCTTCTTTGATGCAGCAGGTGGTGGTGACCCCGTTATGTTCCAGCATATCTTTTGGTTCTTTGGGCACCCTGAGGTGTACATCATGATATTGCCGGCCTTTGGTATTATCTCTCAAATTGTCCCTACGTTTTCCCGTAAAAAACTGTTTGGCTACGCATCAATGGTGTACGCCACCGGCTCTATTGCGCTGTTGTCCTTTGTGGTATGGGCTCACCATATGTTTACCACCGGCATGCCGGTGTATATGGAAATGTTCTTCATGTTTGCCACTATGCTTATCTCGGTGCCTACAGGCGTGAAGGTCTTTAACTGGGTGGCGACTATGTGGCGGGGCTCTCTAACCTTTGAAATGCCCATGATGTTTGCCATTGCGTTTATCGTATTGTTTACCATTGGGGGCTTGTCAGGATTAATGCTGGCCATCGTGCCGGTGGACTTCCAATACCACGATACCTATTTCGTGGTCGCACATTTCCACTACGTACTGGTCACCGGCGCCATCTTCTCGATTATGGCTGCGGTATATTATTGGTTACCCAAGTGGACAGGGAAAATGTACGACACGGCGCTAGCAAAATGGCATTTCTGGTGCTCACTTGTGTCGGTGAACGTGCTTTTCTTCCCGATGCATTTTGTAGGGCTGGCTGGTATGCCACGTCGTATTCCTGACTACGCCTTACAGTTTGCCGACTTTAATAAGTGGATAAGCCTTGGCGGCTTTGCCTTTGGGCTGTCGCAGTTAATCTTCTTAGCACTGTTGATTAAAGCCTGTAAGAAGCAGGGTGAGCCAGTATCTGCCCAAGTGTGGGAAGGTGCTGAGGGACTAGAGTGGGAAATTCCCTCTCCTGCGCCCTATCACACCTTTGAAACGCCGCCGGTTGTTAAGTAGGAAATAAGACAAGCAGCACAGGTAATGAAAGCAAAGCAGGCATTGTAGTCGCTAAATTGTGGTGATGTATCAGCACAAAAAGTAGGCACGGGAGGTAACCATGACACAAGCAAATGCAAACAACAAAATGGTGATAAAACTCGTCGTTATTGTGTTTGGCATGTTTGGTTTTGGGTTCGCTCTAGTGCCACTTTACGACGTATTTTGCGATGTTACCGGTATTAACGGTAAAACCGAGAATACGGCTGCTGTATATGAGTCTATCGAAATAGATGAAAGCCGTGAGGTAACGGTGGAATTTATCACCCGAACTAATACCGGTATGCCGTGGGAATTTCGTGCGCAAACTAGTCGTATGAAAGTGCACCCTGGGGAGCTTAATACGGTGTCGTTTTACGTAAGAAATCCTGCATCTAACAATATGATGGCCCAAGCCATACCGTCGGTGTCGCCGGGTATGGCAGCACTCTATCTGAATAAAACGGAATGCTTTTGCTTTAACCAGCAGCCTTTAAGCGCTGGTGCCGAGGCTTATATGCCGATGCAGTTTTATGTCGACCCACAGCTTCCAGAAGATATTAGTTATTTTACTGTGCAATACACCCTGTTTGATGTGACCGCGCGAGCGAGTGACATGAAAACAAAACCGAATCCCTACATGGTCCCTCAACCTGAAAGTGGTAAATAACAGGTATTGGGATAAGGAGAGAGTAATGCAGCAAGAATATCAGAAGTACCCCGAATATCAGAAATACTACGTACCAGCACAAAGCCCGTGGCCTATTGTAGGTGCGGTGGCGTTATTTTTAATTGCCGTTGGCGCGGGCAACTTCGTGATTGAAGCCACTAAAGGAGAGTCCGGCTATGGCGGGCACATACTCCTAGCAGGGATTGTAGTGCTAATGGTGATGCTTGTGGGCTGGTTTAAAAACCAAATTGATGAGTCTATGTCAGGGTTATATAGCGACCAATTAGGACGTTCATACCGACAGGGCATGAGTTGGTTTATCTTCTCTGAAGTTATGTTCTTTGCCGCCTTCTTCGGGGCACTCTACTACGCCCGATTCATTTCAGTGCCTTGGTTAGGCGGTGCATCGAATAATGCGATGACTAACGAAGTGCTATGGCCCACATTTGAAGCCATGTGGCCGCTAGTATCTACCCCTGGAGGCATCACTACACAAGAAATGAGTGCAGTTGGTTTACCCACCATTAATACAGTTATTTTACTTATATCGTCAATTACATTGCATTTTGCCCATGTAGGTTTGGAGCAGAACAAACGCAAGCAACTCACCGTCATGTTAGGCATCACTATCTTGTTGGGAATTGGGTTTTTATTCTTACAGGTGGAAGAGTATGTTCACGCCTACCGTGACTTGGGACTAACGCTACAGTCAGGCATTTACGGCAATACCTTTTTCATGCTGACGGGCTTTCACGGTATGCACGTTACCCTTGGCACCATCATTCTTATTGTCATGTTTTTTAGAGTGCTAAAAGGACATTTTACACCGCACAACCACTTTGCTTTTCAAGCTGGGAGTTGGTACTGGCACTTCGTTGATGTGGTGTGGGTCATGCTTTATATCTTTGTTTACGTTTTATAAAAGCAGATAAAAGCGCCGCCAAGCCTAGTATGGTCGAGGGTTTGGCGTAATTAAACCGGTGCCAATTGCCACTAAAATTAAAATCACAATGATGGCAGAAGTGAGCACCCTGCGACCGATGTATTTGCTCATAGGACCGTCTTTGGGATCGTTTTCATCATGACACGCATGGCCATAAAAAGGTTAACGATCATGAAAAGTACCAACGCAACCAAGATTATTTTTATCAACATATAAACCTCAATAGTAGTGTGCAGGTTGGCCAAATGAATCAGGTGAGAGCATCCAAATTAATCGCTATCGTCATTACGAGTTTATCTGTAATGGCGATGTGTGGCTTGGGGTTCTGGCAACTAGACCGAATGGCACAAAAGCAACAACGCATCGCTAGCATAACCGAAAAACAGGGGAAAGAAAGCTTGTCGCTCATCGATGCCCTTTCAATGAAAGCGCCCGAAGATCGAACCGTTTCTTTTGAAGGTACTCCAAACGGCAACAAGGTGTTATTGCTCGATAACCAAATACATGAACAACGAGTAGGGTACGACGTACTGGCACCAGTGCAAACCAACGCAGGGTGGGTTTTGGTTAACTATGGTTGGTTGCCTGCACCAGATTTATCGCGCTCGCTACCGGCTGTGAAAATTAGCCACCACTCACAACAATTTGAAGGGGTGGTGAGTCAGCCCAGTCATAACCCGTTAGTAAAAGAAACGCTTACATCAGCATCACGCTTTCCGGCACGTATTCAGCAAATTTCAATCAGTACCGCCAGTGAATTGCTATCACTTAACTTATTACCCTATGTCGTAGTACTTACCGCAAAGAATGATCTTTTTGTTAGGCGTTATAACCGTGTTGTTATGCCTCCTGAAAAGCACTTGGGTTATGCCATTCAATGGTTTGGTCTTGCTATCGCAGCCGCCTTGATTGGCGGTTTCGCAATTATGAAAAAAGGACGTCAATATGAGTAATCCGGCCTCGAAGAAAACATTAATTATTATGGTCGCCGTGTTCGTGCTACCCGTTATTTTAGCTAAGCTTGCGTTAGAAAATGACTGGTTCAACCAAGGTGCTACCAATAAAGGTGCGTTGCTGCAGCCTACCATTGATGTTTCATCGCTTTTAGAAGGCACAGAGCCAAAATGGCGCTTGTTGTATGTCTTGCCGGAAAATTGTGATGCAATTTGTGAAAATGCATTGTTTAGCATGAACCAAGTGTGGCTGGCCTTAGGCAAAGAGTCTGACAGGGCACAAGCGTTAGTTTTGTTCACTGGAAAAAGTGATGTAACAGCACTAGAGCAACTATCTGAGTACGCCAACGTGCATACCTTGAGCGTCAGCGATGCGCCTATCACCAACCTTAAACAGCAAAGTGTGTATATCGTCGATACCTTAAATAACGCCATGTTGTATTACCAAATAGACAGTGACAGAAGCACGGCTGTAATGGAAAGCCGAAGCATGCTGGCTGACATTAAAAAGCTTCTGAAACTGTCTCGAATTGGGTAGGAGGTGCTATGAAAAAACTGGTGCTGTTTAGCCTTTTTCTTGCCGCAGTAGTCATCATTTTAGGGGCTTACACACGCCTTACTGATGCTGGCCTTGGTTGCCCTGATTGGCCGGGATGCTACGGTAACCTTACCGTGCCGTTAAGTGATGAGAAAGTTGCTGCGGCTAATACCGCGTTTCCGGAGCGCCCAGTAGAAGCTTATAAGGCATGGAACGAAATGATTCACCGCTATTTTGCAGGGGCGTTAGGGCTATGTATTTTGGCGATTGCCATTATCGCGGTAAGGCAGCGCCATAAAGGCACACCCGTTAAGCTGCCTTTGTTGCTGCTCGGTCTTGTAACTTTTCAAGCGGCGCTTGGCATGTGGACCGTCACCCTTAATTTATTGCCTGTGGTGGTTATGGGGCATTTGTTAGGAGGCTTTACGGTACTAAGTTGTTTATTTTTACTTTATTTACGCCTTAGAAAGCACAGCTCAGTTAGTGTGCAACAACCTAAAAGCAATACGGCGCTACCGTTACGCGAGGGGGGCCAATACCCGAGTAAGAACAACAAGCTGACTGCAATGGCATTTTTAGGTATGGCGATTTTAGTAGGGCAAATAGCCTTAGGCGGCTGGACATCAGCCAACTACGCTGCCCTCGCCTGTACCGATATGCCTATTTGTGAGCCGGGCTGGCAGCAGCGGTTAGATTTTCAAGGCGCATACAGTGTGCCCGAAGCACAAAACTATGAGTTTGGTGCACATAATTACGGTGAGCGAGCCACCATGCATATTGTGCATCGGTTCGGCGCTGTAATTACCTTTATTTACCTTACGGTATTAGCTTTCATGTGGTTACGAAGCAGTAAGTTGTCACCGGCGGTGAAAAAAGGGTGTGTACTCATGCTTGGGGTGTTATGCGTACAAGTGGCGCTTGGTCTAAGTAACGTTTTGTTTAGTTTACCTTTGTTTATCGCGGTATCGCACAATGCGGTTGCCGCCATGCTATTACTCACATTGATATGGCTGACGTGGTCAGTTGCTCCTTCAACCTCTTCTTTCTCCTACTCTACTGGAGGTCATCATGGCTAAATCTATCCCTTTGAATAACGCTGTTGCAGGTAAGCAGTCGCCAAGCCCGCAAGTAAAGAGCCGCTCGCACGCAAAAATCAGTTGGCGCGACTACTATGAAATGACAAAACCTAATGTGGTGATGCTACTTTTACTCACGGCGTTAGTGGGGATGTGCTTGGCCTCGCCGGGCTGGGTAGACGCAACCGCGTTGGTGTGTGGATTACTGGGTATTGGTATGTTGTCGGCATCGGCCGCAGTGATTAATCATGTGGTCGACCACAAAATCGATAGCCAAATGGCACGTACTTTCAATCGGCCTGTGGCTAAAGGCAAAGTGAGTATCGCCAAAGCATCTTGGTTTGCAGCGGCCCTTGGCGTTATGGGCTTTGTTGTATTGAGCATATGGGTGAACATGCTTACCGCTTGGCTTACCCTTGCTAGCTTGGTGGGCTATGCCGTGGTGTATACCATGTTTTTAAAACGGGCTACGCCGCAAAATATTGTGATTGGTGGTATCGCAGGTGCTGCACCACCGCTTCTCGGCTGGACTGCTGTCACCGGGGAAATTCATGCGCATGCGTTGTTGTTAGTACTCATTGTATTTACGTGGACTCCCCCGCATTTTTGGGCGTTGGCGATTCATCGCGAAAAAGATTATGCGAAAGCGAAAGTGCCCATGCTGCCGGTTACCCATGGAATAGAATTTACTAAAACCTCGGTGCTACTTTATACCGTGTTGCTTAGCTTGGTGTGCCTATTGCCTTACTTGGTGGGCATGAGTGATTTAATTTACCTTGTTGGCTCGTCACTTCTTAACGTTGGTTTTATGTATTACGCGGTAAAACTGAAATTTGCGGCCACTAGCCAAACCGCAATGAAAACTTTTAAGTTCTCAATTGTTCATCTCATGGTATTGTTTGTAGTATTGTTATTCGATCACTACGTACCACTGAGTTTATGAACCGACGGATTTTTGTAGGCGTTGTTGCATTATTAGCATTATTGACTGGTGTGTTTGGGGCAATTTATTTGTCGCCAACGGGGCAGTCTAATGGCAGTTCTCCCGAATATTTTCAAGCTTACCCTGAGCCTCGCGCCATTGCGCCTTTTTCGCTGACTGACAGCAAAGGAAATGAATTTAACCAAGCTTCGCTAGAAAATCAGTGGAGCTTGTTGTTTCTTGGTTATACGTTTTGCCCCGATATTTGCCCGACTACGATGGCCGAACTGAACAGCATTTACCCACAAATGCAGGCTATTGAGTCTGAATTTCCTATTAAAGTCGTGTTTATTTCTATTGATCCTAACCGTGACTCAATAGCTCGGCTCGACGAATACATTAGCTACTTTAACCCCAACTTTATTGCCGCGACCGGTGAGCATAAAGCCTTGTTTCCCTTCGCTCGAAACTTGGGCATGATGTACGCGATTGCAGAAAGTACAGATAATCCTAATTATCTTGTCGATCATAGTGCGTCGGTAGTGCTTATTAATCCTAAAGCACAGGTGATAGGGCGTTTTAAACCAAAACGTGAGCCTGGCAAGTTGTCGATTAGTGACGCACAGCAAATTCTCAATGATATGCCAGCGATTACATCATCATTTAGTTCAAACTCGGCACTATAGGTAGGTATGGTAGGCATGGATATAAAAATCCGACAAGGTCTTGTGTCTGATGCTGACCAAGCGGTTCCCTTATTATTAAGTGCCGCTGAAGATCTATTGGTTTCCGTTTTTGGCAATGGCGATACAAGTCATACTATCGATTTTTTAACCCATGCATGGAAAGGTAAGTATGGGCAATATGGCTGCAATAATCACTGGGTTGCGTTAGTCGATGACGTTGTTGTAGGTGTCATTACGGCGTGGCATACCAAGTTGGGGCCAGTATTTGACCGTGCTTCGTTAGACAGTATTACCACCTTCTACAATCTCGATGATGCAATGGCAGTGCTAATGCGCAATCAAGCGGTTGCTGTAGGCTTAACGCCGCCAAGTACAACAGAGCTTATGCTAGGTCATGTGGCGGTAGATAGCATTGCTCGGCGCGGCGGAATCGGCAGGGCTATGATTGCCCATATGCGTGATTACGCCATAGAACTTAAAAAGCAGGCATTGGTGCTAGACGTGCAAATTAGTAATATTGCTGCCATTCGGTTTTATCAAAACGTTAATTTTAAAGAGCAATCAGTGAACGGCACCTTCGTGCGTTTTGTTCATGCACTTTCGGCTTAACTAATCTGGGTAATTCCCGTTCTTATCTGCAACAAAAAATGGCTGAGAATACCAATAATATCTTCCTGATTGAGAGTTACTCGGAGCGGTACAATTTACTCGCGAACGGCCTACAGGAAGTGCTTGAGTAATACTGAAGGTAACCGCATTGCCTTCAACGTTGGTTTCAACCACAGAGCCTGAAAAAAAGCAATTTACTTGGCTTAAGCGGACATCATCGCCCTTAATCGTTAGCGTTATAGGGGGGACTCTCGATTCGTCACTAGAACCTTGCACCGTATCTCGATTTACCTCTGGGATATGCTCACCCTCAAAGCTGGTGGATAAGACCGGCATAGCAATACTGTTTAGCTTAGTTTTTAGTGTGGTTAAGTTGGCATAAGGGCCAGCTGCAGGAAAGCGAGGTAATGCTTGAAAATTACTGTGAGGGCCTACAGCGCCTGAGTGCTGTCCGAACGCAATGTAGCCCTCTTGCGCCAGCTTATCTGCTAGATTTTGATTGAACTCACCAAAGGGATAGGCCAGATATTTAAGTGATTCGCCAATTTTGCTATCAATAATAGCCTCGGCTTCAGCAACATTCTGCCATACCTTATTAAGCCATGCTTCGTCATTAGTTCCGCTATCAGCGCCGTTGTAAGAAACTCTGCCATCCAGCATATGCAAGTGGTCAAGTGTATGGTTAGCGAAAGTAACGCCGTCGTTATGCATTGCCTCAACTTGTGCCCACGTGAGTTGGCTTCTATTGGTACCAATTTCCCCCGGGTTGATAAATATTGTGTACGGGAAGCCCATATCAACCATAATCGGGTGGGCATTTTTGAGGATGTTTTCGTACCCGTCGTCAAAGGTTATCACCACAGTGTTGGCAGGCAGAGGTGTTTTACTTTGGATAGCATCAACGACCTTTGCTAAAGGCAAAACTGTGTGATGTTGCTTTAAATACACCATATGTTGTTTAAACATATCTGGCGATATACTGGTGCTTTTCGGCGTGTGGTTAGACACATGATGATACAGCAAAATAACACCGTTTTGAGTGAGAATTTTACGGGTTGGCTGCGTAGTGTTATCAGTAGCAGCCAGACTATAGCCAGAAAAACAAACAAGAGAGAAAAGTGCTAACCAGTGTGGTCGGTTGCCTTTCATTTGCGCCAATATAGCGTCACATTTAATCCACGAAATGATATTGAAAGGCATGATAAACTTCATATTTTCTCCGAGTTGAAGTTGATTTAATAGCAGTGCTTTGTACTGCGTGTCAGCACGGCGTTCTACTAATGCAGAGACTATAATTAATGCAAAAGCGAGTGCAAGAGCATAAACATAAGCAATCTCTACACCAATCTGAGTCGTTTTGGCACGATCATACACGCTTACTCACTTTAGCGCTGCCCATGATTTTGGCCAATATTACCACTCCTTTACTAGGTTTGGTGGATACGGCTGTTTTAGGGCATATGTCGGCGCCTGCCATGTTAGCCGGTGCGGCAGTTGGGGCGCTTATTCTTACCCAAATTTACTGGGTGTGTGGTTTTCTGCGCATGTCTTCAACAGGCTTAAGCGCACAGGCAAGAGGGCATAAAGATGCAACACTTTCCTCTGCCAAAGTGCTTTGGCAGACCCTTGCTGTCGCCTCAATTTTAGGGCTGGGTTTGCTCATATTACAAGCGCCTATACTCACAGCAGGACTGGCATTGGCGAGCCCATCAGATGCAGTGGCGGTGCATTTGACGGAGTATTATCAGGTTAGAGTATGGGGCGCGCCAGCGGCTATGCTTAATTTAGCGCTTATCGGGTATTTGGTGGGCCAGCAAAAAACGCGCACGGTGATGATTATCCAGATAATCGGCAACCTCGTGAATGCAGGATTAGATATTACTTTCGTTTATGTGCTGTCTATGTCGGTGGCTGGAGTTGCCTTAGCCAGTATTATTGCTGAATATTCCATGGCGTTTATGGCGATGTATGTTGCCTTAAAGCAAGTGAGAGGTATTACTCCACAAGCAAGCTGGTTCAACCGTGCAGCGCGTAAAATACTGATGAAACTCAACACTGATATGCTATTGCGTAATTTGGCGCTACAAGCCTGCTTAGCGTTTTTGACGATACAAGGCGTACGTTTCGGTGAAATGCCGGCGGCAGTGAATGCTATTCTGCTGCAGTTTTTCGTATTAATAGCGCTAGGATTAGATGGGGTCGCCTACGCAGTAGAAGCGCTGGTGGGTGAAGCCAAAGGCGCAAACAATGCGTCAGAAATAAAACGCAGAACGTACCAAGGGTTATTTTGGTCATCGCTTTTTGCAATAGGCTACAGTGCTATCTTCTATTTTGGCGGTCACGGTATAATAAGCTTACTAACTGAACATCAAAATATTGTAAGCGCAGCATTAACCTACCTTCCTTTAATGGTTATTCTGCCACTGCTGGCACATTGGTGTTTTTTGTACGACGGTGTATTTGTTGGCCTTACAAAGTCATCTTCTATGCGCGACACCATGATTATTAGTGCTATCGCAGTATATTTCCCTGTATGGTTTTTTACTCAGTCTCTCGGCAATATCAGCTTGTGGTATGCATTGCTGGCGTTCTTACTTGCTCGTGGTATTACGCTTGGATGGAGCTTCGAACGGCTAAGTCAGCGCAATGCATTGTGCGACAACTAATCTAAACCAAATTAAGCCTAGCCAAAGGAAAAGGCCACATCACTTAGCAATCTCGATAGGCAGAAATACATCGGTAACGGCTTCATGTGCGGCTACGTCGGGGAAAAAGCGAATACGCTCAAAAAAAATAGGAAAGTCTCTTAGTTCAAATTGTGTATCAGGCAACCACTGGTGATATAAACCGTGCACCACCGCCCCTAACGCTGCATCGGTGCCAATATGGCGGACTTTAGCGCAGTAACCTTCCGGTATGGTAGTGGTGATGACGTTAGCGTGATTGGTAACTGTAGACTGCTGCGTGGCGATAGGGTCGCTTGTTTTTGCGGGCTGGCTACTTGGCGCAGGAATTGACCCAGTAATAGGCGCAAAAATTTGGCACGCCACACCAAACCGGTAAAACTCATGTGGGGTGTTGTCAGGGTCATCATACAGTAAGTTGAAAGTGCGGTTGGTGGATGGAGGAAGCTTGTTTTCTCTGCGCCACGTAATAAATTCACCTACCGTGCTCATAATGCGGCTAGGTGGGCCGACATGCATCATCATCGCAATCTCTAGGGCTGGAAATTGAACCACTGACACATCGAGTTGATGATTTTCAGAAGCGCTATTTACGTTATGTGAAGCGTTCATAAGTACCGACGTTCCTTTTTCGTTTGCGTTTAATAGCGAGGTGACGAGCGTGCCTTGATGTAGCGCTTCAATGTTAGGTGTTTTTCGAAAGCTTGAAGGCGTCAGGCGATAATGTTTTTTAAAGGCTTTGGCATAGCCTTCATGGGAACTAAATCCCGCTTCTATTGCAATATCCAATATGCGTTTTTGTGGCCGAAACGCTAATTTATACGCGCTTTCTTGCAACCGAAGCTGTCTAGCGTAGTCGCCAATGTTAATACCAAACTTTGCGTTAAATGCGCGATGAAGATGGTACTCAGAGGTACACGCGAGGGAGGCAAGTTGACTAAGATCACTGGCACGCTCGGGCGCTTTTGTAATGGCGTCGGCAACCTTATCAAGGCGAAGATATAAAGGGTTCATTCGTTACTAGCGTTATCTAAGTTAAGCAAACAATACAAAGTTGAATAAAATAATACCCGACTATTTTTGCGGTATTGCTTTTTGCACCACAAAATAGGTATGAAACTCGGGCAGCTGCTCGTATTCAATATGCCGAATAAAGCAGTCGGCTTCGATAATTTGGCGCACATAACCGTTGATACCTAGTGAAGCGTAATAAACTTCAGGCCCCATGATGGTATTGGTATGTTCGCCGGGTTCATCCACACCGCCACAACTAAATATCAATACGCCACCTGGCTGTAGTGCATGGCAAAGTTTGGTAATTAGCGCCGCTTGGCTGTGAAGTGGTGCGTGCCACAGGCAGTCCCAAGCGCTGATAAAACGGTACTGATGGGGCAAGTTGAAGGTGCAAATGTCACCAAAATAAAACGTGTTGTTAGGGTGCCTTTCTCTGGCTAACGTCAGCATCTCACTTGAGATATCTATGCCCTCTACAACAAACTCGTTGTCATGCAGTAAATCAATAAATCTACCTGTACATCCGCACCCTATATCAAGGGCTAAGGCCGGAAGATTTGAGGTTGCTCGGGGGGAGTTATGTTCTGGCGTAAATACGTCAAGAAATGATAATGCGACCTTATGCTGAGCAATACCATTGTTACGATTAAACTCTGGGCGAGTCCAGCGCTGGGTAATTTGATCGTAAGCAAGCCCGGTTTCTACTGGTGTCATGGTCGCTTACCTATTTTGACTAATCGCTCGCCAGTGTAGCACTGACGAGCTTATCGTAGATGTTTATAAGCTCAAGGCTGTTTGTAAGCTCAAAGCTGTGTAAAAACTCTCGGCTATTTCTTAACGAAGTGAGTTGCGCATAGTTTGTTGCCAGAAGGGTCGCGTAAATACGCAAGGTACAACTGGCGTTCTTCGGTACCACGAATACCGGGAGGATCTTCACAAGGAACACCGCCATTGGCTGCGCCCACTTTATGCCATTCATCAACAAGCCCAGGGTTTGCCGCCGCAAGACCAATCGTTGAACCATTCCCGTGGGTAGCGGCTTCGCCGTTAATTGGCTTGGTAAGGGCTAATACACCTTTCGGGGTGAAGTAGAAAACACGCCCGTGTTCATCGTAAACACCTTCATCGTATCCAAATACAGCAAGAGAGGCATCGTAAAATTTCTTCGAGGCTTCAATGTCGTTCGCGCCAATCATTACATGACTAAACATAGCATTTCCTTTTATAGGCAAAATATTGTTATCTGATTATTCTAGCGCCATTTTCACAGCCTCAGCAGCATGAAGCGCTGTGGTGTCGTAAAGAGGCATATCAGTGTCTGACTGCTTTATCAACAAGGCAATTTCGGTACAGCCTAAAATAACGGCCTGTGCACCTTGCGCCTTTAGTTTGTTGATAATATCAATATACGCGTCACGGGATTTTTCACAAATAACCCCTTTGCATAATTCCTCATAAATAATTTTATGTACGGCTAATCTGTCGTCACTATCTGGCACGACTACATCTAAATCAAACTGTTGCGCTAATCGTTCGCTGTAAAACGCCTGTTCCATGGTGAATTGGGTGCCTAACAAGCCCACTTTTTTGACCGAGTTTTCACACAGGGCCACGCCGGTGGCATCGGCAATATGCAACAAAGGAATGGCTACTGCGCTTGCTACTTGTGCAGCGACCTTATGCATGGTGTTGGTACATATAAGTAGAAAGTCGGCGCCGGCATCCTCTAATGACTGGGCGGCGTGCTTCAACGCATCGGCGGCTTTATCCCACTCACCGCTACGCTGGAAAGCTTCTATCTCGGCAAAATCAACCGAGTAGAGGCATATTTTTGCACTGTGTAGTCCCCCAAGTTGGCTATTCACCAGCCGGTTAATTGCTTGGTAATAGCTAACCGTTGATTCCCAACTCATACCACCAATAAGCCCAATGGTTTTCATCTAAGCCCCCTTTAATAAGCACGACAAAAAACGTATGCAAAGCCGTCACAAACATGACGTTAAGAACAACCAATGTAAGGTTATAAATACTAGACTACGTGCAATCAGCGGCCCAGTACAAGGTCATTGAACGTGAGCATTAGCAAAAGTATGTAAGAAAACGTATGAGTGAAAAAACGGAAGGTAAACGACTAATCGTCTTTAAAGCTAGAAGGGATTTTCTTGTCTTTTAAAAAGGCGAAACGCTGCATGAAAATGCCTATATAGCCAGACATGGCAATCACAAAGCCTACCAGCAAGGTGGTAACAGAATAATAATAAAGGAAGGTGCTTAGATGACTTAACGTGAAAAGCTGCACAACGCCAGCAACGAACAAGGCAAGGCCTAATTTAAATCGTCGCCAGCTTTTGTGCACATCAAACATAGTTGAGATACAACATCTTAGTAGTAAGAATGCTCACCGGCTTCATGTTCAGTAGCATCACGAACACCGTTTAGTTCTCCAGCAAATTGCTCAAGCATTTGCTTTTCAATGCCGTCTTTCAACGTGACATCAACCATAGAACAACCGTTACAGCCGCCGCCGAACTGAAGAATAGCAAAGCCATCTTCGGTAAGTTCAGCCAACATGACTTGGCCGCCATGGCTAGCAAGTTGAGGGTTGATTTCAGCTTCAATCATGTACTTTATGCGTTCAGCCAAAGGCGCATCATCAGCGACTTTGCGTGCTTTTGCATTAGGCGCTTTGAGTGTAAGCTGAGATCCCATTTGATCAGTGACATAATCAATTTCTGCTTCATGTAAAAATGGAACACTTTCTTCATCTACCACTGCATTGAAACCATTGAACTCTAAGCGAGTATCAGTTTCTTCAACGGCATCTGGCGGACAATAGGACACGCCACACTCGGCGCTCGATGTGCCCGGATTTACGACGAATACACGAATATTTGTGCCAGTCTCTTGTTTATCCAACAGTTTTACGAAGTGAGCCTGGGCTTCTTCTGATATAGTAATCATCAGTAAGTCCTATTAATTAAAAATTTGGTTAATGATAACAAATTTACCTGACTAAAACAGTCAAGTATTGACTAGTTTCGATGTAACCGCATAACGACAAGACGGATATCACTATGCTCGCAACTTTGGTTCGCACCGCCTCAAACTCGAATTTTCAAAAATGGCTTGCGCCATTTGTAGTGTTAACCGTCTTGTGCGTATGTGCTTCGGCAAATGCCAATATGGTCACTCTTGATAAGGGCGGTAAACCGGTTCATGCCTATTTACCAACCGATGTGACATATAATCCAGATATTCCGACGCCAGAATCAGTACTGGGTGCGAATATTGGTCAATGGCACGTACGTCACGATCAACTTACACACTACATGCGTGTATTGGCCGATCATTCCGATCGTATCTCATTAGAAGTCACCGGCAGAACCCATGAAAATCGTGAGCTATTGCTACTTACCATTACTGCACCGTCGAACCGCCCTAACATAGAAAGTATGCGTACCGCGCATATCGATGCCATGAATTCAGGCAATAAAGTAAAAGCGGGTGCGCCACTTATTTTCTATATGGGTTACAGCATTCACGGTAATGAGCCTTCAGGCTCCAATGCTGCATTAGCCCTAGCTTACTACTTAGCCGCTGGGCAAGGTACGCGAATCGATGCGTTACTGAACAACAATATTGTGCTGTTAGACCCATCTTTCAACCCCGATGGGTTATCTCGTTTCGCGCAATGGGCGAATATGCACAGAGGAAAGCAACTTGTTGCAGATAGTAATACCCGTGAACATGATGAAGGCTGGCCATCAGGGCGCACAAACCACTATTGGTTTGACTTAAATCGCGACTGGTTGTTGTTGGCTCACCCTGAGTCCCAAGCGCGTATAAAGCAATTTCACCGCTGGCGCCCGCATATTCTTACCGACTTTCATGAAATGGGCACCGATAGTACCTACTTTTTTCAGCCAGGTGTACGCTCGCGTAAAAACCCAATTACGCCGGATGAGAACGTAACCTTAACCGAAGCGCTGGCGGCTTATCACGCCAAAGCCTTTGATAAACAAGGGAAGCTGTATTTCTCGGAAGAGGCATTTGACGACTTTTACGCCGGTAAGGGCAGTACCTACCCTGATTTACATGGCAGCATAGGTATTTTGTTCGAACAAGCGAGCTCTCGCGGACATTTACAAGAATCTATCAATGGGCCATTGGCATTTTCTACCACCATCGCAAATCAAATTACAACGTCGTTAAGTACTTTTGAAGGCGCCCTTGCCAACAAACCGGCTATTTTAGATTATCAGTCTGCTTTTGTTAAAGACACGCAAGCACTAGCAAAAGACGGTGATATTAGCGGTTACATTGTGGGTGAATCGAATGATAGCGGCAGATTTAACGCCATGTTGTCGCTGCTTAAGCAGCACAACATTAAGTTCGAGGTGGTAAGCAAAGATTCTGAAATAGGCAAGCAAACCTTTCGCGCTAATCGTGCTATCTATATTCCTGCCGCGCAGGCCCAGTATCGACTCATCACGTCTATATTCTCAACCCAAACCTCGTTTGAAAATAACACCTTCTACGACGTGTCATCGTGGAACATGGCGATGGCGTTTAATCTACCGTTTGAGGTGGTTGAAAAACGGGATTTTCGCGACGTAAAAACGGCTGCCAATGCACAATTAGCAATGCCTGTACTTAGCGATTCGTTACCTGCCAATGCCTATGCATACGCCTTTTCATGGAACGATTACTACGCGCCAGCCTTGCTTCAATCGTTATTAGAAGCAGGGGTAAGTGTAAGAAGTAGCGAAAATGCGTTTGAAGCTAAGCTGGTTAATAATCAGCGTCATACGTTTACCTCGGGAAGCATTGTTATTCCTACGGACTTAGCACAACCTGATAACTTACTTAACCTGTTGACAGAACAGGCTAGCGCTTTAAAAATTCCGGTTTACGCACTGGCAAGTGGGTTAACGCCTACAGGCAGTGATATAGGAAGCCGCTCAATCCAGCCCATTTCAGCGCCTAAAGTATTGCTAGTGGGGGGCGAGGGCGTAAGTGAATATGAAGTGGGAGAAATGTGGCATTATTTCGACACCCGAGTGGGGTTGCCGGTTAGTATTGTGGAGCAACAAAAGCTAGGTAATGCGCTACAGTCAGGTTATACCCATATTGTGTTTGCCAGTGGTCGCTATTCGCTATCGAATGATACGATAGACGCACTATCTACTTGGGTTAAAAATGGCGGTGTGTTGATTGGACAAAAATCTGCCCTTCGTTATTTTGCAGCCAATGAATGGTTAAACGTCGATATAGTAGATAGAGAAGAAATAGACAGTAAGTTTGATGAAGACAAACTAACGTTTGGCGATAAATCGGCGTTATATGCAAGAAAGTTGGTGGCTGGCGCGGTTTATGAAGCTGAAATTGATATTACCCATCCACTTTTTTACGGTTATACCGACACCACCCTGCCTATGTTTAAAACCAGTAATATGGTGGTGAACAATTACTACACGCCATTTACTACGCCAGCGCGTTATACCTCAGCGCCGTTGCTGGCAGGATTCAGTGATGAAAAGCTGGTGAAACTTATTGCCGAAACGCCTGCTGTGATAACTACAAAGCAGGGTAAAGGTGTAGTGATTGGGTTTACCGACAATACGCAATTCCGAGGCTATTGGTATGGCACGAACAAAATGCTAAGTAATGCTATTTATCAGTCAGGCTTTCTTAAGTAAGTCGAGAGTTGTTAGGTAGTAAGAATTGTAGTGGTAGCGGTTTCGATTACCTTGCTGCCAGCAGTGAGCTTTTGGGGGGCGGTGTAAAGGTCATTGCCCACACTAAAATACTAAGTTGTGGGTAGCGAGCTCTCAATAAGCTTGCCAATGCGTTTACCGTAACACCGGTAGTAATGACATCATCCACGATGGCAATGCGCTTAAGATCAGGGTTAGAAGCGACTAGTTTATCAATACATTGTGGCGTTAGTGAAAACACCTGCTTAGCATGCTGAAGCCTTTGTGCTTTCCCTAAATGATGCTGAGCAGACCTACCTTGTCGAATCGCCCAATTGGTGCAAATGGGAATATTCAGTGCACTACCAATGGATTTAGCTAGCACTGCAGCCTGATTATAATGCCGCGTTGCCAGCCGCCACGAGCTTAAAGGCACTGGTAAGAGAAGTTGCGCCGTGGTGTGTGGTAGAGGCGGTGTATGATGAGCTAAGTGTTGCTGTTTACCGACAAACCACTTGGCTAATACCTTCCCCGAAGTGAGTGAATGTTGAAACTTAAAGCCATGAATTAAGGTGGTTATTGGGTAAGTATGTAAAGCCAGTACCGACAGTTGCTGATACGCACTATGCTTAACGTGCCGACCAACTGGCCCAAAGGATAGTAAATTATTACCGTGATCTTTGGCCGAGAAAAAAAATATATCATGTTCACACCAATGACATACTGGCGCAGGACTTGCTTGATAACATAGTAAGCATGAAAGATTCATAGTACGTGAATTTTTGTATTCCTATGTTAAGTCGCTTTTTCTCGCACGTAGCGACAGTACGATGACGTGTCTTTAAGCATTTTTTGAGATAATGGGTAATCATGCATACATGGCAGCCTATTAGGTTTGCTTCTTCATGCAACAGCCAAAGGATGTATACAGTGAAAGATTTGCATACAAACACACCGCTTGTCACCCGAACTCAAGGTACAGGAAACGATCTGGTTTTCCTTCACGGTTGGGGTATGAATAGTGGCGCTTTTACCTCGTTTATCCCCTATTTAACGAATAGTTTTCGAGTCACCACTATCGATCTTCCCGGTTTCGGCGAAAACGCTCAGCACGTGCCTTCCCCTTATGACGCTGAGTCTTTAGCACAAATGATAGCGCCATATATCCCACCAGAAAGTATTGTTGTAGGGTGGTCTTTAGGTGGTTTGGTGGCGCAACGATTAGCCCTAATTGGTAAAGATTTTAAGGGTTTAGCGCTTAAAGGTTTAGTTACGATAGCCTCTACACCTCGATTCATCGCTGGCCCTTGCTGGCCTGGTATTGCAGGTGATTTACTGGCCATGTTCGAAAGTCAGTTAGAGAGTAACTACAATAGAACGCTAGAGCGCTTTTTGGCTATTCAAGCGATGGGAAGCGATACGGCCCGCCAAGATATCAAAGCCATTCGCGGGCATATCAGTGAATACCCAGAACCTGACCAGCACGCACTGAAACAAGGCTTGAGAATTCTTTCTACAGAAGATTTACGCCAAGACATTGGCCGTATAACGGTGCCAACTCTTCGTCTATATGGTCGCTTAGATAGTCTAGTGCCTACCAGTGGCATAGATCGTATTTGCGAGTTGCACCCTCAAGCCGATACGGTGGTGTTACCCCACGCAGCGCATGCGCCGTTTATTTCTCACCCTCAACAAAGCGCCGATATTCTGTTTAGCTTTGCATCAAGCGTATATCAACAAAAAGCATCGTGACCCGATGCTTTCAACATTGTGTTTAGGTGTTGTATAGCGGCTGCAAGTATATACGCCTTAATGTCGAGCCAGTGAAAGACTAGGCGAGAGGGAAGAATATTGCTCGTTTTCACAGCCAGTTAAGTCTTATGAGCGGTACAGACCTTTTCATTTAGTGCAATTTGGTTAATAATTGCACATGAGAGTGTAGAGGTAGTGTATGTCTGGTATATCAGGTGTAAATAGTAACAATATAAATTCCGCGATTTTGTCCGGACAATTTGGTTTGCAGAATGCCAATAATGGTATTACGCAGGCTGCGTCTAATATTGCCCAGCAAACCACGAACGCAGAGCGAGATCCGCAAGCAGTTTTAGCCAATCCTGTCACCCAAAGCTTACAGAATGTACGCAATATACTTCCCTCTTCCCAAGATGATGTCACCACTAATCTGTTGTCATTGAAAATCAACAGTATCAATGCTCAGGCTTCCGCCAAGGTGCTTGATGTGGCAAATGACACCATAGGCACCATAATCGATACGTTAGCGTAGTAGTGTAGGAGTGTAATGTGAACATTGTTACCCCTATCCTCACGGCCATAGCGTACCCTACTGCAAACGTTAATACTGAGTCTGCAAGAAGAGACAATGCATTACGTGAAACTATCCCTCAGTCGGGAGATGCAGAGAAAGGGGCATCGCAAAAAGGCCTAGGTTCGGACAGTGACAAAGCTCGAAATCCGGGACAAACGCCTGCGCCTGTTACCTACGATCGCCCCCAAGTCCAAACTGAACTGCAAAGCGCGTTTGAAAGCGTGTTTGGCGAACAAAAAGACAATGGCTCTGATGAAAGCGCGGGTAAACAAAATGCCCACGATCAACAGGAATCAAGCCAACGGGAATCAAGCCAACAGCAAGCCTCACAGTCTGAACAGCAAACAGAAGAACAGCAAGAGATAAGTAATTTAGAGGCACGTGATCAAGAGGTCCGTACTCACGAACAGGCGCATGCCGCTGCGGGTGGACAATACGCTGGGTCGCCGCAATACGAATATACCACTGGGCCAGATAACAAGCGTTATGTTACCGATGGTGAAGTGTCTATTGATATTTCTGAACTAAATAGCCCTGAAGAAACCCTTCGTAAAATGCAGCAAGTACGTGCTGCTGCACTCGCCCCAGCTGAGCCTTCGGCACAAGATTTAAAAGTGGCAGCAGAAGCTACCCAAAAATCGTTTGAAGCTCGCAGCGAAATCGCTGAAGACAACGCTACAACATCATCGGTATCGCCTAGCGCATCAGATATCACGCCCCCTGATATTGATGAAATTACCGATAATGCGGGTGTTGAACGCCCTACAAGGGCATTAGACGAAGCTGTTTTACAAGCGCAAACGGTTGAGCAAGATGCTGTAAGCCAAGGATCACCAAGCGCCGCGAGCCAAGGAGCACAAAGTACTAGTGAAGCTTCAAATGAGATTGGTGGTGGTTTTGATACGCGCTCATTAGCATTTGGTGACCAAGCCTTACAAGATGAAGCCAATAGCGGCAGTGACCAAGAAAGCCAAGCCAATTCAGCCCGTATTGGCCGCATCCAAAATTTCTACACGCAAGCCTATACACCAGTACGTGAAGGTTTTTCCGCTAGCGCCTAGGGTTTGGTGCCTATCACTTAATACTTATAGCGCTTATTTAGCCCCGCTTACCGCCCACGACCAACAACATGTATTCTTAACAGCACCACTCTCATAAATACAAACTTCCATTGGATAGATACAAAAAAGCCAGCATGTATGCTGGCTTTAAAATTATAATCGCGCGAGTAAACAATGGCGTTAGGCGTTATTTCTTTGCTTTAGCGAACGCATCGGCAAAGGCATTACCCATAGCACTGTTTTGCTGCTGGCTTTGTCCGCCACCACGCTTGTGGGGCTTATCTGCGCGAGGATTACCACGCTGAGACCCATTAGTTCGTGGATTCCCATTAGACTTTGCGTTAGCAGCGCCATTGCTGTTATTGCTTTTGTCTGCTTGATTCGACGAGGTTGGGGTATCTTCTAAACGCATAGTAAACGATATACGCTTACGTGGTACGTCTACCTCAAGCACCTTAACTTTAACGATGTCTCCTGCTTTCACTACATCCCGTGGATCTGAAATGAACTTGTTGGTTAGCGCTGAAATATGCACTAAACCATCTTGGTGTACACCAACATCCACGAATGCGCCAAAGTTAGCAACGTTGCTCACCACGCCTTCTAAAATCATACCCGGGGTAAGATCTTTAATGGTCTCTACCCCTTCTTTAAAGGTGGCAGTTTTAAACTCAGGGCGAGGATCGCGGCCTGGCTTATCAAGCTCACTTAAAATATCTTTTACCGTGGGTAAGCCGAAAGCATCACTGGTAAAGGTATCAGGCGATAAGGTTTTTAGTAGCTCTGTGTTACCGATAAGATCGTTAACCGCTACTGCGGCCGTATCCACAATTTTATCAACCACAGGGTAAGCTTCGGGGTGAACCGCAGACGCATCTAGCGGGTTACTTCCATTTACAATACGTAAGAATCCAGCGGCTTGTTCGAAGGCTTTTGGCCCCAAACGCTCGACTTTCATTAGTGCTTTTCTATTGTCGAAGGCGCCATTAGTATCTCTAAAATGCACAATGTTATTTGCCAGCGTCTTGTTTAACCCAGACACATAACTAAGTAGCGCGGGTGAGGCCGTATTTAAATCTACACCCACAGCATTTACACAGTCTTCAATAACGCGGTCGAGAGATTTACCTAACTGGCTTTGGCTAACGTCATGCTGATATTGGCCTACACCAATGGCTTTAGGTTCAATTTTTACAAGCTCGGCTAGCGGGTCTTGCAAACGACGAGCAATTGAAACTGCACCACGTATAGACACGTCCAAATCAGGTAGCTCGTTTGAGGCTAATTCAGAGGCTGAATAAACCGAGGCGCCGGCTTCGCTTACCACGATTTTTTGTGCACCTAGCTCTGGGTTATTTTTAAGCATTTCCCCGACAAGCTTATCGGTTTCGCGGGAGCCTGTACCATTACCTATACTAATAAGCTCAACTTTATGTTGCTTACATATAGTGGTGAGGGTACGCAGTGACTTGTCCCACTGATTCTGAGGCGCATGGGGGAAGATGGTATTTTTAGCGACAACTTTACCTGTTTTATCAACGATGGCGACTTTCACTCCCGTACGCAGACCAGGATCAAGACCCATGGTGGTCTTAGCGCCAGCAGGAGCGGCCATTAGCAAATCGTTAAGGTTCTTAGCAAACACCTCAATCGCTTCTTCTTCAGCGCGTTCACGAAGGCTACTGAATAACTCAGTTTCCATGTGTAAGGCGATTTTAATTTTCCACGCCCACTGCACTACTTGCGTTAAGAAATCATCGGCAGGACGTTGACGGTGCATAATATTGTAGTGGCTAGCAATAAGGTGTTCACAGTGAGAAGGCGCACTGGCATCATCTTGCTGCGGGTCGGCATCAAGTTGAATATTCAACATGCCTTCGTTACGACCACGAAACATAGCAAGGGCGCGATGTGAGGGTGCATTTTTGTATTTTTCGCTGTGTTCAAAATAGTCTTTGTACTTAACCGCTTCTTGCGCTTTACCGTTTGCTACTGTGCTTTTAATATGTGCGTTTTCAACAAGGTAGTTACGAATTTTACCAAGCAGTGCCGCATCTTCAGCAAACCGTTCCATTAAAATAAAGCGAGCGCCTTCAAGCGCGGCTTTAGTATCAGCCACGCCTTTTTCGGCATTAACATATTCAGCAGCTAATTCGTCGATAGATTGGTCAGGGTTAGCAAATAAGGTATCTGCTAAGCCTTCAAGGCCTGCTTCAATGGCTATTTGACCTTTGGTGCGTCTACGAGGCTTAAAGGGTAAGTATAAGTCTTCCAATGTGGTCTTACTGTCAGCGCCGGTTATATTGCGCTTCAACTCATCAGACAGTTTTCCTTGTTCATCAATAGATTTTAAGATGACTTGGCGTCTGTCTTCTAGTTCACGAAGGTAAGTAAGACGTTGCTGAAGCGTACGTAACTGAGTGTCGTCTAGCCCTTGAGTGGCTTCTTTACGGTAACGTGCAATAAACGGCACCGTTGAACCTTCATCAAGAAGCTTAACCGCAGCACTGACTTGGGAAGTTTGTACGGCAAGTTCTTCGGCAATTTTGTTAATAATCATAATACGCTCTAGGCAATAGCAAATAAGGATGTAGGGGCTAGCATTAGCCTTTTTACACCGCTTTCATTTTAGTTGGAATAACTGGCGGCAATTATACCACCGCGACGGGTCAGGAGAAGCCTGTTTGTATGGTCAGTATTCATGGAAAACGTTTTAACTTTATTACAGTTTATCGGTTGGATCGTACCAGATACGGTTTATCCACCATTCTTTTACATCTGTTTCAGTTTTTACCGTAACATCATCATCTTCTTCTTTCCCCACTAGGGCTCGAGCCATAGGAGAGTCGATAGAAATATAATCTCGACGGCCAAATATTTCATCGTAACCCACAAGGCGAAGTTCTAGCACCTGCCCTTGTTCGTTTTCGATTTCTACCCAAGCACCAAAATAAACTTTATTTTCCTGCTGGGGACTATAATCTACAACTTTTAGGTTTTCCAAACACTTACGTAAGTAACGTACGCGCCTGTCGATTTCACGTAATTTTTTCTTATTATATTGGTAATCTGCGTTTTCACTCCGATCACCTAAACTAGCAGCCCACGTTACCTTTCGGGTGGTCTCAGGCCGTTCTACCCGCCACAAGTGGTCAAGTTCCTGTTTTAACTTTAAATATCCTTTTCGTGTTATCAGTGGTGTTTTCACAATTATTTAGCTAAATTGAAATCTTATGGCTAGTGTATGTGGGTGAATTAATAGAACGCAATAAACAAATGCGTCGAAATCTCCCATTTAAACCACTTTGTGTAAATATTGAACATAAACCTTTAGGTTGTTGTCGCAGTATAAATAATAACCGGCTAATGAGCGGGAACTCGAATGGAAGATGATGCACGAAAGGTGGAAAAAAAGCTTGTAGACAGGCGCAGAGCTGTAACTAACAGTTCAATGGGCGGCACTATTGCAGGCTTCATGTTGTTTTTAACTGGCGCGTTATTGGTGCTATACGGCTTGCTTGATATTGTCGTACGTATGGACAGCCTAATAACCGCAGGGTATCTCGTGATTGGCTTATTGATGTATAAGGTTGGGCAATATCTGTTAAATCACTTTGCGGTATTTAAAGTGCAGCGTGAACGGCGTCGCGCGCCACCACGTCATACTTAAATAAGTTGTCGATAGGCCGCACAATAAGCGAGTTATCGAATGGCCAACTGTCTAATACACCTTGTGCGTAAGGTGTGCATTTGCTGTATCTGCAGTGATGTCTATGGTGCAGCCTTCACTTCTATCCGTTTTTCCCAGTACTACAGTCAGTTAACGCATTAAAAAAGCCGACACTTAAACAAGTATCGGCTTTTAATAGCAACGGCAAACGCAATTGCGTAGCCGCTACTCGGCGTTAAAGCGCGGCGTGATATTACTCAGCAGCTTCTTCTTCAACGATTTCTAGCAATTCAACGTCGAAAATTAGCGTTGAGTTAGGTGTAATTGAACCGGTAGCACGTTCGCCATAGGCTAAGTCAGAAGGGATATGGAAGCGGTACTTCGCGCCTTCTTTCATAAGTTGCACGCCTTCAGTCCAACCAGGAATAACTTGGTTAAGTGGGAATTGAGCTGGCTCACCACGCTTGTATGAGGAATCGAATTCAGTACCGTCTAGTAATGTGCCACGGTAGTGAACTTTAACGATGTCTTCAGCCGCTGGGCTTGCGCCTTCACCTTCTTCTAACACTTCATACTGAAGGCCAGTCTCGGTGGTGGTTACGCCATCTTTTTTAGCGTTCTCTTCTAAATACGCCGCGCCGGCTTCAATATTGTCTTGTGCGGCCTTTTGCGCCATTTCTTGTTGCTTAGCACGAAGTACTTCTTCGCCTTGCTGAGCAATTTGCTGAATTTCTTGTGGGGTAAATTTCAATGTATCGTTAAGGCCATCTTCAAAGCCTTCTTTCAACGCCGCTTCATCTAGCGGAAAGCCCAGTTGCTCTTGCTGTTGTGCGCGGTTGCTCACGAACAAGCCCATACTTGCACCCATAGCGTACGCTTGTTTTTGTACGTCTGTCATTGATTCTGTCGAAACATCGGCGGTTTCAGCGATGTCAGTGCCGGTAGTAGCGGCCTCATCAGAGGTATTTGGCTGACAGGCAAAAAGGCCTAGGGCAGCAATAGTAGATAAGGCAACAAGCGACTTCTGCATAAAACGTCTCCATAAATTTTTATCATCATGCGTCTATGTTTAAACTGCTGCATCCAGGGCAGTCTGCACGATAGTGAAAGATGCGTGATCCATGCTATGTTAAACCTAGCATTCACAAAGCGAAACCTATTTGATTATGTTTAGGGCTCAAATGTTCCCCAGATTATTGTTACTCACCTTATTAATAAGTGGATCTATAGGATGTACCTTCCCTGAGACCACGCCAATTAAACAATGGCGGCACGTTGAAGAAGGGGCCTATGCAGCTGATATATCGCCGGATGGCACTATCTCCGTTGTATCAGGTATCAATAATGGCATCAATGTATGGCAAATAGGCGAAGACACCCCTTTATATCAATGGAGCCATCAAGGGGAAGGCAATAATTTAGTCGTTTCGTTACATATATCAGCCGACAATACTCATGTTGTCACTGCCGACAGAGAAGCGTTTGCGCTGTGGAGCATTGAAACCGGCGACCCAATTGGCTTTTGGCGTATTGACGAAGCGTCTATTCGAGATGTCGCCATCTCGAATAACGGTAATGGCATCTTAGTGGCTCGTTCGAATGGTAAGGTCATGTTTTTTGAGCCTAAAACGCAGCGCAGACTAGAGTTTTTAGGGCATCAAGAAAAAGTGAACTCTATTGATATTTCCCCGAATGGCAAGTTTGCGCTCACTGGTGGCAACGACTATATCGCGTATTTATGGAGCACAGATACAGGGCAAATAATTCATACCTTCACGCACCCTTCTCGGGTAACCAAAGTGGCGTTAGACGACAAAGGCCGTTTTGCCTTTACTGCCGATAGCCAAAGCAAATCACAAGTGTGGAACGTGCAAACTGGCGAGGCCATTAGTGGGCTGAGTTTTATTGCGAGACAAAAAATCTTCACTGATGCTGTATTTTCTGATGATGGTAAGTATTTGCTAACAGGCTCACCATCACGCCAAGTGTATTTATGGGATTTGAATAGTGGAAAGGAAGTTGACGCTTGGCAGGTTGCATCACGAGACACTGTTTCACCGCCAACTGCAGTTGTTTATGGCGTTGGCTTTATGTCCGATGGTAATATTGTGACAGAAAGTAGCAGTGGTCTTGCCGAAGTATGGCAGCGCAGTAAATAGAGTAGATTATGACAGATAAAAATAGCGGTACTGACAGTGTCGCATTTCGGGTAGAACTCGATAGTACGAACAACAGTATTGAAGAGCTCCAAACGAAAATAGCGTTTCAAGAGCATACTATTGAAGCTTTAAACGAAGCGCTGTCTTCGCAGCAGCAACAACTAGATGAGCTTACCTATAAGTTACGCCACGTTATCGACAAGGTTAAGTCAATTGAGCCTTCGAACATGGCCAAAGACTCAGAAGAAACACCGCCTCCCCATTATTAATAACCCGAACCCTAATATTAGCTTTCGAAACATTAGCGAGTCTTGATGTAACGAAAAGGCTTGTTGTATTAGGGCGCAGAGCGCTAGGGCATAGAAAGCTAGCGCGTATCAGGTGACGTGCTTTGACTGTCTGATTCAGTGGTGTTGGTTGAATCAGGCAATGCGGGTTCAGATAAGGTTTCCAGCTCTACCGACTCTTCAATGTCGCCGCTGATTGCTTTGATAAAAGCGTTTTTGATAATGGCGCCCAGCGCACTAAATACATCGGTATCTGGGCTACTCAAATCCCCTTCAATCGGAATGCGAGTAGCGACTTGATCTTCACTTTGGTTCTCAAATATCTCAGTAATAAAAGCCGATAATAGCTCTACGGTACCTTCAAGAAATCCATCGCCATCTCGTTCAATATCGCCCTTCCATGAAAATACTTCCACATGGTGCAAAATGGGTTTTATGTAACCCTTTACTTTTCCATCATCGGCAGCGACTTCGGCAGCCAGCGTAAGTGAGCCAGCCTCTAGGTCGAATGGCGCGTAGGTATCCAGCAGGTTCTTAAAGTTAATTAGTGCCACATTGTCGGCTTGAAGATTGAGATCGAAAGTGGGATTTTGTGTGGCAGGGTTAAGCTTTGCTTTAAGGTTCAGTGTACCTTGCTGGGCAGTTTGTGCGCTCACTGTAGCGTTAGCCACCCGATTGTCAGATAACGCATCGCTATTCACTAGATTCGTGACTTCACCTTGGATATCGTGCAGCGAGATATCAATAACAGGCGAGGTTTCAGGGTTATAAAAACCAATTTTCCCATCTGAAACACTGAGTTTATCGATACTTAATGGGAATAGTTGATTTGCAATGTTGAGCCAATCTTCGTTTTTACCGGCTTGACTGTTATCACTGGTGGCACCATCGACAAAATTAATTTCAGGACGAGTAAGGTTTACAGTACCGCTTGCGGCCCCTTTGATAAGTTGGCTCCAGTTCAATGTGAACTCAACCTTATCGGCGCGAAACAAAGGCTTGTCTACTTGTCCGTTAGACTTGTACAACAACACATGCTCTAAACTATAAGCACCGCGCCATAGCATTAAATCTACGTCACCTACTCGGCCGCTGTATTCACCCGGCTGACTGAGTGTTTTATTGATATACCACTGAGCCGCATAAGGCATGCTCATACGAATGATAATGAGCAACCCAAGTACAATGGCGAGTGAAATAAATAAGTAACGATTTGCGGTTTTCATAAATACTCCTTTCAAAGAGTATTTCAAGATTTATGCCGCCCAAAGTCAGCCTAATGTAAATGTGGTGAGGTTGAATAACTCTTTTCTATCAGTGAGTTAATGTGATGGAAGATGGCGCTTTTTAACACTGCATAATGTAAAGATACGCCGAATGTGGGCGGGATCTTCACAGAATGCGTAATAGTTACTGCTTATGAGTAGTACACTGGCGCTAATGGTAATAGCGTGAACAGTGAAATCAGAAGTGACACAAACGTGATGGATGCAACCGCGAACTAGTGAGGTTTGAAAATGCCAATCACGTTTTCGTTTTCGCGGGTGGCGGCATTCACTTGTTCTTCGGTTTGCGCTTCATTGTAACCACAAGCCACGCACTCTAGCTTTTCTACGTTATTTTCGTAATATAGCGAGATAGTGTCTAACGCTTGGCATTTTGGGCAGGTAGCGCCTGCAACGAAGCGGCGTTTAATCGATTTTTGCATTGCAGCTCTCTTAACGTAATTTACTCAGTATTATACCGTGAAAAGCCATTTCCTGATCAGATTTTGATAGGAATTTGCTATTATACGCGACCTAAATTGTTCCCGCGAAGGTTATGAATGATAAAGCTTACCAACGTATCGCTAATGCGTGGCAGAAAAGTACTGCTAGAAAGTGCATCGGCGCAGGTATTTCCAGGCCATAAAGTCGCCCTTATAGGGAGCAATGGCTGTGGTAAATCGACCCTGTTTTCCTTACTGCGTAACGAAATGTCAGTAGATGCAGGCGACTGTGTAGTACCTGCTGATTGGCGTATAGTGAGTGTTGCACAAGAAACCCCTGCCACCGACAGACGTGCAATAGAGTACGTTATTGATGGTGATAGAAATCTTCGCCGTTTACAAGCACAGCTTCACCAAGCTGAGCAAGATGAAGACGGCGTATTGATTGGTAAAATTCATGGCCAACTAGAGCAAGCTGGCGCTTACGATGTAGAAGCAAGAGCCGCGACTATTCTATCAGGGCTGGGCTTTACCAACGTTCAGCTTACCGCACCGGTTACTGATTTCTCTGGTGGTTGGCGTATGCGTCTTAACTTGGCGCAAGCACTGCTATGCCCCTCTGACCTATTGTTGCTAGATGAGCCCACAAACCACTTAGATTTAGATGCCGTTATTTGGCTAGAAAAGTGGCTGCAGCGCTACGAAGGTACCTTGCTGCTCATTTCTCACGATAAAGCGTTCATTGATAACACGGTAGCGCAAATTATTAGTGTTGAGCAGCAACAGCTAATTACCTATACCGGTAACTATTCTGCCTTTGAAAGGCAGCGTGCCGAACGACTTCGTTTACAAAATATAGAGTTTGAAAAGCAGCAGCAAAAAGTGGCGCATTTAACCTCTTTTATTACCCGCTTTAAGGCCAAAGCGAGTAAAGCCAAGCAAGCGCAAAGCCGCATTAAGCAACTTGAAAAAATGGAAACGCTGTTGCCAGCTCATGCGGCTAGCCCATTCAGTTTTGAGTTCGTACCGCCTGCTGCACTGCCTAACCCCCTGGTGCAAATGGAGCACGTACAGTTAGGTTATGATGACCATATTGTATTGCAGCAAGTGAAGCTTAACTTGGTGCCAGGAAGCCGTATTGGTCTATTGGGGCGAAACGGCCAAGGTAAATCTACTCTTATCAAGTTGTTAGCTGGTGTACATGCCCCGAAACAAGGCGTTTTCGATACTGCTAAAGGCCTCAAGATTGGTTACTTTGCTCAGCATCAATTAGAAACTCTCGACCCTAACGCCACGCCTATTTTGCACTTACAGCGCATAGACGAAAAAGCTACCGAACAGCAATTGCGAGATTATTTAGGCGGTTTTGGCTTTAACGGCGATGAAGCGCTTTCAGCTGTTGCGCCTATGTCTGGTGGCGAAAAAGCGCGGTTAGTGTTAGCGCTTATTGTGTATCAAAAGCCAAACTTGTTATTGCTCGATGAGCCTACCAACCACCTTGATTTAGAAATGCGTCATGCGTTGAATATTGCGCTACAAGGCTTTGAGGGTGCCATGGTGTTGGTATCGCACGATAGATTTTTACTCTCATCGGTATGCGAAGACTTTTACTTAGTAGATAGCGGCGAAGTGGCGGCGTTCACTGGCGACTTAGACGACTACCGCGACTGGATTTTAAAGCAACAAGCCGCCGAAAAAGCCAAAGCGAACAGCGATGCGAAAGCGTTAAATGAAGACGCAAGCGCTGTTAGCGAGCGTAAAATCGATCGTAAAGAAGAAAAGCGCCGAGAAGCAGAGTTTAGAAAGCAAGTCGCACCACTGAAAAAAGCCTTAGAGAAGCACGAAAAGGCCATGGACAAATGTTCAGACGAGTTGAAAACCCTTGAAGCATCGTTATCAGATACAAGTTTGTATAACGATGATAAGAAAGCCGAGCTGATGCAACTGTTAGATAAACAGGCAAAGCTCACTCAGGAGCTTGAAGAAGAAGAGATGCAATGGCTCGATGCACAAGAGCAAATGGAGGCGCAGCGCGCAAGCTATGAAGCACAGTAATGCGATTGTAAATGCAGAAGATTTTTGGCAATACGCAGGTAGTCGCTATGGCAAAGGCGACGTAGCGCCACTTGCCATTTTGTTGCAAGACCGCCATGGTGTGAACGTAAACATACTATTGTTGATATGCTGGTGTATTGAACATGGCTTCATTATTAATTTGCCTCAGTTAAACGCGGTGATAAACGCCGTTGAAGCATCAGAGCACGCTCTTAAGCAACATCGACTTGAGCGAAAGCAAGCGAAGCCAGAAGACAAACAAGATGCAAACTACCCGCAGGCCTTAGCGAAATACAATCAGCTAAAAGATGACGAGCTGGAATTAGAAAAAGCGCAACAAGCTATTATTGTAGAAACGGTTAATAGCCTTGGTTTAGCGTCCTTGCCCTCAGGCGCCTCTAGTATGTCAGGTGTGTTCAATGCCTCTATCGCTGCACTTATTAATGGGTATAAGCTACGAGAAAAACAGGAAGCCCGTGAATTAATTAGCCAGTTACTTAAGCAATTGTCGTAGAAAAAAATAAGAAAACATCATGAGCAAAATCGCGTTATCGCATGGAAAGATTATAAAAAGCAGCTTTCGGGTACCAAGTTGGGCAAAGAACCGTCATGTTCAAACTATATGGCCACGCTTCATTCAAAAACGCTTACCGCTAAAATACAGCATGGAACGCCTAACATTGCCAGATGACGATTTTGTCGACGTTGCATGGGGGCCAAAGCCCGCAGAGCCTTCGGGCATTATTGTGATGTTCCATGGCCTTGAAGGCAGCATTCGTTCACATTACGCCAATGATATGATGGCCAATTTATCGGTAAATGGCTGGCAAGTGGTGATGATGCACTATCGTGGCTGTAGCGGTGTTCCGAACCTAAAGCCAAGAGGCTACCATTCTGGCGAGACTGGCGATCCGAGCTTTTTTCTTGATTGGCTAAACCAAAAATTCCCCCAACTCCCTAAAGTTGCTGTGGGCTTTTCGCTTGGTGGTAACATGCTGTTAAAGCTGCTTGGTGAGAACCCCGCGCAAAAGTGGCTGAATGCGGCTATTGCTATATCGTCACCGTTGAAGCTGTCTGAGTGTGCCAAATCAATTAACCACGGTTTCTCGCGGGTGTATCAGAAATACCTCTTAAACAGCATAAAAACCACGCTACGAAAGAAAATGTCGTTTATCGACTATCGTAAACTTATCCAATTAACGGGTGATGATGTTGATGGCATTTCCAGTTTTGCGCAATTTGATGAAAAAGTCACAGCGCCCTTGCATGGTTTCGAAGACGCGAACGACTATTACGAGAAGTGCAGTGCGTACCACTTCTTGAGCGCTATTCATTGCCCTACGCTTGTATTACACAGTATTGATGACCCCTTTATGAACCATTTAGTGGTGCCTAAAGAAGAAGAATTAGCACGCAATGTTACCCTTGAACTCAGTGAGCGTGGTGGCCATGTTGGCTTTATGCAAGGTTCGGTGTTTAGCCCTAAAGTGTGGCTTCATGAAAGGGTAAAAAGGTACGTTAGCGATGTACTGCCCATTAACCCCACCACGCCCTACGTGTAAGTTTCCTATCTTGTTTGCACGTTAGCTGGCTTTATCTCATGCTTAATCGTTAGCGTGAGCTCACTTTTTTCTGGAGGCAGAGATGATAATTCCAATCGACGCGGTTGATACCGAAACCCTACATAGTTTAGTGGAAGCATTTGTGCTGCGAGAAGGCACAGAATACGGCGCTGAAGACGTCACTATGGAAACCAAAGTGACACAGGTATTAGATGCGCTTAAAAGTGGTGAGGCCGTGCTAGTGTATTCAGAGCTTCACGAGAGCGTGGATATCAGACCAAAAGGCGATGTGACATCCCAAAGTGAGTCTGCTGAAGAAGAGTAGGTATACCTGCTGCTTAAAACAGAGCTTGTACGTAAATTGAAGAATAAAAAAAGCCGGGCGAGTGACCCGGCTACCTTTCATCAGGAGAGCATCCCAAAACGAGAAAGGTTTAGAAACTGTAGCGTGCAGTTACCTGCATGACGTCTAAGTCATCCATAAGCTTGTAGTTGGCACCCACGGCCCATTGAGGGGTGATGTAATAGTTCGCGCCTACTTTGAACGTGGCATCGCCATCTTCAACGTCGTAGTAGCCTACTTCGCCTAGAAGCTCAACCTGCTCAGTCACCATAGAACGAACGCCAGCATTCACACTGTAGCCCGTCTCATCATCGAAATCGCCATCGATACGCTCAAAGTTGGCGCCGAAATATGCATCGGTAGTGGCGTTAAGTGGCATTCTGTAACCAGCACCTAGGGTTAGCATATCGAAATCGAAGCTGCCTTCTTCAAAGTTGCTGTATTCACCGTTTAAGTAAATGTTGCTGTTTAATAGATATTTGCTGCTTAGTACGAAACCATCGGGTTCGAACGATTCGTTATCGTCAAAATCCATCTTGCTATAGCCGCCTTCTACATAACGCCAGTCTGGAGACTCGGCTAACGTTGCAAAAGAGGCTGCGGTAGCGGTAAGTGCTGTAAGTAAAGTGATTGCTTTGCGCATTTGAAAAAACTCCTATTTATCGCAGAAAGAAAAAATACCTGCGCTTCAAATTTTGCGAACCTGTGCATCGTGATGTGCAAACAAGTATCGCGAATTCCATCGTTAAATCTGAAGTTAGTTTTGCAAAGGGTTTGCCAATCACGATATGAACTGATGGTTAAATAGACGATTTTTCTTTAACATACAGAAAGATAGCGGTTTTTACCTAAAGCTGCTTTTTATCTCCGGAATAGATTTATCAAATAGTGTTGATTATCTGAACAACAAAATCTGCTAAATGTGTATCTAAAAAACAACACTATATCCTTTCGTCTAATGACTGGTACGTTTTTACACAGTGAAAGATGGCGCTTAAATTCAAAAAGTACTTTTGTAAATGTTTGAAAAGATGACGTTTGATGGTTATTCAACCTCTTTTAGATAAGTTGGATCATTCTTTGCAACTGCTCTTAATGAGTTCAAGCGCGGTTAATTCGCTACCCAGTTCTTCTTCCTTTATGGGTAAGCGAGGTTCCTATCAAAAAAGCACCTTTGGGCATTCATCTACGGAGTTAGCTGGTGGCTTTTTTGAACGCGTTTTGGCATAGCCCTAATTCACGGAGATTACGACATGCACCAAGAGTTTAAACAAGGCCGCTTTGATGGCGTGAAGAGCGTCAGCAAAGTAACTAAGCGACGCTCCAGGTCACTTTTCTCTCGCGTTGCGGTTGTGATTACCAGTGCGTTGTCATTATTAGTCGCGCCAGTGATTAATGCTGAAGGGGTGAGTAATAGCAACGAACCTCGTGATGCATCCCCTATTCTTCAATCTGTTATCGACGCCGCAAAAGCGTCTGCCGAGGAAAGCTATGAGCAAAACGATCATGGTCTCGATGACGGATTAAAATCAATTGATTATCAAACCTATCGGGCTATCCGCTTTAATCCTGAAAAAAGCCTGTGGAATGGCGAGAACGACTACGAAGTGCAGTTTTTTCATCCTGGCTTTCTTTATGAGCTACCTGTGACAGTTCACACTATCGATGAATCTAATAGCGCTCAGCGTATTCCCTTTTCTAGTGACATGTTCCGCTATGACGACAAAGCTGCGCCGTTAGCAGGGCTGACCAACGATAAAACGGGGTTTGCAGGCTTTCGGGTTCATTACCCATTGAAAAATGAAGCCTATAAAGATGAGTTTGCCGTATTTTTAGGGGCCTCTTATTTTCGTCTAGTGGGTAAGAACCAAGTATATGGTATTTCTGCTCGAGGGCTTGCCATTGATACTGCCCTAACGAAAGGGGAAGAATTTCCTCACTTTACTGAATTTTGGCTTATTGAGCCTAAAGAAGGCCAGCCTATTACGATTTATGCTCGACTGGAAAGTCCGTCAGTGGCCGGTGCGTACAAGTTTGTCATTGAGCCAGGCATAGATACACAAGTAGATGTGAAAAGCTGGTTGTTTGCCCGCGAAGATGTAGAAAAGCTAGGTGTCGCCCCTTTTACCAGCATGTTTCTTTATGGCGAAAACAGTGAAAAGCGCTCAGACGACTATCGCCCTGAAGTACATGACAGCGACGGTGTATTAATGGTGACACATGCAGATGAAGAGATTTGGCGTCCATTGACTAACCCAGCAAAACTACAAATTACTTCGTTAAGTGACAGCGCGCCAAAAGGTTTTGGCATGTTACAGCGCGATGGCGAGTGGGGTAACTACTTAGATGGTGAAGCAAACTATCATATTCGCCCAGGCCTTTGGGTAACGCCCACCGAAGGGTTCGAGAAAGGTCGCTTAGAGGTGGTAGAAATACCGACTAACTCAGAGACGCACGACAATATTGTGGCGTACTGGGTGCCTGAAGCGCCATTACTTAGCGGTGAATCTCGTTATTTTGCGTATACCTTAAAAACAGTAGAGCGAAACCCCGTTGTTAGCGAGTTAGCAACCGTTATTCGTACACGCCAAAGTAAACCGTCGTTACCTGGCGAGAAAGTGAAAGATGAAACAAAGCAGGCTCAGCGCCGCTTTATTGTTGATTTCTCTTCTCCTGACTTCTCATCGCCGGAACTGGCAGCACCTGAATTGTCAGCTAATGAAAATACGGCTACAAGCTTCAACCCAGACACTACCAAGCTTATTGTGCAAGGTAGCAATGGTGCAATTTCTCAGCAGCGCCTTTACCCCGTTAATGAAGGTAAAGAATGGCGCGCCACTTTTCTTCTTATGCCCAAAGACAAAAGCACGGTAGATATGCGTGCTTATATCGAGCTAGATGGCAAACGTATCAGTGAGGTTTGGAATTATGTCTATCAACCCAAGTAATGCTTCCATTTCCCCTAAATCCTCAACAAAGCGTGATCGATTCATCACGACAGGAGAGCACATGCGCTTATTTATAATGGCAATGTTAGTGCTTCCGAGTACGGCTTTGGCCGGTTGGAGCCTTTATGAAATTTTTCTTCCTAATGGGTTAACTAAACTTGAGATGGCCCAGCTTGGATTAGGCCTAATGTTGTTCGCTTGGCTGTGTATGGCCTTTTGGACCGGTATTATCGGTTTTGTACTACAACTGTTTAATATTGACCCTTTAAGCTTACGTAAAAAGCAAAGTAAGCCTGATGAAGCCACACAGTTAACTCAGCGCCATGCGGTGGTAATGCCTGTATACAATGAAGATACGCGCCGAATTATGGTGGGTTTTGAAGCGTGTGTCCGTGAGTTAATGAATACGCCACAAGCTGATCATTTCGATTTTTATATGCTAAGTGACACACGGGATCAAAACAAAGCAGATGCCGAGCTTCGCGCGTGGCAACGTATGACCAAGCGTTTAGGCAGCTACGCGTCGCAGGTATTTTATCGTCGCCGGGAAAAGAACCTTCATCGCAAAGTGGGTAACTTAAAAGAATTTTGCGAACGCTGGGGCGCGAACTACGAATCTATGATTGTATTAGATGCCGATAGTATTATGACTGGCGAGCGAATGTTAGATTTAGCCCGCCGTATTGAACAAAACCCAGATACCGCATTAGTACAAACTATCCCTATGCCGGTACGTCAAAATACCTTCTTTGGCCGCTTTGTACAATTTGCTGCGCACCTTTACAGCCCAATGCTGGCAACAGGTTTGTCATTTTGGCAAACCGATAGCGCCAACTATTGGGGTCATAACGCGATTATTCGCATTGCGCCCTTTATGCAGCATTGTGGTTTACCTAAATTAGAAGGCAGCGCCCCGTTTGGTGGTGAAATTTTAAGTCATGACTTTGTTGAAGCTGCGCTACTTCGCCGTGCAGGCTGGCAGGCCTATTTACTGACCGATACCACGGGCAGCTATGAAGAAGTCCCTAGCAACGTTGTCGATTACGCTATTCGTGATCGTCGTTGGGTACAAGGTAACATTCAGCATTTAGGTTTGCTGAACGTGAAAGGCCTGAAAGCGGCTAACCGTCTTCACTTCTTATTTGGTGCGTTTGCCTATATTTCATCACTAATACTGTTTTGTATGCTAGCGCTAGGTACAGCTGATGCACTCATCCGTGCTACGTCTGTTCCAGATTTCTTTACCTCTGAATATCAGTTATTCCCAAGCTGGCAGGTAGCCCGTCAAGATATGATGATGGTCACAATGTGGGGTACAGCTGCGTTGTTATTTTTACCTAAAGTACTAGGGATAGTATTGGCGCTTATCAAACGCAGAGAAGAGTTTGGTGGCACCTTTTCGTTACTGAAAAGTTCTGCATTAGAAATTACAATGGCCATTCTTATTGCACCGTTAATGATGTTTTATCATAGCTTCTTTGTGATCAGTGTTTTTGTTGGTCATTCTGTTAAATGGGAAGCACAAGAACGTGAAGGTAAAAAAGTACCTTGGAGTGTGGCCTTTAAGCATACTCAAATTATGAGTTGTTTAGCCGTAATTTGGGGTGTGACTACATTTTATTACACACCATCGTTATTTATGTGGTTGCTACCTGTGTTAATTGGAATGGTACTGGCTGCGCCGGTTATTCGTATTACTAGCAGTGATAATCTAGGCATACAAATGCGTAAATGGGGCGTGTTTGTTATCGACCAAGAAGTGAATGAATGCACCGCGCTTAAACGTTTGCGGGTGGCTATGAATTACTTCGCATTGTCTCAGTACAAGGCAGAAGAGCCAGCACTCCCTGAAAGTTTGTGGGTAACCATGCCTGAGCAAGTATTAAGTGAAAAGCCGCTGCCTATGCGTCCAGCATTGGTCAATAACGCGTAACGTGTTGTACACGTTAGTGGATTAAAGCGCTGAACATAATCAGCCAGACACAAAAAAGCCGGCAGCTTTACTTCAAAGGTAAAGCCCCGGCTTTTTCTATATAAGGTGTACTTACTGGGTAAAAGTTACGGAGAAAGAAACCGGAACCGTAGTAGTAATACTCTTTAGCCCTGCAATTTTTTGCAATGCTTCAATACCTGCCGTTAGTCCGAAAGACTCAGCTTTAATTAGCGTAGGCGCGGTAGTTGAAACCGTTAAAGTATCTGCGTCTACTTTGCTTGCCATTACAGAGAAGCTAGTAGGAACCGCCATACCATGCAACGTTAAAATGCCATCAACTTTGCCGCTGGCCACTTCGCCGTCGGCTAAATTCAGCATTGACTCAGGTAAGGTTGCATCGAAAGTTGCTTCAGCAAACTCTGTCACATTGAATAGCATGTTTTGCATACGTGTATTACGAATATCGATTGACGTATTTACCGACGCCAAATTAACCGTAACACGCAATTTTCCAGCATTAGATAAACTGCCTTCAAAACTATCGAATTTATGTACTTCGGTAATTTGTGAATTCTTGGTAGAAAGGAAATGCAAAACACTGGTGTCGCCATCTAGGTCCCAGTCAGCAAGTGCAGGAAACGTAAGACCGCATGCAAGCAAGGCAGTTGTTACCTTACGAATACGTGTCGTCACCATAATATTACTCCTTTAAATAATAATAATGTCCACTCGAGACTACTCGAAGATGGCATAGACCAAATAACCTAACGTACTAATTACGATGAGGGTTTACAAAATCATTATACTGGACAACATCTTTCCATGGCACTCTTTGATCGCCCATTACTACAAAATCTGGGTTCTCTAGCGAATGACGCTGGTTATAAGTAAGCGGTTCGAAGTTAGCAGCAGCAATACTGCCTCCAGCTTCAGATACTATGCACTGTGATGCACCTGTATCCCACTCACCCGTTACACCAATTCGCATAAATACATCGGCCTTACCTTCTGCAATAAAGCAGGCTTTTAGCGAACAGCTGCCTAATGGCAGGGTTTGATAAACCCGCTTTGCACACATACGACCTAATACTTTTTCGCGGCTTTGCCTACGACTAATGGCAATCATCACCACACTGTTTTTAGGATCATCAAGCTTACGGACGGCAATTTTCTCTTCCCCGTCAGGTGACGATTTATAAGCCCCTTTACCCTTCTCGGCAAAATACAGCGATTGCCCAGGGGGCCAGAAAATAACACCAATTTTAGGCTGATTATTTTCAATAAGTGCGATGTTCACCGCAAAGTCACCGCTTCTGGCGATAAACTCTTGGGTGCCGTCGATAGGATCGATAAGCCAATAACGCGGCCAATCTTTTCGCTCTTCCAAGCTGGCATGCTTATTTTCTTCAGACAGAATAGGAATGTCGGGGGTGGCGTCGCTTAAGCGTTTAACAATAATATCGTTGGCAAGGTAGTCGGCGCTAGTAACTGGAGAATCGTCTTCTTTTTGGTAAGCGTCAAAATCGCCTTTATCATACACTTTAAGCACAGCTTCGCCGGCTTCAACGGCAACGGTTTTTGCGAGCTCTAATAGTTCGCTGTGGGGGTGTTCATCGGGCATAATCTATTGGTCCTTCAACCATTTTTGAGCAAGTAACAGCGCAGCGATACAGCGGGCTTCAACAAAATCTTCACGAGCCAGTAACGCGTCTGCTTCAGCAAGGGGCCAGTGAATCACTTCCAATGGCTCAGGTTCATCACCCTCTAGTTGTTCAGGGTATAAATCTCTTGCTATTACAATGGTCATGTTGGCATTAAAAAAGGTAGGTGCCATGCTAACTTTGTGTAATTCAATCAGCTCATTCGCACCAAAACCTGCTTCTTCTTTCAATTCTCTATCGGCGGCTTCAATGGCGGTTTCACCTGGGTCGATAAGGCCTTTTGGAAAGCCAAGTTGATAGGAGTGAGTACCTGCGGCATATTCACGAATCAATACCATGGTATCTTTATCAATCATGGGAACAATCATGACGGCGCCACGATTGCCTCCTGCCATCCGTTCAAATTCTCGCGTTGCGCCATTAGAAAACTCTAAGTCTAGGCGCTCTACGCGAAAAAGCTTACTTTGGGCAACAATTTCCCGATTGTGAATTTGCGGTAACGGCTTGTTCGGGTCAATTTTTCGCATGTCTCTTGCTACAACTTTGTTATCATACCTACTGTAACTAGCTTACTTCATTATAAGGAAAATCGCTTGCCCTTTCTGCCCTGGAATGAAATTGATACGGTGTTGTTAGATATGGACGGCACCCTACTGGATTTGCACTACGACAACCGGTTTTGGCTAGACCATTTGCCAACGCGTTTGGCTGAAATCAAAGGTATTCCTGAACAAGAATGTCGTGACATGATGGCCTCACATTATGAAAAAGTGCACGGTCAAATTCAGTGGTATTGCCTCGACTATTGGGCAGAAACACTGGATATCGATATTATGCCGATAAAGCGCGAGTTGGCGCACCTTATTGAAATTCGTCCCGATACCGTCCCTTTCTTAGAGGCGTTGCATCAGTCTGGTCGCGAGGTGGTGTTAGTTACTAATGCACACCCTGGTAGTTTGTCGTTAAAAATAGAGCGTACGCAGTTAGACGCACATATTGATAACTTAATCTCCACCCATGAGTTTGGTGTCACTAAAGAGTCGCAGTTGCTGTGGCAGAAGCTACACGCACGCTTAAACTTCAACCCAGCGAGAACCTTGTTTGTAGACGATACAATACGAATATTAGATGCGGCAAAAGAGTTTGGTATAAAGCACCTTCTTGCGGTTGATAATCCTGACAACACTTTACCGAACCGTAATATTACCGAATTTCCTGCTGTTACCGACTATCGTTTAATGTTAGATGATATTTTGGCAAACCCTGTCTCTAGCAACGAAGGAGGTAAACATGCTGAGTAAATTATTTGTAGGGTCTAAAAACCCGGTTAAGGTAAATGCGGCGCACATCACGTTATCCATTACCTTAGAGCAAGATTTCGATGTTTACGAAGTGGGCGTACCTAGTGGAGTTTCTGAGCAGCCTATGAGCGAAGAAGAAACGCGGCTAGGCGCGGTAAACCGCGTAAAAGCACTTATTGATATGCACAAAGACGAGACAAACGATTCGTGGTATGTGGCTATTGAAGGTGGTGTTGATGTATTCGAAGATGGTCCTGCTACCTTTGCTTACGTGGCGATTTATAACGGCGGGCGCATGTCGATAGGCCGAAGTGCCAATTTGCCGTTACCGGTTAGTGTGTATCAAGCATTGCAGCGGGGCGAAGAACTAGGCCCTGTAATGGATAAGTTATTCAATACTACTAATGTGAAGCAAAAAGGGGGCGCCATCGGCTTGCTTACCCTTAATCATGCTTCGAGACAAAGTGTTTATGAAGTCGCGCTTACGTTAGCCATGGCAAAGTTTCATTTTCCCGATTTATATACCGATTGATATACAACATATACGCTGCTAGTTGCCTTTGAAATAACATCGTAAACCGCAGTGTTTTACTCAAAAATACTCTGTAAGCCCTACCGAAATGGTGACAAATTTCCGTAATAATTTCTTATCGGGCTTTTCTCGAATATCGCTCATAATGTCTAATCATTAGTCTATCTTGTTGATCTTTCGTTAGAAACATTAGCCTGGCTAATCTGGCGCTGTAGTTGCACTACTTCCCATCACAAACGGATTAAGGAGTGTGACAATGAGCGATACAATCAACACGTATAACCCTGCAACGGGTGAGAAGCTAGATCATTATCATTTAATGTCAGCGGATGATGCAGAGCAAGCGGTAACCCGCTCGCAAGAAGCCTACTTAAACTGGCGCAGAACTTCTTTTGACGCCCGTGCCCAATTATTCAATAACCTTGCTGATTTGATGGAAGAGCGTATTGACGACTTAACCAGCCTGATGACCCGAGAAATGGGTAAGGTAGCTGAGCAAGGTAGGCAAGAAGTGCAGCTATGTGCAAATATCTGTCGTTATACGGCAGAACATGGCGCTGAAATTCTTGAAGATGAACATCGTATTTTTGAAGGTGGTCGTGCCATCATCAGTTACCAGCCTATTGGCGTGATCTTAGGTATTCAGCCTTGGAATTTCCCCCTTTATCAGGTTATTCGCTACAGTGTTTCAAACATTATGGCGGGTAATACCACGGTACTTAAGCATGCTAAAAACGTATTTGGTATGGCCGTGGCTATCCAACAAATGTATGAAGATGCTGGTTTCCCTAAAAACGTTTATCAGTCGCTATTGATTGATGGCGGTACAGCGAGTGACTTAATTAAACATAAGCATGTTCGCGGCGTAACCTTCACAGGTAGTGACGAAGTGGGCAAGCAGGTTGCTAAAGAAGCAGCAAGTTTGTCGAAAAAGACAGTGATGGAGCTAGGCAGTAACGATGCGTTCATCGTGCTAGCAGATGCTGACATCGACCAAGCGGTTGAAACCTGTATTAAAGGCCGTGTTATCAACAATGGTGAAACCTGTGTAGCAGCCAAGCGCTTTGTTATCGTCGATAGTATTTATGATGAGTTCAGAGATAAGTTTGTTGCCCAGTGTAAGAAACTTAAAGTAGGCGACCCAGCGGATGAAAATACCGACTTAGGCCCTATGGCCCGTGAAGATTTACGCGATGAATTACACGAGCAAGTGAAAACGTCATTGGACGCAGGGGCAACTTTATCACTCGGCGGTGAAGTACCAGATAGTAGTGGTTATTTTTACCCTATCACTGTATTAGAAAATGTTTCACCAGGCATGCCGGCGTACGACGATGAATTATTTGGCCCAGTGGCTTCGCTAATTCGCGTTCGTGACGACAAGGAAGCCATGACAGTAGCAAATGATTCACGCTACGGTCTTGGTGGTGGTATCTTTAGTACTGATACCGACAACGCTATCGCCCTTGCCAAAAACGAGTTCGATACGGGTATGGTAAACATTAACGGCTATTCGTTAGCTCAGCCTAACTTGCCATTTGGCGGTGTTAAAGACAGTGGTTACGGTCGTGAGCACGGTGGCTATGGTATGCGTGAATTCGTTAATATCAAAACCATCATGATTGCAGAGCAGCAAAACAGCTAAGCGTACCAATGCGGTTAGCCCACAGTGTTGGGCTAATCTGCAACAAGGCGCTGAATAGGAGTACGTAGTATGTTAGTCACATCCATGAAATCTAGTTCAGCCCGTGTTGCGAAACCGCACTGTTCTAATGTAAGTACAAAACTAAGTATTGGGCTGGGGTTACTTACCTCAGCCTTTTTTGTTTGTGCAGCGCCTTCGGCCAAACCGACAGCCAATCCAATAGCCAATCCAATAGCAAGTGCTGGTGATTCCGTTCAGCAGTCGTTGCCGCAGCATGCATCAACGGATACAAGCGCCACTACCGTATGTGAAGGAGTTTCATTACAAGTGCTTGGCTCTGGCGGTCCAGAACTCGATGATGGGCGTGCTTCTGCATCCTACCTTCTTTGGAAAGACGAAAAAGCTAACGTGTTGGTAGATGCTGGGAGTGGAAGTAGTGTTCAATTTGGCGCGTCGGGTGCTGATTTTACCGATGTAGACACCATCTTATTATCTCATTTGCATACTGATCATGCCGCCGACCTACCCAGTTTTATCAAGGGAAGTTATTTCACACGTCGAGATACAGATTTAACCGTGTATGGCCCTGCCGGTAACGACCTTATGCCGAGTACTCACGCGTATCTCGATGCGCTGATAGGTAAAGAAGGGGCATTTAAATACCTGTCTTCTTATACCCAAGAAGGTGAAGATGATTATAAGGTGTCTGCACACACGGTTGCAGATACCACTTTTTCCACATCCATTAGTGATGATATCAGCATAGCGGCTATATCGGTGCATCATGGGCCAATCCCGGCGTTGGCGTGGAAAGTTACTATTGATAAATGTGTTGCTGTATTTTCAGGCGACACCAACAATGCTGATGGAACATTAGCCAACTTTGCTAAGCATGCTGATGTGCTCGTGTTGCATAATGCTATTGAAGATATTGAAAAGGGAGCGGGTAGCGCTGCCACCAATTTGCATATGACGCCTAAGCAAATTATTGAAATTGCTAAAGAGTCCGAAGCAAAGCGTATTGTGCTTTCTCATATAATGAAGCGTAGCGAAGCAGGGCTAGATGGGCTTACTGAGGCTATTGCGGTTATTGCCCCCGGACGGGTGTTTGCCGCGCAAGACCTAATGAATATTCCATTGGTTAGCGACCTTACTCGTGAAGAAGGCCGCTAACTTATATAGCATTGCGCCTATTGTAATTTAATGGCGATATAACCATTCGCATCGGGTTGTCCGAAGAATTTAGACGCCTGATGTACTTCTTGAGGAAGGCTATCATCGGGCTTAAATTTCCCGTCTACCTTTACTTTTTTCATGTCTGGGCTAACTACAGCATCAATAGAAAGGCCAAGTAGATTTGGCTCGCTGACCACAATACCAATGTCATCACCCACACAGCGAAGTTTGGCAGAATAAGTGCCAAAGTCGATTGGGCCTTGTGTACCTGCAACGGCGGCATTCAACCAATCACCTGTACCTTGTAGCGCCACACACTGAGGGCCAAAAGTAAGTTCGTCGAGCTTCACTTTAAATCGCCCACTGGCGTTAACTGGCAGAGGCAAATTCACTTGCGCCAACACGCGGTCTACGGGTAAATAAACTGAGAAATTTGTGGTTTCTACTTTGTTTGTATTAAACAAACTGGTTTTAAATGGCCCTTCAAAAGCAATGTCGTTTACATCGCGAATGTTACCCGCTTTTACATGCGCGCTTACCTTTCCAATCAGCAACGCAAGGGGGCTAAGCTCCCAATTAACGTTATTAATAGGGAGTCCGTTCACCACGATGGTTTGCGCCTTACCCGTCCATAATGTGCCACTGACACCGCTAATCGATACATCTTTTGGCAAGTCTACTCTGCCAATCACCTGAATAGCAGGCATGTAAGCAATTGCAAAAATTAGAAAGGCAACAATGCCACCCACTAGCCAACCAAACTTAGACTTCATGCTTTTCCTAACTGTAAACGGCGAACTTTGATGTAACCTGGATCATCAGCTTCAGCAATATCGGCCTGAATGATGACAATGCCCATGCCTTCAAGGGTTTTTAACCATTCCAGCACATCATTAAAAGGGGCTTGGTCTATCCAAACTTGTAACTCATCATCTTGCGGTTGCATACGCGAAATAGCGATGCTGTGACTTGACGTAGTGCGGTTAACGGCTTGAGGTAGTGAACCTCGAAAAGGCGTAGCGCGGTTGCTGCTTTTTCTGAGTTGTTGGGCGCGAACGGCACTGTCTTTTACCCATACCAGCAAGCTTTGTTGGTTATCTAGCAATTGCTTTTGCTGATGCAAAGCTGCATTAAGGGGCGACCAAATCAAAAAATAAAATAAACCAATAACCACTACCACAGCAGAGATCATCACCAGTATTTGCTCACGCTCGGTAAGCGCTTTAAATTTGCTGACTAGTGCGTTCACAACACACTCCTAATTGATACCGTGCCAATCACATTGTCATCACGGTTATTGATAGCCCCTTGCTCTACGGTAAATCCAGCACCTTCCGCCTGTCGGCGAAATTGCTCTAATGCCTCAAAGCTTTTACCTTGCGCTTGAATACGAATTTCGGTGCGGGTGGCATCAAACCGTAAAGTTTGTGGTTTTACTTGTGTGCTAGCAAAGGCTTCTGAAAGCTGATCTAGCATCACTAACATAGAGGCATCGCCGCCACTTTTTGATAATTTATCAAGCTCATATTGCAGCTTAAGCTTCACGTTACGATAAACGCCAATATTGGGGAACCCAGATTTTACCGCTTGATCTATTTCACTGGAGAGCGCCGCGTTATCAGATTTCAGCTGGTACAGGGTAACGGTTTTATCAACCAGACTGGTACATAACACCAGTACCGCTAATACAGCCGCGACACGCCATTGTGCCCACGCATTATTACGAGTACGTTTTACTTTGTACTCGCCCTGAAGCAAGTTGAAACTGCTCGACATCGCCTCTTTGGCTAGCACATGCATAGGTAGCTCAAGAGGGGCGTCATTTACCGTAATATTCGGCACACCACTTAAATCAATACCCGCATAGTTGGTAATGACAACCGGGGCTTCTTGTTGACTGGTGAAATGGCCTAGGGTGGGTAACAACCACGCTTGCTCGCCCTGTATACCTTGAAAGGTATCTTGGCGTACCAACATTTGCTCGCCTAGAGTAAGTACAGACCAACCTTTTTCAGTTACCGGTACGGCGAGTACATCAGGAATTAGATGGTTACAGAACAAGCCTGCATCAGCTAACCATTGCTGCCACATTTGAAGTTTTGCATGACTTACGACGGCAACGGCTTGGCTATCGCCTACTTTAGAACCTATAGCAAAAAACTGTTCGCTAATATCAGTGGCTAATTCATCTTCAAGCATGAAGGGCAAAGCAGAAAGTACCTTTCTACCCGCTCTTGGCGGTAAAGCTACCCATTTAAGTAATATTTCGCTGCTAGGTGCCAATGCGATTACCGCACGCTGCCCAGCACGCTCCGCTAAGGTAGAAAGGGCGTCGGCATTGGGAAGTTCACCAGAAGCGATAATTTCTTCTTCGGCTGTAGACCATACTAGCCAGCTAATTGGGTCGGCCTCGGTGGCACCTAACCTAATCAGGAGTTGTTCCATTATTTTACGCCTCCAAACTCGCGCTTTATTATTTTTACGCCCGCGTCACTACTTGCGTTAAATACGGTAGAAAGTTGAAACGTTGCTTTATTGTAACGGGTCTTAGTGTGCAAAATAAAATACTCAGTGGTTACCGTAAACCATTCTTTTCGGCTATCAGATAAACTTAATGCTTCAATACTCGGCTCGGCCAGAAATTCGCTTACGTCTTCCCAGCCATCTTGTGGGCGGTTACCCAGCAAGCTAGTGGCTTGTTGTAAATCTAACCCCGTTAAGCCGGCTAATAGCGCTGCATGTTCTTCATCAATGGTATTCACATTAATGGCTAGGGTGTCGTTGTCGGGAATTACGCAAACCAGAGGAAGAATTTCATTCAACCAAACCGCAGAGACACCGTTAATAATACGCAATTCGCTTGTCGATGCCAGTAGTCCGTTTGCTGCTAAGTAAGGAAACTCCCTCGACTCATACTCGCTATCTTCTGCGCCATAAGGGCGCATGTTGTCATCTTCATCTACCCAGTCGGCCAAGCTGTCTCGCACGGTATCAGCGGTAAAGCTGTTGAGATCGTCAATTTCAAGCGCCAAAAGCATAGTGTGAAAGGCATCCATCGCTTCGGTAGCGCCATCACCACTATTCACGTTTGCGCTAGCGCTGCCTTGTAGAATAGCGTTTAAGTTAAAGCATGCTTGAAGGTCGGTAAGGTTCGCTTGTAAACCGCCATTGTCTAACGGGTACATAAATTCCTGTGCCCAAGGCTGGTCTAGCGAAATTTTATCACCGGTCTCTTCCATCAAGGTTTGAAGTGACTTTCTTGCAAAGGCCTCGGCTCCCAAGGCATACCAGTACGCTTGATTACTGTCTTTAATATTCATGGTGCGCTGAACTTGCAACTGCAAGCGGGTACCCATTTCAGTGGCCAATACAGACACCAGCGCTACAATCATCAGCACAATCATAAGCGCCACGCCTTGTTGGCGAGAAGGCTGCGAACGGGGTGTTTTTGTAGGCGCTTTGATAGCCGTTTTAATAAGAATGCCCATTACGCCGAACCTCCTGTTAAGGCAAACTCACGACGTACTAAACCAAAATCTTTACTCACAAACTCAATCGCCACCGCAGTGGGTAACGCTTCACCTTGGTAACTTTCACTCCAACTTAGATCGTCGCTGTCATCAGTACTACTTTCAGCGCTAATGAATTCAACGGTAAAGCTTTCTATATTTTCAAGCAGGGTACGGGTCTTAGGTTCATAGCCAATAACATTATCGACGTAGTTGCTATAAAGGCGTTCTAGTCGGTCTTCATCAAGGCGATATGCCACATATTGTAGGGTGCTTCGGGGCAACATGAGTTGAGGGTTGTGCCAACCGCCGCGCACAAAGCCAATACCATCGCCGTCACTATCATCTACCTCGCCGCCAGCCATTACTACGGTTTGGGTTTCCCCTTCAGCGCGAACTGGCCGTGGCACCGCTTGTTGAATATCACGCTCTATGATGACCATGGCACGTTGTAGTTGTTGTAACTTCTCAAAGCGCTCGCTAGATAAGTCGTTGCTATCAATTACCGTGGTTAGCAGGCCTGTAGATGCCAAACCAATGAGCGTAAAAATAGCCATGGCAATCAGAATTTCAATGAGAGTAAATCCGCGCTGCTTCATTAAATGCCTGCGCTGGTGGGCTTGGCCACAAAGGTAGTTACTGACGTGACACTGCCAGAATAATCTGAATCTAAGCCTACGCTGATACTTACCGAGCGAAGTTCATCGTCGTTGGTTTTAGTTACTTTTTGCTGCCAATACCAAGTACGGTCAGCCATTTCCATGCTGCCTTTTAAATTGTTCTTAGGTGGCCAAGTATCATCAAGCTGTAACTGGTTAAGCCGGTTACTGGCAACATAGCTGGCAAAGGTTACCGCTTCAATTTGCCCTACGTTATTTAAGTGATCCCCTGCGGCCTTTAGAATAGCCGTACCGGTTAAGGCAAAAATAAGCAGTGCCACCATGACTTCAAGCAGTGTCATGCCTTTTTGATTGTTGGGCGAATGCGAAAACGGGCTTTTCACTGATCTGGGCTCTCAAAGGGGCCAGCCAATTCTAGTGGCGGAAACTCTTCATTGTTTAGCGCAAAATAAACGGGTTCGTCGTTAAAGTCGCCTTCATAGGCAAAACTAAGGCTGAAGGGGGTAATATCGCCGCTAGACATGATTAATATTTGCGGCGGTGGCAGTTTCTTTTCTTCTTCGCTGCCTATTTCAACACCATCTTCAGACACGCTTAAGGTTTCGTCGAATATGCCTCGGTCAAAAAGTTGGTCTTCTTTGGTCCAAGGCAAGTCGTCTAAATTTAGCGTAAATGAGAAGTCTTCAGGTAATGTGTGAGGTTCATAATATTTCTCTCCCTCAATACGTTGCCACTCATCATTTTCATCTAAAAAAACAAAGTAGTATTCGTTGTCTTTTTGCTCTATACGAATGCCAAGTTGCTGCTGGTTTAGCACAGCATAATCGCTTGCCATATCGACCAGTACTTGTAGTCGTTGGGCTTGGCTTTTTAGCAAGTCTGCTTTACTGGCGCCAAAGGCATTGAACATCACGTAGCCAGCCGCTAAGCCCATAAGCAACAGTACCAGCATCACTTCTAATAGCGTGAAGCCAGTGTGCTTGTTGTGAGGATGAAAGCGGCCAAGCATAAAATAACTTAGTTTAAGTATTCGTTAATGTTCCAGTTACCAATATCGTCATCGGTACCTGGTTCACCGTCTGGGCCATTTGAAAAAATGTCTACTACGCCTAATTCTCCTGGGCTAATTAACGCATAAGGATTGCCCCAAGGATCTTCTGGCAAACGCTTAATGAAACCGCCTTCTGGGTAGTTTCTTGGAATGGGATCAAGGGTTGGTGCGGTTACTAACGCTTCTAGCCCTTGCTCAGTCGTTGGGAACTTATTGTTTCGAAGCTTATACATTTCAAGCGCGCTTTCCATTTGCTGGATATCAACGGCGGCTTTTTTAAGTTGTGCCACTTCTTGGTTACCCAAAATTTGCGGCGCTACCATCGATGCCATAATGCCGATGATAAGTAGCACCACCATTACTTCAATCAAACTAAATCCAGAACTACGTTTTAAGGTTTTCATCAGATATTCACCATATTGTTTAAGGCCAAAATAGGCTGCAAAATTGCCATTACGATAAACAGCACTATGCCAGCCATCGACACGATAAGTAGAGGTTCAAATACTTTTAGTGAGACACCAACAAGGGCTTCAAATTCCCTATCTTGGTTATCGGCGGCGCGACCAAGCATTTGCTGTAATTCGCCAGACTTTTCACCCGATGCAATCATGTGCATCATCATTGGCGGGAAAATTTTTGTATTGTCGAGCGCAGCGCGCAAGCTGCTCCCTTCTTTTACATTAATGGCAGCATCGGCTACCTGATTCTTTATATGCTGGTTTTCAAGTACATCGCCAGAAATGCGCATAGATTCAAGTAAAGGCACGGCGCTGGCACTTAATATACTTAAGGTACGTGCAAAGCGAGCGGTATTAAGCCCGCGGGACACTTTGCCAATAAGCGGAAGTTTCAAAATAACTTTGTGAAACCTTAGCTTCATCTTTTTCTGCTGAAGCACACGCTGAACAATTACCGCCAGAATAGCCACTACTACCAGCAAGATAAGGCCGTAATTTTGTAGCCAAGTACTTACCGAAATAAGTACTTGGGTAATACCTGGAAGGTCTTGCCCCATATGGTCGAATTGACCCACAATTTTAGGTACAACCACTGTCAGCAATAACATCACAATGCCGAAAGCGAAAAACAGCATAAGCGATGGGTAAATAAGTGCTTGGGTAATTTGGCTGCGAGTTTGCTGGCGTCGTTCGGTATAGTCGGCAAGGCGATTAAGTACCGTATCTAAGTGACCGGATTTTTCACCTGCCGCCACCATGGCGCGGTATAAGTCATCAAATACACTAGGAAATTCAGACAAGGCATCGGCTAAACCATGACCTTCAACCACTTTGCTTCGAACAGCCATCATCATATTCTTTTGACGGGGCTTTTCACACTGCTCGGCAACCGCCAGTAAGGCTTCTTCTACCGGTAAGGCAGATTCTACCAAGGTGGCCATTTGACGGGTTAACAGGGCCAGATCTGAGGCTGAAATTCTCGGTTTAAAAAACGAGAAACCACCACTTTTACCGTCACTTTTTCCGCGCTCGGTAACTTGTTCTACTTCTAAAGGAATGAGCCCTTTTTCACGCAATTGCTGGCGCACTTGGCGAGCATTATCGCCTTCCAGTACACCATTTGCGTTACGGCCACGGTTATTTACCGCTTTATAAGCGAAGGCGGCCATACTAATCCTCCTTGGTTACACGCAGGACTTCTTCTAAAGAGGTAACACCTGCAAGTACCTTACGACACCCGTCATCCCGAATACTGGGGGTAGAGTGCCTGATATATTTTTCAATGGCCTGTTCACCCACGCCTTCATGCATCATTTCGCGCACTTTCTCATTCACCAGCAATAACTCGTGAATACCCGTACGACCTCGGTAACCGGTTTGGTTACAGGCAGCGCAGCCGTGAGGTTGGTAAATGGTAAAGTTGCTATCGGCATCAATATTAAGGGCTTCACACTCTTGCGGATCCGGTGTGTGAGGGGTTTTACACTCTTTACACAGTGTGCGCACTAAGCGCTGCGATAATACCGCCAGTAAACTTGAAGAAAGCAAAAAGGGCTCAATACCCATATCTTCTAAACGGGTGATAGCGCCAGCGGCGGTATTGGTGTGAAGGGTCGATAATACTAAGTGGCCGGTTAAACTGGCTTGAACCGCAATTTGTGCCGTTTCAACGTCTCGAATTTCACCCACCATCACCACATCGGGATCTTGTCGCAAAATTGCTCGTAGGCCGCGGGCGAAGGTCATATCTACACGAGGATTTACCTGTGTTTGACCAATGCCGGGTAAGTCAAATTCAATAGGATCTTCTACGGTTAAAATATTGCGGTCGCGAGAGTTAATTTCGCTAAGGCCTGCATACAAGGTGGTACTTTTACCAGAACCTGTTGGGCCAGTAACCAAAATAATACCGTGAGGCTTTCTAATTAATGAAGAAAAATGGTCGCGGTTTTGCTGGGTCATGCCTAAGTCTTTTAGGTTTAACCGTGCGTTGTTTTTATCTAATAAACGCAGCACCACACGCTCACCATGGCTAGACGGCATAGTAGACACACGTACATCTACTGCGCGGCCTGCAATGCGTAGGGTAATACGGCCATCTTGCGGTACCCGTTTTTCAGCAATATCAAGTTTCGCCATTACCTTAATACGAGAAACCAGCATGGAAGAGAGCTTACGATTGGGGCGTAAAATCTCTCGTAATACACCATCTACACGAAACCGAACTACTAACTGGTTTTCAAAGGTTTCAATGTGAATATCCGACGCGCCTTCTTTAATCGCTTCACCTAACATGGCATTAATCAGCTTGATGATAGGGGCGTCGTCTTCGTTATCTAATAAATCTTCGGTATCAGGTAAATCTTCCGCAAGGGCAAACAAATCGCTCTCGTTACCTAAGTCTTCCATCAACTGCTTTGCTGCAGAACTATCACGCTGGAATGCACTGGTTAGAAAGCTTTCGAACTCATCAGCAGCGATAGTTTTAGGTACAAAAGGCTCGCCATAAAAGCGGCGGACTTCGGCAAATACTTCAAAAGGGGTGTTTTCCGTAAAATACAGCACAGCAGGAGTGACATTGGTTTCAAGCAATACCTGATTACGCTTAGCAAAGCTGAACGAAAGCTGGCGAGGGCCAGCCACGGCTTCTGGTAAGCCTTCTTCATCAACCATTGCTTCGAGCGCTTCTTCCTGTGCCTCTACCGCAAGGGTGAGTTGCTCGTCTTGACCTGCCATATTACTCGTTACCTTCATCAAGGTTGTCTTTCTCAGTCAGGTATTCTTCAAATGAAGGCGGCAAGGAAAGTTCATCATCCCAATTAGGCATACTAGGGCTTTCAGCGTTTGGCATTAGTGAAATACCATCTTGCTGGCGTTTAAGCTGTAAGGCACGAATGTAGTTGTACTTACGATGGCTAATAGAGTTCATGGTTGCGCCATCACGAACGATAGTTGGCTTTAAAAACACCATTAGGTTACGTTTACGTTTGCTGGTAGACGTCGACTTAAACAAGTTACCAATAATAGGAATATCGCCTAATAAAGGCACTTTAGATACGCTTTCTTGAACGTCTTCGTCTATCAAGCCGCCTAATACAATCGTGCCGCCATCATCTACAATAACCGTAGTTTTAATTTCACGTTTATTAATAGAGATATCTACCGAGGTGGCACCACTGACGCTAGATACTTCTTGTTCAATTAATAACTGAACTGCATCGCCTTCATTTATTTGAGGCGTGACTTTAAGCTTAATGCCTACTTCTTGGCGATCGACCGTTTGGAACGGGTTCGAGTTATTCGAGCCTGTAGAAGTACCAGTAATAATCGGTACTTCTTGCCCTACAATGAAATAAGCTTCTTCGTTGTCCATGGTCGTAAGGTGCGGTGTGGCCAATACGTTAGAGTTAGTGTCGGTACTAACTGCTTGCACAACCGCGCCCCAGCCGTTATCAATAATACCCGCAATTAAGCCATTCGCACTGCCTAACAAGCTAGCAAGAGAAGTATAATCACCTTCATCAGTAGTGGTGACCTCAACTACAGCACCCTCATCGGTCACATAGGCTTCGGTATCGGTATCGTCTTCCGCTTCTTTAAGCGCTACCGCCAACGATCCTACTGGGATGACACCATTGCTAAACTGAGTACCACCGCCATTTTCAGACACCCACTGTACACCTAAGGTAGTGCCGTCACCTTCGAATACTTCTACAATAATGGCTTCAACCTGTACCTGTGCGCGGCGAATATCAAGCTGACGGACCACTTCTTCTAGTGAGCGCATCATGTCAGGTTCCGCAGTGATTACTAACGCATTAGAATCTTCATGGGCATCAATGCTGACGTCACGGTTAGATGAACCACGGCTGTTGGTGCTGCCACTTTTCTCTTCTGCTTGAATACTGGCAGAAACCCCTTGTAGTACTTTTACTAGATCGTCGGCTTTGGCATAGTTAAGAAACATTACGCGAGTATTACCGCTGGTTTCTAACTCCTGATCCATACGCTCAATAAGATTAATTAAACGTTGGCGGGCTTTAATGTCGCCGCTTACAATCACAGAGTTAGTACGGTCGTCGGCTACCACTCGAGGGTCTGACTTAGCACCGGTATTAGCTTTACCTTGTGATTTGTTAATGCTGTCGATAATACGCACCATTTCAGAGGCTGAGGCGAAACGTAGCTTCACAATCTCAACTTCTTCATCACCTGCACGGTCAACACGCTCAATAATTTCAACTAAGCGGTTCACCACAGCCGCGCGGCCAGTAATCATCATTACGTTTGAAGGGTCGTGGCTTACTACATTACCACCGCCAGCTTGGTCGTTAAGTTGACGTAGAATAGGCGCTAATTCTCTTACCGGTACGTTATAAACAGGCACGACGCGGGTGATCATTTCATCACCGTCTTTCGCTGAACCTTCTACTACAGGAATGTTTGATGTTTTAGCATCTTTAGAGCGTACTACTTTTAAAATACCGCTCGGCATTTCAACCACAGCAAAGTCGTAAACCTGAAGCACGTTTAAAAAGAATTGATAATACTGATCTTCAGTCAGCATATCGTAGCTTCGAACACTGATTTTACCGCGAACATTGGGGTCGACAATAATGGTCCGCTCTAAGTTTTTGCCCACAATATTAATGAACTCACTAATATCAGTGTCTTTAAAATTAGGCATATATTCAGCGGCGGTTACCGAGAAACAAAGAAGGGCCGTGCACAGGGCTGTGCTCAGGCGAGATAACAATTTTTGGCTAGTGCGCCTTTTCATTCTGTCTTCCTTTAATTCTTATTCTGCTGATGGCTCAGGTAAATCGAGATAGAGCGTAGTAAAACTGCCATCACGAATGATTGTAAGTTCAATATTCTGAGCATTGCGAAGTTCAGATAGTGCTTCTTGGGATTGCTGCATGTCTGTCAGATCCAATCCGTTAATTTGTGCAATAACATCGCCGGCTTGAAGCCCTGCTGACTTAAATAATGCGGGTTCTTTACCTGGGCTAACTTGATAGCCGATTAGCTGTCCTTCTTCCGTTTTTGGCGAAATAGAGATGAAGTCGGTAAAGCTTGCTGGGCGATCTCGCAGTGAAGCGGTTGCTTCAATGGCTTCTTCACTTAACTGTCTTGAATCGGGCTCGTCTCGCTCATCTGGAACAGGCTGTGGACGACGTTTAGCTTGTTGTTGGCGACGTTTGTTCGCTTCGTCGTAATCAATGCCATCTAACATCAAGGTTTCGTTTCTAACCCCATTTTTAATAATAACTCGGTCTCGGAAAACTTGCTTCAGGGTGGCGTTAGTGCCTTCAATCTTTTCACCCAGACCATACACCGCTTGACTATTGCGATTTTCGATAACCGCAGTGCTAGAACCTTCATCCGAACTTGCCACCACACCGGTAAGGGTAAGGTTAAGACGCGTTTCAGGCGCATCAGTAACAGGGGCTTCTTCTACCTTTGCAGGCGCAGCTGCTGCATTACCAAATAAATTTAATTGTTGTATTTTGCGTATGTTGACCCCACTTTGCCCTGAAGCCGTAGAAGGTATAGGCGCAAAACTCACTGCGGGAGTCGCAGATAATTGAGGTTCAGGTATAATTCGCCATAGTAGCTTGGCGGCAAAGGCTATTAAATATAGGCTCAGCAGCACCACAATTAACGTGTGAAGTTGTTTTTGGTTCTGGTTTACAAAAACAACCAGAGACTGTGGATTGAGTTTATCGAATGTCATGTCGCCACTTGATGGTACTGCTTATTATAAAAGTGAAAATTTGGTTAACCGCGCTTTGTCCGACCCATCATAGCCTAGTCGAGGTGGGGCTCACAACACTAAAGCCGCACCGTTACGAAATTATTACAAAGGTCTTATGGAAACGAACAATACATCACAAAATGTGAGGCTAGACAAGTGGCTATGGGCAGCAAGGTTTTTCAAAACCCGCGCCATTGCCAGAGACATGGTTCAGTCAGGAAAAGTTCACTACAACGGACAGCGCACTAAGCCCGGCAAGAATGTAGAGCTTGGTGCAGTGATAAAAGTTCCCTCAGGTTGGGATAGCCGTGACGTTATTGTTCGAGGACTCAGTGATAAACGACTTAGTGCAGCACTTGCTCAAGACTTATATGAAGAAACTGAGACAAGTGTAACAAAACGTGAAGAAAACCAAGTTGCACGAAAATTGAACGCTTTTCATAGTCCTAAGCCGGAACATCGGCCAGATAAAAAACAGCGCAGACAAATTATTAAATTTAAGCAGCAGTAAAAAGTATGCTGCCTAACAGGACAAGTTTATGAGTGATTTTGACAAATTACATCGATTTTTATTTACCCAAGCAAATGTTCGTGGCGAATTGGTTCGCTTAGATGAAAGCTTAAAGCACATTGTTCATAGCTATGAATACCCCGTACAAATTCAGCGACTGTTGGGGCAGTTGGCAGCGGCCACATCTTTACTGACGGCTACCCTTAAGTTTAAAGGCGAAATTGCCCTGCAAATTCAAAGTAAAGGGCCAGTGAGTTACGCGGTAATAAATGCCACTCATGAACAAACGTTTCGTGGTGTTGCCCGCTGGGATGAAAGCCTTGAAACGCTTCCAGAAGCGTTTGATGAGTTACTTACAGAAGCGGTATTGGTGATGACCATTACCCCTGATGAAGGCGAGCGTTATCAAGGTATTGTGGCACTAGACAAACCAACATTAGCTGAGTGTTTAGAAGAATACTTCGCCCAGTCAGAACAGTTAGCCACTCGCGTGCACCTAATGACAGACTTGCAAGATGAGAACAACGCCAGAGCGGCGGGTATGCTGCTTCAAGTATTGCCAACAGACGCTAGCGCGACTGACATAACCCAAGCAACAGGGTTTGATCATATTGCTACGTTAACCGAAACCTTAACGGAAAAAGAAATGTTCTCGTTGTCGGTAGAAGACATTCTTTATCGTTTGTACCACCAAGAAGAAGTGGAAGTGTACCCAGCGAAAGCGGTTAGCTTTGCGTGTACATGTTCCAAGGAACGCAGTGCAGAAGCGCTTCGTAACATCGATAAAGCTGAGCTTTTATCCATAGTAAAAGAAGATGGCGACATTAAGATGAATTGTCAGTATTGCCATGCAGAATATCGTTTCGATAGTATCGATATTGAGGCGATTCACAGTGGTAATGCACCCTCACCTGATACTAATCAATAAGGGGGTACTCCTTACCCTTAAGTCGCCCCTAAAATAAGAAAACCTCTTAATTCATTTCCCTTTACAGCACTTGTTGTAAGGGGAAGTTGATAAAAAACCACGTATCCCGTTTTGTATCCCTCCTTAAAATAAAAAATGTAATTTTATTACGTTTTTTTCGAAGGTTGATCCAGATTAATAATCAGTATTCTTTATAGAAATAACGCTATGCCTTTATTTACTTTAGACTCAGTTAAATGATACTTTTTGAAAGTGCTATTGAAAGATTACATTAAGGGTTACGGTTATGAGTGTAGCAGCGTCTTTAAAAACGGATTTAAAAATCTCTCCATTGGTTGATTTGCCTAGCGCCGAATTAATCGAACGCGCAATTAAGCGGGGCGAGGGTGTGTTAGACACTAACGGGGCTTTGGTCGTTGAAACCGGTGAAAGAACGGGTCGCTCACCAAATGATAGGTTTATCGTTAAAGAGCCTTCCACTGAGAATGAAATCGATTGGGGCAAGGTTAATAAGCCATTTGATGCTACTAAATTCGATGCCTTATGGAACAAAGTAGAGGCCTACCTAACTACTCAAGAGCATTTTCTATCTCACCTTCAAGTGGGCTCAGATCCTGCGCATGCACTTCCTTTAGAAGTAAGAACGCAAACTGCGTGGCAGCACGTTTTTGCGCGTAATCTTTTTATCGTGCCAGACAAATGGAACGTCAATAACGAAAGCCCGTGGCAAGTATTAAATGTTCCTGGGTTTGTGTGTGACCCAGAGCGTGACGGCACCAACAGTGATGGCGTGGTAGTCATTAATTTTGCTAAAAAACGTGTGCTTATTGCCGGCATGAGATACGCCGGTGAAATGAAAAAAGCCATGTTCTCGGTTCAGAATTTCTTACTACCTGCGAAAGACATATTACCCATGCATTGCTCTGCCAACGTAGGCGAGCAAGGCGATGTTACTTTGTTCTTTGGTTTATCGGGTACAGGTAAAACCACGTTATCTGCCGATCCTAAACGCTTTTTAATTGGCGATGATGAACACGGTTGGGGCGAAGGCAGCGTGTTTAATATTGAGGGCGGCTGCTATGCAAAATGTATCGACCTTTCGCAAAAGAACGAACCGGTTATTTGGGATGCCATTAAGTTTGGCACTATTTTAGAAAACGTTGTGTTAGACGATACTCGCACCCCAGATTACAAAGATACGTCGCTAACCCAAAATTCACGGGCGGCTTATCCATTAAGCCACATTGAAAAGCGGGTTGAAGCAAACCGTGGCGGCGAACCTCGCTCTGTCGTATTTTTAACCTGTGATGTAAGTGGTGTGTTACCGCCTGTATCAGTACTAAGTGAAGAAGCGGCGGCCTATCATTTCTTAAGTGGTTACACGGCAAAAGTGGGCTCGACAGAAATTGGTTCAACCTCTGATATTGAATCGACCTTCTCTACCTGCTTTGGGGCACCCTTCTTCCCACGCCCAGCAGGTGTTTATGCCGAGTTATTAATTAAACGCGTAAAAGCGTTTAATGCCAAAGTGTACTTGGTGAATACCGGTTGGACTGGCGGGCCTTATGGTACAGGTCAGCGTTTCGACATTCCTACTACTCGCGCTATTATCGATGCCATTGTATCGGGTGATTTAGCCAATGTTGAAACCCAACATATTGAAGGCTTAAACCTTGATGTACCCATCGCAGTATCAGGCGTTGACGATAATTTATTAGTGCCGAAGCAAACCTGGAATGATGCAGAAAAATACGAAGAATATGCGCAGAACCTAGTAGATAGCTTTAAGCAAAACTTTGAGAAATACGATGTTAGCGACGCCATTGTTAAGGCAGGTCCTGGCAACTAATTCACACTGCGTTTTTTTAGGGGCGCAGTTGAATGTTAGGGAAGGCAACCCTTCTCTTCCCAACCTTCATCACACTCAACGTGATTGATGTTTTGCCCGCGCTTAGCCGCGGGCTTTTTTCGTTTCCTATCTTGCGCGAGTTATACTAAAGGCGTACTGTAGCGTCCTTGGTAGTCGATAACGTTCTCACGTTAAAATACGCTCCAAACAAAAAATCAAAAAACGTTGTAGTAAGTCTCTTAACTACAAATCATGCCCTGCTACACCAAAATATTGCACTATTTCGTTTAGAACCCTGTTTGTAAAGGAGCATGGATGAGTCGTCGTCCTATTACTGTTGTTATATTTTCCGGTTTTTTCTTACTGGGTATGTTGTTTATATTATGGGGTATTTTACTGCCAGATATTGCTGCCGACCTGCGTATGTCAGAGCTGGTAAGTGGTTTGTTCTTCTCGCTTTTCTCTTTGGGTATGATGGTGGGAGCCGTAGTTGGCGGTAAGTACGTTAGTCGCTTTGATTACATGCCATTGTTAGCATCGCTGTTGGGTATAAACGCTGTTTTATTATTGCTTATATCGTCATTACACGGGTGGCAATGGGTATTGGTGGTAGCCGTCGTTATAGGCATAGTCAGTTCCTCAATTTTTACTATTGGGCACACCTTAATTGCCCGCTTGTACGAAGAAAAGCGCTTTACCATGATGGGGCTGATGGACTTTATGTTCAGCCTAGGCACATTTGCTGCTTCATTTTTTGTTACCTTGCTTTATCTTCAAGAAGAAAACTGGCGTAGACCAATTCAAGTGCTTGCACTATTTATGCTAGCCCTGTCGGCGTATACCTTTATGGCAGCGCACTCTCAAGCCAAATTGCTCCGAGGCCAACCAAAAGCGCAGCGTAAAACCCTCAATTTTGGTGCGGTAATTAAACAGCCTATCTTTATATTTATGGCGCTGCTTAGTTTTGGCTATGGCGCGGTAGAGTTTGGTAACGCAAATTGGTTTGTAAGTTATGCGCAAAACGGCATTGGGTTTACCGGTGAACAATCTCGAAACCTACTCGCGTGTTTTACTGCAGGTATGGTAATAAGCAGGCTAGTTTTTCCTTTCTTACTGCGATTTATGTCGGTGCATCGGCTTATTGTCATATTGGCTACAGCGTCGTTGTGCGGCGTATTTGCCATTAAGCTTACCACTGACCTGTACAGTATGGGCGCAGGTAACTTACTGTTAGGGCTTGGCTTAGGTGGGTTATTTCCACTTATGTTGTCAGCAGCCATGAATATTGATAGTGACAATGGCCCCGTATTATCTGGCATTTGTATTATTGGCAACTCTACCGGCGTACAAGTGGCCTCTTTTTCAACGGGCTTATGGGCAAACTATGTCCCCCTTACCACTGCGTTTTGGGTAATACCTATGGGTGGATGTATGTTGTGGGTTGCTGCGTGGGCGTATAGCCGAATGGTGAAACAGCACGGTTACTCATGAAGGGGTAAATAGAACTCTGCTATTAAACCTTGCTGCGGGTGATTGCGTAGCTCCACACCACCATCATGTGCTTCCACAATACGTCTTATAATTGATAAACCTAAGCCAGAGCCCGATGTACTTCGGGCTTTGTCACCTTGCGCGAAGGGCATAAACACATGCTCTAATTCTGCCGCGGGAATACCAGGGCCAAAGTCGCGTATTTTACAGTAAACCCGTTTTTCATTACGGTTATAAAATGTGGAGATCACGATATTGTCGGAGCCGTAGCGAAAGGCGTTCTCGATAATATTATCGATAACCCGCTTCATTGCCACGCGGCGTAAATCAAGTAAGGGAATATCATTAAGCTTCAACGCGATATGATGCTTCTCTTCAATATGCCGCGCTTGCGCTAATTCGATAATAAGACTGTTTAGGTCAGTATTTTCTTTTATCTCTTCTGTATCGTAGCGGGCGTAGTCGATGAATTGATCGATAATCGCATTCATATCTTCAATATCGTTAACAATGCCATCTTTTATCCAGTTTTGAGATTCAGGCAGCATTTCAGACGCAAGACGAATGCGTGTCAGCGGAGTACGTAAATCGTGAGATATACCTGCCGTCATTAAAGTCCGGTCATGTTCTAGCTGCTTGATGCCTTGATTCATACGGTTGAAGGCGCGGGTAACTTGAATCATTTCCGTGCTGCCTTGCTCTTTAAGTGGCGCGGGGTGTTCTCCTTTACCTACCGCTAATGCGGCTTTTTGCAAAGAAGACAGTGGCATGGTCATACGCCGCACAAATAGCCACCCACCCGCCACACTTAATATACCTATCACCATCAAATACATGGTTAACGGTGAAATATTGGCTTCGTTTAAGCCGGTTATGGGAATAGCAATCCAGGTGTCGGGGTAGCGAGACAACGAGATCCATACCGTATAAGGTGCGCTGGCGTCGGTTTTTTGCGAAACCGTACTAATTCGAACATCGGCAAGTTGCTCAATTTGTTTGCTTACTTGCGATGACATAAACCCATAATAAACCGCGCTTTCTAAACCTTTGGTTCTCGCTTTGCTGGCATCGAGTATTTGAATGTCGGTTTTGTCGTAATAGCGGGCTCTGCTGTCGTTATTGCTGACTAGCAAGTCTTCTGCTAATACCGATTTCACTTGCGTGGCAAGTAGGCTGTTGATTTGCTGATAACTAGGCTGAATAAAATAATAGGTTACAGACAGGTAAGAAACGACTTGGTTAATAAGCAAAAGTACGCCAATCAGCATGACTGTTTGGCCAAATGCACTTTGAGGAACCAGACGCACTACTTCACCAACCTATATAAACAACCCATTTGTCCCATGGTTATTTATGCCTGCTCACCATCGGGTACGAATACATAGCCTAAACCCCAAACGGTCTGAATATACCTCGGGTTGGCGGGGTCTTTCTCTAGCATTCTTCGCAATCGCGATACTTGAACATCAATACTGCGTTCTAGCGCGCTGTAGTCTCGCCCGCGAGCAAGATTCATAAGCTTATCTCGTGACAATGGCTCTCTAGGGTGGGTAACTAAAGACTTCAATACCGCAAACTCGCCGCTTGTGAGGGTAAGAGGGGTAGTACCCGCAGTCATTTCTCGGGTAGCCAAATTCAGTTTGTATTCGCCAAATTCGATAACTTGAACGTCTTTAGAAGGCGCGCCTGGGGCTTCACTATTGCGACGACGTAATACCGCCTTCGCACGTGCAAGTAACTCTCGGGGGTTGAATGGCTTAGGTAAGTAGTCATCGGCACCCATTTCAAGGCCAATAATTCTGTCTACTTCATCGCCTTTTGCGGTAAGCATGATGATAGGAAGTTCGTTGCCCATCTGTCGTAATCGACGACAAATAGACAAGCCGTCTTCGCCAGGAAGCATTAGGTCTAATACCATAAGGTGAAAGTTCTCGCGTTCAAGCAACCGGTCCATTTGCTCTGCATTTCCAGCGCTTCGCACCTGGTAGCCTTGCTCCACTAAATAGCGTTCAAGTAAGCTACGAAGGCGCATATCGTCATCGACAACGAGAATTTTAGACGTTTCCTGACCCATGACATGCCTTTAATAATAGTTTTCCTCACTATAACTATTCGCAGGCGAATACAAAAGAGAGGAATGCATGAAAGCCTTCCCCTCTTTGTTACAAATAGTGTCTGTTAGCAACTACTCAAAGCGAACGACATTAAGTGCTTTGGTGTCGGCGGTGCCGTTTAAGGTGTCGGAATATAAGGCAACAATTTGCTGAGAGCCTGTGTGTTCTTGCTCAAAAAAGGTATCTTGAACTTTTCCTGCAAACCCCTTCCAGGCCTTTGCGTATTTTGCTAAAAATGCCTCGTGCCCCCATTCCTGCTGACGTTGCTTAACTCGTGCAGGCGCAAAAAATATTTCAGCATCTAAGGCTTTCTTATTGGGTTTTTGCTCGGCTTTCCAATCGGTGGCACCAATAAGGGTTACTTTGGAAAGCTTATCACCAAGGGTGTCGCCAAGTGATGTGATCAAAGCACCGTTGGCAGCAAAATCGAGCAACCAGTATTGTTGATCTTTAGACAGTGTTTCTACATCGTCGTAGCTAAATACGTGGTCGTAGCAACCTGACGCTTTTACCATGTCTACATTTGACGCAGAGGTTAACCCAATGACTTGATAATTAGCATGTCTGTGAACTTTTTGATCTTTAAGCCGTTGAGCGGTGCCCAATGCAGTTTTGCTAGATGCACTAGAGAGCAATAATGACTCACCCTTGCTAAATTCATCTACAAAATCATCCAGCACAAACGAGGTCATATATAACGGACGGAAATTTAGCTGCCAAGCTTCACGGCTTTCATCATACCCAGGGTCAACGGCGCAGCGCAGATATTGGTCGTACACCGGGCTAATACTTTTACGATTTTCGTGAATATCAGAAAAACCATGGGGGGCGACCTTTCCGGCTTTAATTATCCAGTGGCTTGCCATAGGCAGGTAACCAAACACTTTCTCGCCTGCTTTAATGTCAGCGTGGTTTGACGCCACCACAGTGGCAAATCCCCATACAGGTACAATGCCGTAACCTTCATCAGCGGGGAAAAACCCCCAGTAGCCCATAGTAAAGCCCAGCGCGGCATAAGTAATATTATTGGCTGAAAAACCAAAGCTGTCAGTTTTAAGTAAAACCTCATCTTCAGCTAAGTCATTGGTAGATAGGGTTTTGTCTACTACTTGGGTGGCGTCGATTTTGTCTTGTTTCACCCAAATCTGCGTACTGGTTACGGTTGTCATGGCGTCACCTTTCATCTCATTTTAATAGACTACGATGCCGTACTTTGTATGGGTTTTCGACTTTAGGTTGTAAATAGATTGTTATAGGGGCGGCGAATACACTAAGTCGCAGGCATGCTTTCTCGATATAGCTGCGGCAGTATTGCGAATTTTTCGCTTTCGGTTAGTGTTCACCGCGAACGCAAGAAAGTAGAAACGACCACCACTGAAAATCGAAAGCGGTGGTCGATGTTTCCGCTAGAAAGAATAGCTAAACATGACTGAGCCCGTTCGGCCCTCAGAAGGCTTAACCACTACAGAGTCGAACAAGTCGGCAGACGTGTAATACTCCTCTTCAAATAAGTTATTTACGCTGAGTAGTATGCGGTAGTTTTCAGCTACATAACCCACCGAGCCAGTCCATACCATGTAACTAGGCAGCAATATGGTTTCCAATACATCGGTGTAGGTTTCATCCGCCCACCCAAAACCAAGGCTAGCTGTTACTCTGCCTCTTTCTAAAGGCTTGTTATAGTTCAGGAACAAGCTCACAGTGTTGTCAGGTAGGCCGCCACGGTCAAGTTCTACACCTTCGCCTACAAAGGTAGACCGGTTGCCCGCAATTCGGCCTCCGTATACTTGATACGCTTCAAGACCATTCTGGGCAGCAAAGTCAGCGCCGTTGATCACCGCTAATGCACCATCACTCACCTCGGTGGTTTCAATATGGGTAGCGGTAGCAGTAAGCGAGAAACTTTCATTCAAAATAGCGCGAGCTTCAAATTCAACCCCTTCACTGTAAACCGCTACTAACGCTGAGGTTTGCCCGATTCTGTCGGTTTTTTCCTGATCAAATATGGCGAGGGCAGCATAGAGTGATTCATCGTCGCTGCTGTATTTAATTCCTAACTCGGCTAAGGTTGATTCTGCTAAATACTCACCGTTATCCACACTACTTGGAATAATCCCACCAAGTTGATTGGTGCTTAGTGAACTCGACTCAGCGTAAGTGGCGTAAGGCACAAATCCCGACTCCATCTTGTACGACACGCTCACATTGTAACTAAACGCTGACTCGGTATCGGTATGCACCTCACCATCGCCAAACGGAATACCTAACAAGGAAATGGCCTGGTCTTCTGATTCAACATCGAAATAGTCGTACCTAGCACCAAGTAAGATGCTCCAAGACTCAAGGGTGATATCGGCAATATAAAACAAGCCCGCATTAAGCATGGTGGAAACCTGCTCTTCGTTATAGTTTCTTCTTACCGTGCCATCAATGCCGGTAGGGTTACCGTCTTCATCGTAAATAATAGTGGCATCTTCATAGGGGTCATCTACCGCCCAATCAATTCTATCGTCAGGGGTAGGCCCTACGGTAATGTCTCGAAAGTCGAAGGTTTCGTCGTAGTACGCATGGTTGTAGTCGAGGTCTTCGTTACGAATACTGATACCGGTAATGTGTTGAATGGTGGCACTATCATGAAAGGTTTCAAAGTTTAGACTTGTTCTAAATTCCATAGCTTCGGCCCCAGGGTAATCTGCGGTAAAGCCCCAGCTCTGAAACTTAGTATGATCCATATAATCATAATAAAACTGGTTCTTCCACGTCATATCATCCGACAAATAGGTCGTAAAATCTAAGTACGCAGTGAATGCTGTCGAGTCAGCGAAATCAATATCATCAATAAAGGTCGTTTTATGATCTATTTGCGCGGTGCCGGGGTTACTGAGTGCATAGGCATTTTCAATCCCGTCAGCCACACCAGGACAAGAAAGCAGCATAGCGTTATAAGTATAGTTACTGTTATCGGCGGTACCCGGGCTGCAAAAAGTACCTACGCCTGAAAACGACGAGTTAATGAAGTAAGGCGCAAATGGCGAGATAAAACCCGACTCTTGAGGCAGTAGTCTATCTGCCCCAATAGGGTTATCTGAATTTTTTGCCACGGGTGCACCTGTGATGTAGGTGCCATTATCAATTAAATCTTGGGTTACCCTGTTCCATCCTGGTACTTGAATGGCATCTGATGTTTGGTATTGGAAACCAAATTCCATCAATGTGTCTTCGGTTAAATCGATATCAAATGCAACTTGCACAATCTCATTCGTTGGCTCGTAATTATCGTAATAGGAACCTGAATCTTCTGCTTCAGCAAAAATGTATACGCCTGCTTGTTTATCACCAAACATGAAAGGTGTACCGCCCTCTACAGCAAGAATTTTTTGATCGTATGTGCCTAGGGTTAAGTGGATTTCGCCGGTAGCTTCATCAAAGTATTTTGTGGCATCTGATTTAGCCGATTTGGGTGAGTAATTTAATTGCCCGCCTACACTACCGTTTCCATATAAAGGGCTAACCGGCCCCCGCATAACTTCCAACCCTTTTGCCCCACGAATATTGGTTTTAAACGCACCTGGGTTGGCAATTCGTCTAAAGCCACGAAAGTAGTTATCTGCCGATTCACCACGAATATCCATGGCGCCTTGAATACCAAAAAATGAACTGGTAAAGGCTCCAGGGGTTATTCGTACGAGATCATCTACAGAACGCAATCCGTACGCTTCAATTAGGTCTGAACTAATATCGGTTACCGAGCGTGGTGTTTCTACCAAAGACTTATCTAAGCCAAATGCACTTTTCGATTCTATTGGAATCAGTGAGTTGAGGTCTTTTACACCGGTAATTGAAATGGTTTCCATGTCTTCATCACTCGGTGTTTCTTGCGCCAAAGTAGCACCCGAGTATGAGGCAAAGAGCGAAAGCATCGTTAAATAGAGGGTTTTATGCGTAAATTTTTTCATTGAGCAGCCTAGTGTGTGTTGTTGCGCAACGCGCTTTTTAGTTATGTATTAAATAGCTCACGTCTTTTTTTGCTTTAAGTAGTAGGCGTAAACAGTTTAGTTGTTGTAATGCACGGCTCAACAAGGCAATTTTTTGGTATTAGCAGTCGAATTTCTATTTGATTATTGTTTAATTTTTTTCTACTGATGCTGAAAGCGAGGAATCAGTATTCTCTTGTTCGATAACCTTATTCTCTGGAATCAAAATACTCATGATAATGGCGGTAAAGCCTGCAGAAGTAACCGAGGAGGAAAGCACGTTTTTAAAGGCTATAGGTAAGCCTTGAATGGCATCAGGTACCATCAGCACACCTAAGCCAGTGCCTAGCGAGGTCGCGATAATAAGTGACTTACGACGGTCTATAGGTTCGCTAGCCAATATCTTAATACCCCCAACGGCAATGGTGGCGAACATGACTAATGTTGCACCACCAAGTACAGGTTTAGGCATTAATTGAAGTGCGCCGCCGATAATAGGGAACAAGCCTAAAATGACTAACATGGCCGCCACGTAAAAGCCCACATGTCGGCTTGCTACACCGGTTAATTGAATAACGGCATTGTTCTGCCCAAATGTGGTATTTGGAAAGGTATTGAATACGGCGGCGATGGCCGAATTAACACCGTCGGCTAAAATGCCACCTTTGATTCTTTTTATATATTTAGGGCCTTTTATCGGTAAGCCACAAAATAAGCTATTAGCAGTAAGGTCGCCGGAGGTTTCTAGTGCAGTCAGAAAATAAATAAGCGCAATGGGAATGAATATATCGAGGTTAAAATTGATTCCATACTTAAAAGGTACTGGAATACTGACAATAGGTTGTTCGGCTAAACTAGCAAATGAAACCCAGCCTAAGATAGAGGCCACGACCGTGCCCAAAATCATGCCTATCATGATGCCGGAAAGTCTTACCCAAGGATTACTAGAAACATTAAGCGCAATAATAGTAACGAGTACAAATAGACCAAGAGCAAGGTTCTCAATGCTGCCAAAATTAGGGCTGCCAAACCCGCCAGCCAAGTCTGTGATACCTACTTTTATAAGGCTTATACCAATAGTAGTAATAACGATACCTGTGGTTAATGGCGTTATTACCCTTTTAATTTTATTGATAAACAAACTGACGATAATTTCGATGAAAGCCCCGATAAAGCAAACGCCCAGCAGAGTAGAGAGTATTTCTTCTTTGCTGCCCCCGTTAGCTTTAATAGACAGCCCAGCTATTAATAACGCGCTAATGAACGCAAAGCTGGTGCCTTGTACCGCAATTAAACCGCAACCTACTGGCCCGAAGGTTTTTGCTTGAATGAAAGTCGCAACGCCTGAAACAAACAGCGACATACTAATAAGATAGGGTATTTCAGATTCAAGTCCTAAAGCAGTGCCAATAATCAGAGAAGGGGTAATAATACCTACGAAGCACGCCAGAATATGTTGCAACGCGGCAGTAATGGATTGGTTTACTGTTGGAATATCATTTAATGCAAACAAGACATCGGTATTTGGTTTCATTAAGTCCCTTTATAAACCAAGTATTGTCAGAAATTAATGCATATCTTCTTTATGCACTAATTCCTATGCAAGAAGTTATCCTTTTTTAATCTTGTTATTTTTGAGCAGCAATAGACATAAGTGAAGTTATAATAACGCTTTGAATTTAATTGTTTTAATAGCATGTATATCTTTAATATAAAATTAAAATAGACAGGGGATGGGGATTGAGGAATAAATATTAAAATGAATTTGGTGCGTTCAAAGTAACCATTTTAGTGCAATGTTGATAAGAAAAAATAGTATTTAAAATTCAAGCGTTAATACTTCAGTCTAGTTTCTTGTGTTATCTAAAAATAATAAAAAAGGCTTCCTAGAAAGCCTTTTTTTTGAAATTTTCAAATGTTATTTAAAAACTGCTAGAACTAATTATTCTTGAGAATTTAACCAATCCATTTGATGGCCAGCACGGCGCTTTCTATTTAAAATATCTTCAAGAAGTGGAGTAAGAATAAGCTCCATCGCCAACCCCATTTTACCGCCAGGTACTACGAGTGTATTAATACGCGACATAAACGCGCCATCAATCATTTGTAGTAAATACGGGTAGTCAACGTGCTTCATTTCACGCCTGAACCGAACCACAACAAAGCTTTCATCCTGCGTAGGTATTTCACGGGCACTAAATGGGTTTGAAGTATCTACCGTAGGTACACGTTGAAAGTTAACATGGGTTTGAGAGAACTGAGGCGTGATGTATTGGAAATAATCATCTAGCCCACGCACGATGCTACTCATTACCGCTTCACGAGAATGGCCTCGGTCGGTGGTATCACGCACAATTTTTTGAATCCACTCAAGGTTTACAATAGGCACCATGCCTACCAATAAATCCACATGCTTGGCTACATCATTTTCTTCGGTTTTTACGCCGCCATGTAAGCCTTCATAAAACAGTAAGTCGGTATTTTGTGGTAAATCTTGCCATGGGGTAAAGGTGCCAGGCATTTGATTAAAAGGCACGGCTTCATCAAAGGTGTGCAGGTACTGGCGGAACTGGCCTGAACCTGAGCTTCCGTATTCTCTAAAGAGGGTTTCGAGTAATTCGAAATCGTTGGCCTTTGGGCCAAAGTAACTAATATGTCGGCCCTGTTCTTGGGCTTTGCGAATTTCCACTTCCATTTCCGGGCGAGTAAATCGGTGGAAACTGTCGCCGCCAACCACTGCTGCGTTCACATTTAAGTTTCTGAAAATGTGGCGTATAGCATTGGTTGTCGTGGTTGTTCCTGCCCCTGACGAACCGGTAATGGCAATAATTGGATGTTTTACAGACATAGAAATTCGTTTGAGAAATGACGGGTACTAGTTATAAGCCCACTGACACCATTAATCAAGAGTTAGACTTAAGTAAGGGGTCGAGTGAGCAATTACCCAGCACATTTTAGTTATCTTTTTCACGGTTGTCGTTTTTATGGTGATGTTGCAGTAAACGAATGATTAGTCGAGCTTCTTCTTCATCTAAATCAAGTAGAGCTCGCATTCGCTCCAAGTGATTAGCATCGTGATCGCTGAATTTACCATCTTCTAATACCGTGCGAACAGTCTCTTTGAAGCGGTCTCGTTTAAGCTGCATTTGAGCGGTAAAACTGGACGACAAAATACCGGCAGGCAGGGCGTAAAAGCAGATGCCTAAAAGGGTGATTAAACCGCCAAAAATTTTGCCCCCAGGCGTAATGGGAACAATATCACCATAGCCAACAGTGGTCAGTGTTACCACTGCCCACCATAGTGAAGCGGGTATGCTGCTAAAAGCCTCAGGCTGCGCAGTGTGTTCAATGTAGTAAATGCAGGTGGCAGCAATAACGGTGAACAACATCAACACGCTGAGTGCGGCAATTAATGCATGAGACTCGTTTCGTATGACAGTAATTAGCGTTTGCATCGAGCGCGAGTAGCGGCCAAGTTTTAATATTCGCAGCACCCTGAATACCCGTAATATCCGTAAATCTAGGGTAATAAACATGCTTAGGTAGAAAGGTAATATGGCAAGCAAATCAATCAGCGCCATAGGGCTTTTAAGATAGTGCCAGCGCTTTTGCCAAGGCGTATGCAATTGAACGTCTTTTGACGATGCGAGTGCCGAAGGCGGTGCTGCGCCACTACTCCAAATGCGAAGTAAGTACTCAAGGGTAAAAAGGCAGACAGAAATCACTTCAATAATGTGTAACTCTGTACCCCATTGTGAAGAAGTTCCCGGCACGGTAGATAGCATCATAGTAGCGATATTAATCACAATGACAGTCACGAGTATCACATCAAAGTACTTACTTGTTTTGTGATGTGATTGAGCATCTTTATAAGAAGCTAAAATATTGTAGCAAGTGGTCTGAAGTGACATAAATGCCTTTGCGTTACAGGTGCAGTTTAATACTCTACCAAGAATCGGCAGGTAAGCAAAAATACACCGTTAATAAAATAAGGATTAACTATGAAAGCATGTCATTGGCTGGCAGTGGTAATGTGTACAGCTACGGTAAGTGTAAATGCAGATGAAGCACTGCATACCGAAGCTGCACCCACTATTGATGGGATAGCGAACGAGGCACTTTGGCAAGGGGATGATTGGTATCCTATGAATGAAGTGATCATTGGTGATACACCCTCTGCCAGTGATTTTACAGGAAAGTATAAACTTCGCTGGAACGAAGATGCCCTGTATTTGTTGGCTGAAATTCGAGATGACCATTTATCTGACACCTATGCCTCGCCCATAGAGCGTTATTGGGATGACGATTGTTTAGAGATATTCATTGATGCAGACGGCTCAGGTGGCGACCACTTCAACAACTACAATGCTTTTGCATACCACTTAGCGTTAGACAACCAAGTGGCGGATATCGGCCCAAGCATGGCAACAGAAAATAAGGGTGAAGCTGTGCCACAGCTTTATAACGACCATGTTGATAGTGCGTGGAAACGCCAATCAGACGCCCCGTTTGTGGTGCATTGGGAAACCGCAATAAAAGTGTATGCTGATGATTATGTGCACGGTGAATCCAACACCCCTGTAACGCTTAAAAAGGGCATGAAGCTAGGTTTTATGCTGGCTTACTGTGATGCCGACGGAGGCGATAGAGAGCACTTCATGGGGTCTCACCCTATAATCCCAATAGACGGGGATAAAAACCAAGGATACAAAGATGCGTCTGTATTTGATGTGCTTGAGTTAAAGTAAGCACGGGTTAATACAAACAAAAACGCCGCCGAAGTATAATTAGCTTAGGCGGCGTTTACATGAGCTTTTACTCAGCGTTTCTCTTAACAAGAGATTAAATAAGAGGCTCAATAAGACATCTACATGGCATCTATAAGCGCTTCGTCGGCACTAGACTCACGGGCAATGGCACGGTAGCCAATGTCGGTGCGAAAATACGCGTCTTTGAACTGAATTGCATTTACAAGCTCATACGCTTTTTGCTGCGCTTCAGTCACGTTATTACCCATGGCAGTGGCGCACAATACGCGGCCACCGTTAGTCACCACTTTGCCGTCTTCTAGTGACGTACCGGCGTGAAAAACTTTGCCGTCTAATTCGGCTGCATGCTCAAAGCCAGTAATTTCATCGCCTTTATCATAACTACCAGGGTAACCACCTGCCGCAAGAACCACGCCGATGGCGGCACGTTCATCAAACTCAATCGTTTGGCTATCAAGCTCGCCCTTACAGGCCGCTTGGCACAAAGCGACAATATCAGATTGTAAACGCAGCATAATAGGCTGGGTTTCTGGGTCGCCAAAGCGGCAGTTATATTCAATCACTTTGGGCGTACCATCGGCCATAATCATTAAACCAGCGTACAAGAAACCCATGTAAGGATTACCTTCTGACGCCATGCCTTCAACCGTTGGCATAATCACTTCTTTCATCACGCGATCGTGAATTTCTTGTGTTACCACTGGGGCAGGAGAGTATGCACCCATACCACCTGTATTAGGGCCTTTGTCGCCATTTGCGGCGCGCTTATGGTCTTGGCTTGTGGCAAAAGGAAGCACGCTTTTACCGTCTACCATAACGATAAACGAGGCTTCTTCACCATCTAAGAATTCTTCTACTACAACGCGGCTACCAGCTTCACCAAAGGCATTACCTGCTAGCATGTCGCGAATGGCATCTTCTGCTTCTTGTAGCGTCATCGCTACAATTACGCCTTTACCTGCTGCTAGGCCGTCTGCCTTAATTACAATAGGCGCGCCTTTTTCACGCACGTAAGCGATGGCTGGGTCAATTTCAGTAAAGTTCTGATATTCAGCGGTAGGAATATTATGGCGAGCTAGAAAATCTTTAGTAAAGGCTTTAGACCCTTCAAGCTGCGCGGCAGCTTGTGTAGGGCCAAATATCATTAAGCCTTCGTTAGTGAACGCATCTACCACACCTGCAACCAACGGCGCTTCTGGGCCAACAATGGTTAATTCAACATCGTTACCTTTAGCAAAAGACAGTAAACCAAGAATATCGTTTACATCAATTGCTACGTTTTCTAGCTTAGGTTCTATTGCGGTTCCAGCATTACCAGGGGCAACAAACACTGTTGAAACATCAGAAGATTGCGCTGCTTTGTAAGCTAGCGCATGCTCGCGGCCACCGCCGCCAATTACAAGTACGTTCATTAACTATTCCGTTTTAAGGTTTTGGTTTTACGACTTAGGTTTTATAAACTATGCTTTTTAAACTTAAGCGTCATGCGATTACTCTCGCCAATGGCAAGGTACTTCTCACGATCTTGATCTTTTAATTTGAGGCTAGGAGGAAGCGTCCATACACCGCGCGGGTGGTCGGCTGTATCTTTAGAGTTTGCATTGATGTCACTAGCTTCTTCAAGCTCAAAGCCCGCTTTCTCGGCTGCAGCAACAACGAAAGAACGCTTCATATAGCCACTTTTCTTCATCGCTGCATCGTCAGCAGATTCAGGGAGTTCATGTTCTACCACACCTAGTACGCCACCAGGTTTAAGGGCTTTAAAGAAAGCACCAAATGCGTTGTCGATGCCTTCAGTACCTTGACCCATATACCAGTTATGAATGTTGCGGAAGGTAAGTACCACATCGGCACTGCCAGGCTCTGCAATATCAAGGGCTTTGGTTGGGTGAAAAGCGGTGACTTTTACACCTTGATAAGGCGCGCTGTCTTTTACTTTTTGATTGAAGTTTTCTAGCGACTTACGGTAATAATCGTTGGTCGATTCGTCAACGAAGAAGTGAGCAGCAATGTACTGACCTTCTTTTTGAACCAAAGGCGCAATAATGTCGGCATACCAGCCGCCACCTGGTGAAATTTCAACTACTGTCATGTCTGGCTTAACGCCAAAGAATCGTAATGTTTGCTGAGGATTACGGAATTCATCACGTACTTTGGCTTGTGCTGAGCGGTGTTCGCTCATGGCTGCATCTGATATAGCATCGGCGCTAGCATAGGTTGCTGACATGCCAAGCGTGGCTGCGAGTACTAATTTGGCTAACTTCTTCATTGTTATTTCCTTATTATCATCGAGGGTAACGGCGATTACGTTAACTGCTAATACTGATAAACACCAGTTTCAGATTAAGCTTAACAACAAACTATGACACCTACCCGACACCCAACATGCTAAATCTGTACTCTGCCGTTTTGCTTTTTCTTGCTTCAGAGCTGAGAGTGAGAGTAGAAGGCATTCAAAACACGCGGTAAACCCATCCATGGGCACTCTGCCACAGCATCCATGCTGTGGAAGGTTTTGAATGCCTTCTACTCTCACTCCTATCAACCGGCGTCATGCTTATTAAGTACGAGATCAGTTTGCATTTAAACACGCGGTAAACCCATCCATGGGCGCTCTGCCACAGCATCCATGCTGTGGAAGGTTTTGAATGCCTTCTACTCTCACTCCTATCAACCGGCGTCATGCTTATTAAGTACGAGATCAGTTTGCATTTAAACACGCGGCAGACTCATCCATGGGCGCTCTGCTAAAGCATCCATGCTGTGAAGGTTTTGAATGCCTTCTGCTCTCACTCCTATCAACCGGCGTCATGCCTATTGGATTGTGAGTTTTAGCGTGTTCCGCACTTTTATTCAATGGCAACTGTAGAGCCTAGCTATCAAAAGAGGGGAAGTGAATGCCAGTACTAAACCCTCTGCGGCAAGGATGCCATAGGTAACCCTTCACCCATCTCTAACCAGCTATCTGTTTCCAAAGCACGGCACGCAATAAGCTAGCAAGATGTAGTAGTGAGTACGAGGGCGGAGCCCCCATGGACGGGTTTACGGCGTGCTCCAAACTCGTACTCGCTTACTGCATCATCTATTTTAATGGCGGAAGTGGCGCATGCCAGTGAACACCATGGCGATGCCGTGTTCGTCGGCTGCATCAATCACTTCTTGGTCGCGCATTGAGCCACCAGGCTGAATAACGGCTTTAATGCCTGCTTCTGCGGCAGCATCAATGCCATCGCGGAATGGGAAAAAAGCGTCAGATGCCATTACAGAACCTGCAACTTCAAGGTTTTCATCAGCGGCTTTAATGCCTGCAATTTTAGCCGAATACACGCGGCTCATTTGACCTGCGCCTACGCCCACTGTCATACCGTCTTTGCAATATACAATGGCGTTAGATTTCACAAATTTGGCTACTTTCCAGCAGAACATCAAATCACGAAGTTCGTCTTCTGAAGGCTTAAGCTTGGTCACTACTTGAAGGTCTTCCATTTCAACCATGCCGAAGTCGCGCTCTTGTACTAACAGCCCGCCATTAACACGTTTGAAGTCGTAACCGTCGGTAAGTTGACCAGCCCAATCGCCACACGCTAATAAGCGTACGTTTTTCTTCGCGCTAACAATGTCTTTTGCTTCGTCACTAACCGTTGGTGCAATAATCACCTCTACGAACTGACGATCTACAATTGCTTGTGCCGTTTTCGCATCTAACTCGCGGTTGAACGCAATAATGCCGCCAAACGCAGAGGTAGGGTCGGTTTTAAACGCGCGGTCGTAGGCCGATAAAATGTCTTCGCCAATAGCGACACCACAAGGGTTAGCGTGCTTAACAATAACGCAAGCTGGCTCTTCGAATTCTTTAACGCATTCTAGGGCAGAGTCGGTGTCGGCAATGTTATTGAACGACAATTCTTTACCTTGAAGCTGAGTAGCAGTAGAAACAGACGCTTCTTGAATATCGTTTTCAACGTAGAACGCAGCGCTTTGATGGCTGTTTTCACCGTAACGCAAATCTTGCTTTTTGCTAACCTGAACGTTGAATGTACGTGGGAATTCGCTGTGCTCATGCCCGCAGTCGTCTTCGCAATCGCTAGTATCGATACGTGCGCCAAAGTAGTTAGCAATCATGCCGTCGTATTCAGCAGTATGCTCAAACGCTTTAATCGCTAGGTCGAAGCGGGTTTTGTAAGTCAGTGAACCTTCGTTTGCTTCCATTTCAGCTAGAACGCGACCGTAGTCGGCAGCTTTAACCACAATGGTTACATCTTTATGGTTTTTAGCCGCAGCACGAACCATAGTAGGGCCGCCAATATCGATATTCTCGATAGCGTCTTCTAACGTGCAATCATCGTTAGCAACGGTTGCCGCGAATGGATAAAGGTTTACTACCACCAAATCGATTGGCGCAATATTGTTTTCGTCCATTACCGCTTCATCAATACCACGTCGAGCCAAAATGCCGCCATGAATTTTAGGGTGAAGGGTTTTTACACGGCCAGCCATAATTTCTGGGTGACCTGTGTGGTCAGACACTTCTGTTACTGGCAAGCCAGCTTCAGCGATGAGTTTAGCAGTACCGCCCGTCGACAGAAGTTCCACCCCAGCGTTATGCAGCGCGGTGGCGAAATCGAGGATACCGGTTTTATCAGAGACACTTAATAGAGCACGTTTAATGGGTTTTGGTGTTTGCATAAAATATAAGCTTCAAAGTTAAGAGTGGTGAAACAAAAAGAGCACCTGTAGGTGCTCTTCGGTGGGCTAGGCCCGGTGATTTTAGTTCATGCCGTACTGCTTCAGCTTTTTGCGAAGCGTGCCACGGTTGATTCCCATCATAATGGCAGCGCGGGTTTGGTTGCCGCGGGTGTAAGTCATAACTTCTTCCAGCAGCGGGGCCTCAACTTCGGCCAGTACCATTTCGTATAAATTATCGATGTTGGCGTTGTCCAGTTGCTTCAAGTATTTATTAACCGCTTGCTTTACTGAGTCACGAAGTGGCTTTTGTGCTTGCGTCTGAGAAGGCGTAGTTACTGTAGTAGTAAAAGGTGAAGTCACGTTTTGATCGAACATAATACTGTCTTGCTCTTAAGTTAGTCATTACTATGCTGCAGGAGAAATCTGTCGGGTTTCTCGATTCTGCAGCGCTTCAAAATAAGCGTTTAGTGCTTCAAGTTGCGCTGACGCATCCTCGATAGCGTTGAACGATTTACGAAATTGACGATCCGTATCGTGTTCCGAGAGATACCAGCCCACATGCTTGCGGGCAATTCTTACACCGGCGACTTCACCGTAGAAGCTTTGTACATTAGCGACGTGCTCGTGCAAAATCTCATACTGTTCAGACAATGGTGGTGGCTTTAGGTTCTCGCCAGTTTCTAGGTAATGCAGGATCTCTTTAAAAATCCAAGGATTGCCTTGAGCACCGCGACCTATCATCACACCATCTGCACCGGTACAATTCAGTACCTGTTGTGCTTTTTCAGGAGAGGTAATATCTCCGTTGGCAATTACGGGTATCGAAATTGCCTCCTTTATACGACGGATAGTGTCAAACTCCGCCTCTCCTTTGTACATACAAGCTCGCGTTCTACCGTGAACAGCCAGTGACTGTATGCCGTTTTGCTCAGCAATGCGGGCTATCTCAACCCCATTGCGGTTATCGGTATTCCAGCCGGTACGAATTTTAAGTGTTACAGGAACATCTACAGCATTAACCACTGCTTTAATGATTGATTCCACCGTGCTCGGGTACTGAAGCAACGCGGAACCTGCCAGTTTCTTATTCACCTTTTTGGCTGGACAACCCATGTTGATATCGATGATTTGCGCACCGTTCTCAACATTAAATTGTGCCGCTTGGGCCATAAGCTCTGGATCAGCACCTGCAATCTGTACAGAACGAATACCTTCTTCGCCCTCATGATTCATTCGTGCTTGTGATTTTGCGGTATTCCATACCTTTGGATTGCTTGAAAGCATTTCCGACACCACAAGCCCCGCACCCATACGTTTACATAGTTGACGAAATGGACGGTCAGTCACGCCAGCCATTGGAGCCAGCATCAAATTGTTATCTAACGTATAGGAACCAATTCGCATATTTCGCCATCTAGAACTGCACAGAATTTATACACCCGGCTAAAACGGGGCGCTAAGTGTACGTGTTTTCGCAATACTTGAAAAGGCTAAAAATCACACAAAATTTCACTCTATGGGCTTGACAGTGAAAAAAAACTGTAACATTAGCCATCTATCACCGTTTTGCAGAGTGAATTTTAATCAAATCTCTCAAAGGCCGCGAATTGAAAGGCATTGAAAGACAAAAAATTTACATTTAGGCGAGTTTTTTACCAGACACTCGCGCCCATTCTCCATCAATCGCGCTCTCATCAAGGGCAAAATCGCGGGTGTAGGCAGCTTCAATTTTGGTTACTTGTTCAGCAAGAATGCCGGAAAGGACGAGTAAGCCCGACGGTTTACAGTAAGATGAAATAACATCTTGAAGCTCTAGAAGTGGGCCAGATAATATATTCGCCATTACTACATCGGCCTCTAGCGTGGGTTGGTCAGCCGGCAGATAAACATCAAGCCTGTCTTCAACGCCGTTACGGCGGGCATTTTCTTGTGTGGCTTGAAGCGCTTGTGGGTCGATATCAATGGCGACGACTCGCTTAGCGCCTAATTTAAGTGCCGCTAGGGCTAAAATGCCTGAACCACAACCAAAATCCACAACCACTTTATTAGCAACGTCGATACCGTCTAACCAACGTAAGCACAGGGCAGTTGTAGGGTGAGTACCCGTTCCAAAGGCAAGGCCTGGGTCTAGCATCACGTTAACGGCATTAGGGTCTGGCACATCACGCCAGCTCGGGCAAATCCATAAGCGGGTACCAAATTGCATAGGGTGGAAATTATCCATCCACTCACGTTCCCAGTCTTTGTCTTCAAGTGGCTCTAGTTTGTATTTAAAATCTGAACCTAGAATGCGCGCTTTGCCTAATCGTTTAATGATGGCTTTCATGTCATCGGTGGCTTCAAACAAGCCCACCACTTGCGTGTCGGGCCACAGCATAATTTCACCAGGCTTAGGCTCGTACATAGGCGTGTCTTTCGCATCTACATAGGTTACCGCTTGCGAACCGTTAGCGCTTAGCATATCGCCAATTGATTCAGCGTATTCTGAGGAGGTATTTATTCGTAACTGTAGCCAGGCCATATTCAAACATGTTCAAAGGGTTTGGCCATATTGTACCGCTTGGCTAGTTAAAGCGAAATCATAATGCTGGTAGCAACCCGTCAATTTCCCGTTCGTTTTCCCGCTTTACACAATAATTTTATGTAAAAGTGCCTTTTTTCATCAAACTTAAGTCTACATTTAACTTTTATTAGCCATTGTTTTTAAAGGGTTTATATAATGGTTAAGTCTTTTGGAGAATGGTTATTTATTGGCAAGTGTTTATAGTTAATAGGTGTTCCATTACTATTTCACCTTATGCACTATATTGTCGTACTTTTTATTATTTTGTTCTCTTCCAACGCCGCATTTGCAAAGCAAATTGAGGTGGTCGTGGGCTGGACAAAACCTCCCTATGTTATCTCAGAGCAAGATTCCGGCTTTGAGTTAGAACTCGTGCGGGCAATATTGCTTGAAATGGGGCATGACATGGCGCCGATTTACGTTCCTTTTGGACGCACCGCCAGCATAATGAAAAAGGGGGAGGTGGATATTGGACTAACCTTAAATCCAGGTCACGATATTGACCCCGCTATTCTGACTGATGCATACGTTTATTATCAAAATGTTGCAGTAAGCCGCACTGACAGAAACTTTGAAATTCACGAAATACAAGACTTAGTCGGGCATAGCGTGATTGCTTTTCAAACGGCAATATCGGTATTGGGTGAAGAGTTTAAAGACACGTTAGCCCATCAAAAAAACTATATGGAGCTTGCACAACAAGACCGGCAGGTTAGTTTGCTACTGCTTGGCAGCGTAGATGTGGCTGTGATGGATAGAAACATTTTTCAATACGTTAAACATCAGCTGCCTGTCGAAAAGCAACACGACACAACAATACACGAGCTGTTTCCCGTTTCCGCCTACAGTGCGGCTATTTCTGACGAGAAACTAAGAAACCAGTTTAATGAAGTATTGGCGCTATTCATAAAAGACGGCCGGTACCAGTCTTTACTTGATCAATTTGGTCTATTTAATTTTATTGAAGATCAGCCCATGCAACCGGCTAAAAAGTTGAATTAAGCTAAGATGAGTTTTTGAGTCTTGTGGCCTACCACTTCTAACGTACTACCCTTTTCCTTCAAATTTTTAACCTAATGTCTCTGTCCGAAACGCTTATTTCTAGCGTTTATCGCTTTTTTTGTGTCTTCATGGGTCGTGTTTGCCGAATAAAATGATACTTTGAACCTAGTTACTCACATGTTGCGTAGAAGCTGTAACTACGAATGACCCAATTATGGACATGACTTTAAACTGAGCATAACAGGGCTTTCACTATATGGCCTCGTGTCCATGGCGAACGTCGATATAAGGCCCTCTTCATACACTTTTTTGTCCATGCCATTGATGGATTGGTATTTCGTACCCCAAAAACGTAGCCCACTATTGCGGTCTAAAGGCACTGCCTGTTAGAACCATCAATTGACAGCTACGAGGAAAATAAAATGTCCGGGCCTAAACAAAAGGAAACACTCAATGGACTTATGGCCTCGATCCCATTTCGGTTCCGCAAATGAGATTTTCCTTGTTGACGACAATATTTGAACAACCATTGGTTTCGGGATCTTAAAAAAGCAGATGGAAAAGGAGAAGGTGGCCGCGATCCAGAAGCCGACATAAAGCTTTTGGCCTGGAGCGGGCTAACTTCGAACTAAGCCTGACTGTTGGAACAGTTTACAGGTGTAGAGAGGGGGCCTTGGTAAGAAAGGATAAAATTTACGACGGTCTACATGGCGAATTCTCAAAAACCTCAACCAAATAGTCGATCATCGCTCTTACTTTGAGGGGTAACCGACGATCCGGCGCGAACAGCACATGCAGGCCGCCGAGATCCAGTGGAGGGTGATCCAATTCGAAAGCAACCAGAGCGCCACTGGCCAATGCCTCGGACACGATAAAGTTGGGCTGATATATGATCCCTTGGCCCTTAACGGCGGCAGCAAGAAGTGCGTCGCCATTGTTGGACATGAGGTTGCCTGTTACGGGCACCTGGATCTTACCATCTTGGCCGAATGCCCAGGTGCCGCCGCGTTGCGCTGAGGAAAGGCTGTAGCTCAGGCAATTGTGGTTTGAGAGCTCGGCAACACGGTTAGGGGTTCCATGTTTTTTCAGATACTCAGGCGAGGCACAAAGTCGCATCGGGCAATTGCCGAGACGGCGGGCCCTGAGGTCGCTGTCAGCGAGGTGTCCGATGCGGACAGTCAGGTCCCAGCTCTCTTTCAGCAGATCCTGTTGAGTGTCGCTCAGGCCAAGATCCACCTCCACCAGTGGGTAACGATGGGTGAATTCCGGTATTAACGGTGCAATGAAGCGTGTGCCAAAGGATAGCGGTGCATTCAGACGTAATCGACCCATGGCCTGATGCTGCTGGGAAGATACTTCGGACTCCGCTTCTTCAAGATCCTGAAGAATGCGCTGACAGGCCTGCAGGTATTCCCGTCCGGCATCTGTCAGTGATAACTGTCGAGTGGTGCGATGAAGCAGTTTCGTGCCGAGCCTGGTTTCCAGTGAATCCACATGTTTTGTGGCCATTGCCGGCGACATGTTCAGCTCCCGGCCGGCGGCAGACAGACTACCTCTGGACGCTGCCTGAACGAATACCTGCATGCTTGTGTATCGGTCCAGCATTTTATTTCCTACCTTTAGTTAAAACAGTTCCTTTTTTAAGTCCGTTCTCCTTTCCTGAGTATCAGTATAACCTGTTCATTGTGATATCTGAACTATTCAAACCTATGGAGGTATGTCGATGTCCACGCAGCCAAGAGTGCCTACCAGACAACCGGTATTTTTTATTCCCCACGGCGCTGGCCCTTGTTTCTTTATGGACTGGAGTCCCCGCAATACGTGGGACGGTATGGCCGACTTTCTTCGAAGCGTCATCGGGCGTTTGCCAGAAAAGCCGACGGCCATCCTCCTGGTATCCGCCCACTGGCGCACTCAAGAGTTTAGTGTGACCGCCGGCAGCCAGCCCGATCTCATTTATGACTATTTCGGTTTTCCGGACCACACCTATAAATTGACTTATCCGGCTCCAGGAGCGCCGGCATTGGCGCATCGCGTGAGTCGTCTACTGGTTGGGGCACAACAGAACACCCTGGAGGATTCCGGGCGTGGGTTTGATCACGGTATGTTTATTCCGCTCAAGGTGATGTTCCCCGAGGCAGACATTCCTGTGGTTCAGCTGTCGTTACGGCAGGACCTGGACCCCGAAGCACACCTGCAGGCAGGCAGAGCTCTGGCGCCACTGCGTGACGAAGGTGTGCTGATTCTCGGCAGTGGCATGAGCTTCCACAACATGCGTGGCTACGGCGACAAGCGGTTTACACCGCTCTCCGAGGCGTTCGATGACTGGCTGACGGACACTGTCGAAGGTGACTCCGGAATTCGTTATCAGCGATTGAGGAAATGGGTTCAGGCACCCCACGCCCTCGATTGTCATCCGCATGGAGACGAGGAACACCTGATTCCATTGCTCGTGGCAGCGGGTGCAGCGGGCGAGGAGCCCGGCAAGAAGGTTTATTCCGAACGGGTGATGGAAACCCAGTTATCGGCGTTTCAATTTGGTTGAGTGGGTGACGTCCCCTCAAAAATCAATGGCAAGAGGAATTAAATGATGAAAATTGAACTCACGGGCAAACAGTCGTTGGTCACCGGCTCTACCGCGGGCATCGGTTTGGCCATTGCCCAGGGGCTGGCCGAGGCCGGTGCCTCGGTAACTATAGTGGGTCGTGACCAGGCCAAAGTGGATAAGGCGCTGGCCGAGATAGCCAATGCCAGCGGTCGGGACGATGCAAAAGGCATTATCGCGGACCCGGGTACCGCGGAAGGTTGCCGGACCATCATCGAACAGCTGCCCGAGGTGGATGTTCTGGTCAACAACCTGGGTATTTATGGCGGCGTTCCATTCTTCGATATCGACGATGCTGCCTGGGAAGAGATTTTCCAGGTCAACGTGATGAGCGGTGTTCGACTTGCCCGGCATTACGCAACTGGCATGAAGGCTCGGGGCTGGGGGCGTATCCAGTTCATCTCTAGTGAATCGGCGTTGAATATTCCATCGGAGATGGTGCACTACGGGGTGAGCAAGGCGGCGCTTCAAGGTGTATCCCGGGGTCTCGCCAAGGTTCTTGCCGGAACCGGTGTGACCGTGAACAGCATCCTTCCCGGTCCGACCCGTACTGAAGGAGCCAAAGCCATGATGGCTGACCTGGCGGCTGAGCGGGGAGTCTCCCCGGAAGCAATGGAAACCCTGTTCCTGGACGAAAACCGGCCTTCCACGCTGCTCCGACGTTTTGCCGAACCGGAAGAGGTCGCCAGCCTCTGTGTCTACGCTGCGTCTCCCCAGGCCAGTGCCACCACAGGCGCCGCCCTGCGTGTTGAAGGTGGCATTGTGGAAAGCATTGCCTGAAATCGCCGGCCGGGACCACCCGGCCGACTCACCCACTGACAGTTGTTTTTTGAGGGAGGCATCATGAGTCTTCAGAAGAAACCCCTTGGGAAGTCCGGTTTGGAGATAGCCCCACTGGTATTTGGCGGAAACGTGTTTGGCTGGACAGCCGATGATAACCGCTCTTTTCAGCTACTCGATCGGTTTGTGGAGCAGGGCTTCAGCGCCATTGACACGGCCGACGTATATTCTGCGTGGGCACCGGGCCTTGAAGGTGGCGAGTCGGAGGCAGTTATCGGACGATGGCTGAAAAAGCGGGGACGTCGTGATGACGTCATTCTCATGAGCAAAGTCGGTATGCTGGAGCGTCGTAAAGGGCTATCTGCAGCCAACATCGAAGCTGCAATTGAGGATTCCCTGTCACGTCTGGGCACCGATTACCTCGATGTATACTTCGCCCACATTGATGATCAGGAAGTCCCCTTGGAGGAAACATTGGGCGCGTTTGACCGGCTGATCAAGGCCGGTAAGGTGCGGGCCATCGGCGCCTCCAATTATTCGTCCGATCGATTGGAACAGGCGCTGGCCGTGTCTCGTGATCATGGGTTCGCGCGCTATGAGCTGATCCAGCCCCTCTACAACCTGCATGACCGGGCCGATTTCGAGTCGTCGCTGGCGAAAGTCGCCAGCGAGCACAATCTTGGCGTGGTGAGCTACTTTTCTCTGGCCAGTGGATTCCTGACTGGCAAATACGCTCAGCTTTCAGACCTGGAAGGCAACCCTCGGGCTGACTTTCTCAACGGTTATTTCAGCGATCGTGGTCAGCGCATTCTGGATACCCTGATGGCCGTTTCGCAGGAGGCTTCAGCAAAACCATCCCAAGTGGCACTGGCCTGGCTGCTCCACCAGCCAGAACTGACCGCACCGATTGTCAGTGCAACATCGCTGTCTCAACTGGATGAGATATTGGCTTCGGTGAAATTGTCACTACCGGAAGAGATGCTTTCCAGGCTGGACGCCGCCAGTAGGCAGTGATATGAAGATGAGGCTGGAATGAGTGTGCATTCTGGCTTCATCCTCTTTGGTAACACCTTCAATGGTAATGAAACCCTCAATACGGAGAACCCAATCATGATCCACGATTCTCGTGAGCGGTATGGCGCTCTCACCAAACTGCTGCACTGGTCGATGGCCCTACTGGTGTTCTGGCAACTGCTCAAGTTTGGTGATCGAATCTTCGACGGAGAACACTGGGTCGGACAAACGCTGGTGCCCTGGCATGTCTCTATAGGTTCGCTGATGTTGCTGCTGATTCTGGTACGCTTGGCCTGGGCCGCTGGCCAGCGTCATCAGCGCCCGCAGCAAGATCCGGCGCAGGCTCTGCTGGTCAAGGCCGGTCATGGGGCGTTGTATCTTGGCCTGTTGCTGATGCCGATAACCGGGGTAATGGTCATGCTGGGTGGTGGCCACGGGATTACGGCTTTCGGTATCGAGCTTTTTGCTGAAGGCGAGGAAATTGCCTGGGCCCAAGCCCTGGGACAGCTCCATTCGCCAATCGCATGGATTTTGACCGTTTTGATTGTTGGTCATATTGGTATGGCACTGATTCATCTCTTCGTGAAAAGAGACGATACGCTTAAACGTATGGTGTGATGAGGCAATCTCCAAAACCAAAAATTCTCGTTATTTCGCGACTTGATTGCGGAAACTCCGAATAGATCAATGAGGCAAACGGTTATTAGGCTAACTATATCTTAAGCTATCCAATTTTGTCGGAGGTCAAGTGCATCAGCGCTTATCCAGAGTAAAAAGTCGATCAGCTGCAATCCGGTTTCTGCTATCGCGGGCACAGTTCAAAGAGTGCTTTGCCGTAGTTAATCAGCCTGGCTTCAGGAACTCGGCACTGGCCGGACTACAGGTGGCTATCGCGGCGCTGGTTGTGCTTCCGCTGATCGAGCTATCCGACTTTTCGCACCTGATTGGATTTGCTTCGCTGGGTACATTGGTGGCTTTGTTTGGCCGTTTTGCGGCCCCGGAACGCCGGGGCTTTACGGTTTTCCTTTGTTTGCTCTGCCAAACCGCAACCGTTTTTGTGATGTCCCTGGTGGCCTGGCTGGAGTTGCCCATGGTTGGTCAGCTGGCCATTCTGGCGCTGTTGTGCGGTACGCTGTTTTACATCGTCACCGTTGGTGATTTCGGTCCGCCAGGTGCATTGATCTTCATATTCGCCGCCAGCGTTTCAATGGGCCAAGTGGATACCTTTGCCTCTGTCCTCGAACGTACGACTGCGACCGCAGTGGCCGCTGCTCTTGCCTGGCTAGTGGTGATGATCACCGACGTGTTCCGCCACGATACACCGGCGGCACAGGATTGGTTCAAAAGCCGGCCCGCCAGTCACAAGTTGATCGCCGTCGCGCGCATGGTGTTGGGCTCTGCCGTGGCGGCTTATGTTGCTTATGCGTTTGGCGGTCAGCACGCCGGTTGGGCGGCCATGGGCGCTGTCGCCGTGTTACAGGGTAGCCATTTGCATATCAGTATGAGCCGAGCCCTACAGCGCACCATAGGCAACGTACTCGGCGCTCTCCTTGTGGCTTTGGTGCTGCTAAGCCAGCCCTCTGTGTGGACCATTATTGGGCTGGTGGCGTTACTGTCGTTCGCTACCGAGACCATCATCGGATCGAATTATGGACTGGGCCAGGTTCTGGTTACGCCCATGGCTCTGTTTATGAGCTATCTGGCGGCACCAGACCTTGCTGGCATGGCGATGGTGCAGGAGCGGGTAGTAGATACCCTCATAGGGACCGCTGTCGGGATCTGTTTTGCGATTCTGTTTTCGACCCTGGACGACCGAGCTCATTTGCTAACTCATCACATAAATCGCGGAAGGTAAGTTGCAGTCACGGGCTGTTGGTTCTCGAACGCCTATCAAAACCTTGGTCTGTCCCAGATGCAAGAGAGCCAGTTTATGGGTAGTTCATAGGCCCTGAGTATCACTGAGAATGAATCGGACGCGGCGTTTTGGATTAGAGACCGCAATACGAGTGTGGGTTTAAGAATACGAGCGGGAGTGCCAGTTACTGGATCGGGAAAGAGATCACGGCGGCTTCAGTTGACCGATTCAATAAGCTCCCTTGTCACCACATCTTGGGGCTGATCTCAGCATAAATACAACCTTCCCTCATCACTACAATGTGGTTGGCACAGCGACAGGCGTTGGCGAGATCGTCGATAGCTATGGCAATGGTTTTGCCCCCGGCGACTCAGTTCCCGGATAAGATCGAACCCCTCGACCTAGCGGCCAAGATCCAGGGCTAAGGTCGGTTCATCGGGAAGGACCAATTGCGTTTCCTCGACAACGGTCATGGTAATCCAGACCCTTTGCTTCGGGCCTCCGGATAGCGCGTCCAAAGGGCGCTCTATCGGTTCTGACATGTTCACAACCCCGACTGAATCCGAGAATTACCCCTTTAAGCACGACATGCCCCTCAGCCTCAATGGACTTACCCCGATGCGTGTGACACACCGTAGCCTCAAATTGAACCCCTCGGACTCGGCCCTGAATGTTCGCTTTGCGACCCGAGCGGCCAAATTGTGGTAGCATCATTTGGGTAGCAAATCGGAAAAGCGTAACCTGCTATGCGTCATTGAATATCATGAGCTTACCGGAATATTACGTGTAACCGGAGGGCTAAAAGCGTGACACCCTCCCGGCCTTCAACCGCTCAATCTCATCCAGAAGCTCTTCGATAGTCGAATTCTGCGCCGCCACAATAGAACTCAGGCGATCAATCTGCTTGCGATAGTCTGCGATCTTCTGCTTATCGGTTCTTGCCCTGTTGTCTGTAGTACGCTTGCTGCTCCTCTTTTGCTCCGACTTAGAAGTTATGTAGGCTTGAACCTCAAGTATCAGCAAAGGGTACCTGTCCTTTTTCAAAGCTGAGGGATCTCGTCCCGCTTCTCTCGCAACGTTGTTTTGGGTAACAGCTGCCCCCAAAGGAAGGCGGATTGTCTTACCTTTTTTCAGCCGATCAAATGCATCCCTGAACTCTTGCTCTGCCGATTTCTTAACCGTTGACGACACTGAGATACACCTCTATCGCATAGATTTCTTTTTTCAAAGCGTTGAAACGTGGACTCTCGGAGGTCAGCGACTCGATTTTCTTTTCGTGAGCAGCCTTTAGTCGTCTCAAGGCTGGCCCATTTTCACGCTTAAAAATCGCATCTGTGCAGATGCCTCCGCCATCAGCCCCAGCACACTGCGCCATTGACTCAATACCACCATACTCACAGACCCCAGCCTTCATGCAGAATCCGGCCAGTGTGCGCCGACAACCAATATCGCCTTTGGCTATTAACTTCGTAAGCTGTTTTTCCTCCCCAGCTTCTACAAGATTGACAACCTTAATCGGGATCATCTGCTTAGAATGAGGGCGCACATTCTCAAAGCTATCTTCCACCACACTTGCAATCTGCCGGTAAATTGCCTTGTAGGACTCGACTATGACGGAAGTTTCAGCATCCGAGTTGAGTCTCAAATTAGTGAAATTGCGGCCATAGTAAAGCGTCATTTTTTGACTCACATGCTTCATGAGCCACTGTAAGCTTTGATCAGAAACCATGTTGGAGGCGAACATATTGACGTTGGTGGTGCGTCGCAACTGATGCGCCGCTAAAGGCCATTGAAGCCCGATGCCAAATCCTTCTCTATTGCCAATATTCGGGGTCATAGACACCGCAATTTTCCAATCCTCTTCTGTCACTGCCATCTCTTCTGGATCGAAAAAAAGCGGATAGCGATCAATGAAGGGACCCAGCCTTAATTGCCCTATAAGTTCGTTCTTGGAGTTTCGGTTGTTACCCTTTACTGGAAGCCACGGCTCCGTTCCGGCCAACGCGAGCGGCACAGAAGAACTATCCCATTCAGGCGCAGACTCACCCCCTGGGAAATACTTCAGCCTCCATTTAGCAATGGTGCTCGCCGCATCAACAGCCTTCTTAACGGTGCTGGGCACAACCCATCGAGCATCATCATCAGGATCAGTTTTCGTGGTTTCCCCAACCAACATTGCGATATCCCCCAACCTCTCGTCACGCTCGATGAGAAAGCAATCAGACCTGAGCGAGTTCACCTCATTCAGGCGCTGAAGGGAGAAGCTCATGATGTAAAATAGAGCCGCCTCTTTAACCATATTGAGATAGGCCGTAAAGCGGGTACTCCTGTAGATGAGAGGCGGTACGCCCAGCCATTTCTCGAAAAGCCCTGAAAGTCCATACTCCACAGAAAATCCTTCAAACCCTCCTGCAAACAGCACTCTTTTTTTGTAAACGTGCGGCTCATAAAAGGGTGAATGGTATTTAACATCCTTTACGCAAGAGGCGTTATACGTATACGCTTCTGATAACCAGCTGAATGCGCTTCCCAGCGCTTGCTCATGCTCGAAAAAATCGTCCAGGCACTCATTCAACCTCTTAACCTGGTACGCCCATATTCTGGGTGGAATATATGGAGTTTGAACCTTCTCATGACCTTTTATCTGCGACGCCAGGAGCGCCAAACCTCTCCCTCCGAATACCTCAAAGCCAAGAACATCTGATTGCAATCTCAATCTATGTAGAAAGTTGACGTAAACCTTAAAACTGGCGCACTGAAGAGCATCAGCAATCTCCTGATGAATCGCCGGAAACCTCTCAACGTCCGAGATCAGCACTCCCTTACTATCGCAGACGCTTGCAATCTTTGTCAGGGCTCCAAACGAGTAAACACAACTCCTAATTCGCCCAGGAAAAAGTCGCGGATGATAAAGCACCAAGAGCACAACCTGCTTGACAAGAAAGACATTCTCATCAGAAATCCCGTCCTTTTTAAAATTGAAGGTCGCAGAGCGCTCGAACGCCCGAAAGTCCCAGAAATCATCACCATATAGGGACAGCGGGGCACCTTCGCTGTCGACCGATACCGCCCAATCTCTGGGTGGCGGAAAGCATGGCGGTCGATACAACGGCGAGTCGACCGTAACCAACGTGGATGGCGACATAAAGCGCAAAGTGTCAGCGTTCATTACTGCTCCAGAAGCTCAATAATTGGGGCCCAATTAGGGTGGTAATCACCCTCTTCAATCCGCTCCTGCGCTTCTGACACCCAGCCAGCACGCCTGGAACTAGAGTTCTTAAACCACGACAATTTTTCGGATAACCGATCAACTACGACGTCAGAGGGCACCTCTTCACGACTCAGCGTCATGCTTGCCTCAATCGTCTTGAGATGCCGAAAGGAGGAAATGGACCAGATATAGTCTTCACTATCTACATCGCGATGATGCTTGCACCACAGGCAACCAGATGGATTGACACAGTTAGGTTCAACTATCCCCCCAGGTCTATCGGCCACCGATTCTGGGTCACCATTGCAACTGCTGGAAATCACCGACGCCTTGAGATCCTTTTGCTTGATAGGGTCGTGCTTGCTCCAAAACCGGGCAACCTCAACCATAGCTCGCTGCTGACTAGGTCGCTCGTATTGGTCCTTTAACACCTCCCGAGTATGCTGAGCCATATCTGCCGTTAATTCAGGGTCTCCTGAGCGGCGCAAAAGCCAATTCACCCTGGTGTTTCTCAGTTCTCGTGGTGTAACCCAAGCAAGTCCATGTGCTTCAAATAACTGCCGAAACGCCACAAAGTGAGTAAGCCCCGTTCTCGACACACTCTCTCCCTTGCCATAATTATCAAACTGAGGGAAAAAGTTTGGAGAATCAGGAAAGAAATGGTTCACAAAGGCTCGAAATCGCTCAAGAAAGGGCTTGTAAGACTTGTAAATTCGAAAGCTTACCTCACCTCCTCTCCTGTTCTTGTAACACCTTACCTGCCAGCTATCGCCGAGCGGCTTATACTTCAAGGCTCCGCGCCCCAACTCTCTAGCCTGAGTCAAATTCATGCCTGTCTGAGCAAGGAAAATCAGAAACTCTGCCTGGACTCGCAGGTTCACCAGGTGCCACCTTTTCGCTCCGCCCCTCCGGGGAGAAATATCACTGACCGCCTCTCGTCGCTTTAACGCTTCCCGATAGAGGACCTTTTTCTGATATGCCCAGCCAGGCTTGGGAGTAGCTGCCAACTCAAGCTCTTGCAATCCCGCATGGAGCAACACCTCATTGCCCTCAACCAGACCGGCTCGGATTGGGATCTCTAGGGGCAGGGGCCCATAAACAGCTTCCTTAGACAATCCTTCCGCGATATCGACCAGGAAATTCCCCTGCTTGAAGGTAGCCTCCAAGTTTTTCTTCTCAGCAATCCGACTGACCGCTTTTGGCGCTTCCTTGACGGCACGAAGGCGAGTCCTATTAATGAGGCGGACGGTTTCCGGTATGGAAAGAATGGAACCAAAAATCGACGACAGCGTCGCAGCCTTTATGTAGGCTGACTTCGGGCTCAACTTCGAACCCTTCTTCCTAGACTTAATGAACAAATACTCGGCGTACTCCAGGAAGTTGAATTCCAGCTTTGCAAGACTGAACGAGTGCTGGCCCTCATCCAGGAATCTCATAAATCCCACGAACGTAGCAAGGTAATGAGGCACCGACTTCTCCGATCGGCCAGCGTAAAGTCTATTCTCAAGCTCTTCTTTAACAGCTTGTAAAAGCTCCAACCTCTCTGTTCGAATCGCCCCTAGCGCTCCCACGGCAATTTTTTTGAACGCCAAATCCGCTCTCAAGCTCGCGCCGCCCCGATAAAGGAACCGTGTTAAATCTGACCTTGAACCATATCGGGGCGCATTCTCCTTATCTAGATACTGGATCAACAAATCAGGCGTCGTCATTGAATGTAACCTTATCGATTAATGTTTCGACGTTGCCAACTTTGCCGACATACAAATTGAAAAATTCGTCCGACAGCGCCTCCTTTACAGGCTCTTTTTCGATGAACTTCACATATTTCCAAGTTGTCGCCTCATCCTTGTGGAGCATGGCATCCCTAACAAAAACGATGGCATCGACCTGGCTCGGAAGGGCGCTCATTGCGAGTCGCATTAACTGGGTGCCAAAAGTGGCTCGTGTTTGGTGAAATTTAAAATCCCTAAATTGATCAAGCCCTGCCTCAGCCAGCTTTTCACGCAGGTAGCTGATTAGTTTTGTAAAGGACGTCTCGGAGTAGGCGTTTCCTCGCTCAGACAGAAACAGCAAGGTTCGATCTTCTTCGGAGGCCCTCGCCTGTCGACCAAGGCGTCGCGCTGAATAAGCATATCGCTCAAGCTGACGAACAAGCTCGGCAGGAAAGAGCAGCGCACCACTCACATCGTACTTGGTTTCAACACCTGTTCCAGGCCCCACCGCAATGCGCTTCATTGAGGGAATTGTCGGATCATCCAGGGCGTTATCGATGCTTGATAGACGCAGGGTGCGAATGGTCTCACTCCGAGCCCCAGTAAAGAAGCCAATCATGGTCATCAGGTAAAGCTCTACTTTCCCACGCTCGAAAAGAAAAGTAAGTAGCGCCGCTCGATTCTCATCCGTTAGAGGGGTCAGCCCATCCTCCAATGCCGCACCAACCCGCCTTCGATTCGGAATGGCCAACTCGCTTGAAGTCACAGACATCGTCCGAGAGAAGCCGACAGAGGTATAGAACTGGATCGTTTTAGACTGATCCTCCCACATGGACTTACGGTCAACCCAGCCATAAACCTGGGCCCAGCGGTAGAATTGAATGATCGCGCCCATTCTCGATGTGGCGGTGCTGGAGCTAACCAATCCGGCCTTCCGCTGTTCAATGAGAAATCCTCGGTACTGGAAAAGACAACGATCTTTCTTTCTCTTCGGAAAGTGTCGCCAATCCACCCCATGATCTTCTAGCCAGCAAGCGTAGGCTTTTAGGTGACTCATGTTTGAGGCCACTGTTTTGATATCGTTTCCTACAACGGAGTCTAACTTGTGGAGTGCATAAGCATTGGCCGCGAGCCAAGGCTCTCCGTCATCGAAGAATATGTGTGGCACCTTTGGCACTGGCTTTGAGCGACTGACCGGAACCCAAGAAACCTCCTGAGAACCCTTGTCGGTATCGAGAGCCATAGGCGTAATACTGACTCTTTCGAGCATCGCCATAATGAAGTCCTTGGTTGATCGATTGCCTACCCAATCCGGCTTGCAGCCAGAAATGTCGCATCCAGAGTCTTAAAAGTTCGCAGACTTACTCTTTGAAAGTCGAGCACCTCACAGCCGCCACCCTTTCGCGAAAATTGCAGCACCAGCCTTCAACCAGGGGCGCTCTGGTGATCATTACTGACTTCAGATTTCCGCAATCAAACAGCAACCGAATGTCCGCCTCTTGCATTTTCCCTATTTCGCCTCATCACTTTTCTGGTTTTGAATATTCCCAAGAGACGCCAACAGGCCCCGAATAGATCGAAGACCTAATCGCACCTCTCTATCGGCTCTGAGGTTTGCCTTAAGGTTGGGGAGATCACAGGGCTTTGGGAGCTGAACCCCAAGAACTCGGGCTACTTTAAGGGATAGGGTTTCCTGTTACCTGGCAGATCTTTGATAGCTTTTATAAGCCGTGACTCACCGAATCGCTGTAAAAGGTACAGCCACTCTCTTTGCCCTCTTTCATTGGTAATCAGAGCGGAAATTCTTCCTACCAGGGGCGGGCCTGAGGGCCCTCTGGCCGTGAGCGGCTAGCCCACTTCCTTGTCTATTTCTGGAAAGAAACTTAGGGTAGGCTCATTCCAATGTCAATAGTTACCACAGTATTTTGTATTCGTCATATGCTAGCATTCGTATGTATAATCGTTTCAATCCACTACTAAGATATTTAAAACTAAAATGTAGATATCTTAGAAACTTGGGGACAAACCACATGAAGGCTACGCTACTTTACGCTGCCGTTATTTTACTTTGCACCGCGTGTGCACCATCTAAGCCGAACACAAAAAATGCATCTGTTGAGCGTTCAGACGACAGGGCTTTTTCAGTAGCTGTTGAGGCTTGGTTAGATAAATCTGCACTAGAACAAGCGCAGGCTATAGCAGCAGGTGAGTTGTCATCCGAGGCGTTAGTAAAAGGCTATCTCGCTAGAATCGAAAAGCTTGATGGTGATGTAAATAGTATTTTGGCACTTAACCCCAATGCCATTGAAGAAGCCAGAGCGGCTGATTTAGCACGTAAAAATAGAATGCGTAAAGGGCCGCTGTTTGGTATTCCAGTGTTACTGAAAGACAATATTGAAACCAGTGAGCTACCTACTACCGCAGGCGCGATGGCACTTGTTGATAATGACACAAAGCGAGATGCCCCCATTGTAGCTCGCCTTAAAGCCGCGGGCGCCATTGTGTTAGGTAAAACTAACCTCTCTGAATGGGCTAACTTTCGGTCTGAATCTTCTATTAGTGGTTGGAGCGCCGTAGGTGGGTTAACCCGAAACCCGCATATGTTATCTCGTAGTGCTTGTGGTTCTTCGTCGGGTTCAGGTGCTGCTATGGCATTGCGTTTAGCGTCGTTAGCCGTGGGCACTGAAACCAATGGTTCTATTATTTGTCCTTCTTCAATGAACGGTATTGTAGGATTTAAACCCACAGTTGGGCTGTTATCTCGTACGCACATTGTCCCTATCTCATATACCCAAGATACCGCAGGTCCTATGACCGCAAACGTTAACGATGCATGGTTAATGGCATCAATCATGGCAGGTGTAGATACAAAAGATAGCGCAACGCTAGAGGCTAGCAAACACATGCTTAATGCACCGCAGCAAAGTATGTTGGCGACCGATTTAAAAGGCGTGCGCGTAGGCGTTGTGCGTTACCGTCAAGGGGATAACCCTCATGTGCTTTCTACTTATGAAAAAGCCTTAAATAGCCTAACTGCCGCAGGCGCTGAGCTGGTGGAAATTAGCGACTTCAAACAACCTGAAAGTTTTTGGGCCGACTCTTATCAAGTGTTACTTAGCGAGTTTCATTACACATTAAACGAATACTTAGAAGGCAGTCCAGCGGACATTCCTGTGCGCAGTTTGTCGGAACTTATTACTTACAATCAAGCAAGCTCTCGAGAACTTGCGCTCTTTAATCAAGATATATTCGAAAAAGCAGTGAATACAGATGACATTAATAGCCCAGAATACGCTTCGGCTCTAGCCTTGGTAAGAGAAACTGCGAGAGACAAGGGTATTGATGCCCTAATGGCACAACATAAAGTTGATGTACTTGTGGCACCCTCAAATAGCCCGGCTTTTCTGATTGATGGCGTGTATGGCGATCATTCCCCAATGGGGTTTATTGGAATTGGGTATTTAGCGGCCATTGCAGGTTATCCGCATCTTACTGTACCGGCAGGAGAAGTGAAAAACCTTCCGGTGGGAATTAGCTTTATTGGCAAGCAATGGGACGATGAAAAAGTGCTACGCATTGGCAGTATATTTCAAGCAAAGCATGGGGCCTATATAAAGCCTGGTTTGTTACCGAGCCGACTACATAACCCCGCATTGTTAGACGCTGTGAAGGGGCTGTAACTCGTTATAGACCCTTATCTCAAATGCATAAAAAAGCCCCAGCACACGTGAGCGAGACTGGGGCTTTTTTGATAATTCGAGTTACTAGCCTGGGCGTTTAACCCATGCACTACACCAACCATTGGCGTTAACCAATTTGTTAGGGAAGATGGCGCAAGGGCGGTGTTGTTCGCCGTCGGCACCTTGAATGTACATGCAGTTGTTACATTTAGCACCGTCTACAGTAGACGCCGCAGTGTAGTTTAATGCTTTCGCGCTTGGATCATCTGCTTGTAGTTGTTCTTGCGCATTCGCACGTAACGCAACGCTTCCTAACGTTAGGCCTATCAAAGATGTACCTGACAATTTCAGAAAGTCACGACGGTTTACAGACTTCATAATTCTCTCCAATTGAGATAATAACGATAATGATTCTTTTTTACTCAGCGCCTAAAACGCAAAAACCTGCCGCAAGGCAGGTTTTGAATGTTAATAATTATACTATAACCCGTGGCGTTTGGATCTAACACAAAGCAATAAATATTTGTTGATCTAGATTAACGAGTTTCACCTGAACAGCTAGCAAAATCAATGTCCTATAGCATCAACGCAACATTAGTTTGCGCGCCACTGGCAAAACATGAATTATTTTTTAGTTACGCTCGCCTGTGTTAAAGGCACATCGGGTTTTGCGTAAGCATATTGGGCTATCTTTTGCGTACTATGATAAGTGTCCAGACCCGAGATACATGAGGTTTGTAGTGATTCAAGATCTATATACCCATCTTCGGCAATAGCACTTTTTGCAATGTCATCTCCTGTAGTGCTGCTGCCCGCAATAAAGACCTCTTGGATTTCACCTATAATCATTTCCGTTTGATTACACAACGTAAAATGCTGTTCTACTTTAAGCCCCATCTTTATCGCGCTTTCTTTAACATAAGGCGCGCTGAAGTTCTGGCTAAACCAAGGCGTTAGTCCAACCTCATCGAACTCACTCACACCATTATCATACCGCGCAGATGTTTGATGTGCTTTGTCAGTCCAACTTGTATGAACATGATTTAAAGTGAACATACCTTGCTGCTTAATATTAGTCAGAGAATCTCGCTGTGCAGTGTGTGGGCGCATAATAATACCCAGCAATGGTGGGTTAGCCCCTACATGAACCACAGAACTAATAATAGCTAAGTTGTTAACTCGGCCATCGGTGGTGCCTAACAGTGAGGAAGATTTAAAGCCAGATAGACTATTCACAAAGTTGGCGCGATATCGTTGCGGCAAAGCATTGATATCCTGCAACGAAAAATGGGTACCACTATCAGCCATTTTCCTGCTCCGCAATAATATTTAAGTCTTCGCCTTGCTGATAAACACCAAGTTCTATAGGTTGGCAACATACTTGGCAATCAAGTACCTGCACCTGACCCACATCATTAACCTCATCAATTTCTACATCATTGGCTGCCATGCAATATGGGCAAGAGAACGCCATCGATCGCGTTAAGCTCATGATTTCCTCGTATGTGAATTACGTTGTGATAGTTATTACGAGTAAAGTAGAAAACTGGATTGACTGCCAATTAAGCCAGAATGACTTTACAAGCCACTACGCAAAAGCCCGTGCACCCACGCATGAAATAAAAAGGGAAAAGGTTGAACAATAGGGCTGTATAAATATACACTAATTAGTGTATGCAATAGTTTGGTTTTATAATGCGAAAAGATTTGCCACCACGATATTACTTAGCCCACTTTTTTGAGTTCTTAGCGTTCTTTAAAGGGGCGAATGCTGCGTTGTTAAGTGATGACGCTCATGGTTTTATAGAAAGCTTTAACCAGTTAGATGCTGACAAACAATGCATCATTGTGCGTGCGGCTAATCGTAAATATGCGGTAATTGACAGGTCGCAGTTTTCTTATGCAGAAATAGCTAACCCTCAACAGCAAATTGACGAGCTGATTGAAGCTAAGTGGTTTGGCGATTTGCACCACGCTTCGCTGCAAGATATTGCAGGCGTACTGACTAAAGATGCTATTTTAAGGCTGTTAAGTGAATACGGTGCCACTCAAGGTTTGGCATCATTGACCAAGCCCGTGCTTGTATCGCGCTTAGAAGCCTGCATTAATCAGCATGGCTGGCCTGAAGGGCTAAATGAGCATACTTACTTAGTGTGTTTGTTTGATGCACCGCTAAAATTTTTATTATTCCTTTATTTTGGCAATACCAAAGGCAGGCTGAATCAATTTTCTATGCGCGACTTAGGCGTCATGCGTACCCGTGGCGATTCGGTATCAGATATTACCCGTTTCGACAGTAAAGCAGATGCTGAAGCAGCCTGGTTTTATGCCAGCCATTTAGAAAAGCTCCCTTTTCTTTCTTTAGCGCAAGCAAATGCATTAGCCCATGAGACGTTCCCCAATAGCGATGGCGTATCAGCCATGTTTTATCGTGATCAGTTTCTTTATGCACTAGCGTTAAAATTACTAGGCGAGCACCGAGAGCAGGCCCTTCTTTTGCTATACCAAGCCCAAAGCGACAAAGCGAAAGAGAAATGGATAAGAGAAAGCTATAAAGATGGCAACACCGATAGTGTTAAAGAAGTACTAGAACACATTATCGACTCACCACCTTCCGATACGCTGCTGGCCTTTGCTGAAGATTTCTATGCGAGGAAATACCACAAAAAGCGCACCAGTGCGGTAACCGATATGCTTAGAAATGCCAGCCGTACTATTGATATTGATGTTAGTCAGAATCAACAGGTAGAGCGCGGCGTTTTAGCTCACTATAAACGCTTGGGAATTGCGGGGTGGCGTACAGAAAACCGATTATGGTGCAGCTTGTTTGGGCTAACCTTTTGGGCACAGTTATATGAAGAAGATACGTTAGTCACTGAGTTTGACAGGCGGCCACTGTCGCTTAAACAAAACAACTTTTATGCGCGTTTTGGTAGCAGTATAGAAGCTTTATTTGAACGGTTAGATAGCAAAGAGAAATTTCGTTATCACGTTCACAAAATGGCGACAGCCCACTATGGCAAAGTGAATAGCTTATTCATGTGGAGCAGCCACTTGCTTGAACCTATCGATGCTCTTATCAAGCACGGCGAGCTTAGCGCCATCGTTAACCTGCTTCGAATGATGAGTGAAGATTTTGCCTCTTTAAGCGACGGCTTCCCTGACATTATGGTGTTTGATGAAAAGCTGCGCTTTGAAGAAGTGAAAGCGCCGGGTGATCAGTTAAGACGCAATCAATTGGTGTCTATTCAGAGGTTGCAACGTGCTGGGTTTGAAGTTGCGGTTACTACAGTAAATTGGCATCGCGATCCTAACCAGCCCTATGTGGTGGTTGATATTGAAACCACAGGCGGCAACAACAGCTACAATCGAATTACTGAAATTGGCATGGTGAAAATTGTTGCGGGCGAAGTGGTAGATACTTATCAAGCCTTGATTAACCCGCAGCGAAGAATTCCGGCTACCATCACACGTCTTACCGGTATTTCTGATGATATGGTGGCTGATGCCCCATTATTTGTAGAAGTCGCTGAAAGTATTGCTAGCTTTACCGACGAGGCGGTATTTGTGGCGCACAACGTTAATTTTGATTATGGCTTCATTAAACAGGAATTTGCACGGTTAGAGCTTCCTTTCAAACGGCCTAAGCTGTGTACGGTAAGAGAAATGCGAAAGGTAAACCCAGGGCTACCTTCATATTCATTGGCAAACCTTACGCGGCATTTCGATATTAAAATGGAGCAGCATCACCGCGCGCTCTCCGACGCAAAAGCGGCCGCAGCTTTACTTGATATCATTCTAACGATGTCTGCTGAAACGATTAAATAAATGTAAGGTTAGGTAAGGCTAGGTAAGGTGAACATTTTTTCTATATTAGCGTAGTAGTAGTGTTAATTAACAAGAGCCCGAACTATGCGAGATACCGAACAGCAACTTACACAAGAGCAGTACACAGAAGAGCGTAACTTTGATAAAGGCCATCTTTCTCTAGATAAGCTTTCAAATGATCATCTCTCAAAAGAGCCCTCGTCAAAAGATTATCCATCAGAGCTCTATCCCTTAGAACGTCATACTGAAGGGCGTCTTACTGAGGTTGAACAATCTCGCGTCATTGAAATGGCGTGGGAAGATAGAACCCCTTTTGAGGCAATCGAAGACTTGTATGGCTTACCTGAGAAAGAGGTTATTAAACTGATGCGCCAGAATTTAAAGCACAAAACCTTCAAAAATTGGCGTGCAAGGGTGTCAGGGCGTAAAACCAAACACAAAACGTTACGCCCAGCGGGTGTAGAAAGAGGGTACTGCCCGTCTCAATATAAACCTCAGAGTGCAAATAAGTAACCTTCTATTGTGCTGGCTATTCTGCTGGTTTCAATGGCTTCACGGTAGTGACAGGCAATAGCAGCATCATAAGTTGCTGGCGCCATGGCGTGGGGAATAACGGTGCGATGCTGTCATCCGTAGACATGGCTTCTGAAACTTGTTGCTTATAGGCTATATAGTCAGGGTTGGTATCTTTAAGGTTCTCCATGCGACTTAATACCGAATCGATAAAAGAAGCAGGACTACGCTGCGTATGCTGCTTTAAATCTAACACTAATTCACGCAAAACATAGGCTTCCCATTCAGAACGATAACCTAGTTCTAGCTTGCCAGGCTCGCGAGAAAGCTCAGCAATTTGTTGGCATAACTCCACGTCGTTTTCGGGCTTGTCGTAAAGCACGCGCAGAGCAAGCAATACGTCGATAGACAGGCGTGAAACAGGGAGTTGAGATTTTAGTTCTTCGTAACGTTTGGGCACCTTGTAAACCTTTTTACCTAAGTGGTAAAGATTGAAAAACTTTTATTTCTTAGCGTTTGAGTTAGTAGACACTACCATACTTCACTCAGTTTTTTTAGTAAATGGCAGTACGCACAAGCAGTTGTAATCATTAAATAAACGTAACCATTCAGCGCTGAACTTTCGCGTGGGGAACCACCGTATTAAAAAGTGCACTGTCAAAGTGCGTACGCGTTCTTGCTGTTTGGCCCATCATTTTGATGGGCCTTTTTTATTGCTCAAATGACACCTTTATACCTGCAAGCAACCGACTAACGCTGTCTACCACATCGGCACGTATAAACCACTCTGTGTCATCAATAAGAGTAATATCTCCGCTTATTTCAGCTGAAGCGCCATGACCCGTCCCCAAAAAATCTTCAGTCAGCTCACCCCTAGGGCCAAAGCCTTCACTTACATAAGAATAGTGAGAAAAATAAGACAAAGGGTAATTTCCCACGCTCGTTCTTCCGCTCAGGCCAATAACAAACTTTGAGCTTGAAGATGACAGCTGCTGAATAGTTTCAATGAACAACGTTTGGGATGGCGTGTATTGAAAGCGATATTCACCCCGAATAAAGTTGTTGTCAGTCATACGCTCGATACTCACTTCGTAGCTATGGGTTTGCCCCATTTTTGCCGAGTATTCTAATTCAACATAATTGAGTTGGTGGAAACTATCAAATGCGCTGTTGGCGTTGGTATCGTCAAGTTCGCCAATAACCAATTCTATTTCGCTGTCCTCTTGCAAGGCATAAACACTGCGCATGCCTTTAATCCATCCATCTTTAGATAGCCCTGACGAAGAAACTCGGCCCTTATAGGTGGGGATGATCCCCGCCTCCATTTTTCCATCAGAAAATTCATAGCGTAAATATAAACGCCTAGCGTAAAGGTAATCTGACGTATCACTATCAAAGGTATTATGGCTTGATGCAAAAGATTCTCCGGTAACCACAAAACTATTTAACGACCACGCATCGTCAGAGGACAGGGAAACAGAAGGGTAATATCGCACTCTATACTGATTTCTATGATCTCGGTCTGAGCGTTCGTCAAAACGAAATTGCATGTCAAGCTTCTGTGAAAAGCTTAAGCGCTCGGCAAAGGCATTGGCGCATACGGAAAATAAGAGAACAACAAATACAGCTGCGTTATCTACCCTTTTCATTTCAGTCGAGTCCAATTCATCAATAAGTTAATTAAGCCTAACCAGCTTATACGAAAAAAAGTGCGACTAGGGTAACTATTTGTGATGGAAAAAACTGAAAAAAAAAGCCGGTGAATGACACCGGCTAAAAACTGGAGGTGGACTCCAATGAGGGTAAACACATAAAACACAACTAAAGTTTCAATAGCAGGGAGGGCTAGGAAACTGAGTTAAGTATATGCCCGCCCCGTTCATTTGAAAAACCTTAAAACTTGATTGTCCTAATCGTAAAAACAGAATGAACTATATGAGCTAGTAATTGCTTAAGCATGGGCAGTAGAGCGCATAGCAAAATGATACTGATAGGCGCGAGTAATTTAAGTCGTTTGGAAATATGTTGTAGAAAAAGAAGGGGTGTACCAGAAGTAAAAAAAGGAGATAAAAGCAGTGCCGTGGAAAACACGGCACTGAATTTTGATGCTGTTAGGCTATGCCTAGTTTCTTCTCAAGGTAGTGAATATTGGTACCACCGGCAAAGAAGTTTTCATCAGCCATAATAGAGCGTTGTAGAGGAATATTGGTTTTAATTCCCTCGATAACTAGCTCATCTAACGCATGACGCATTCTGGCAATGGCTTCGTCACGACTTTCACCAAAGGTAATCAACTTACCAATCATGGAATCGTAGAAAGGCGGTACCGTGTAGCCAGCATAAATATGAGATTCCCAACGAATACCTAAACCGCCCGGCGAGTGGAAAATATCAATCGTACCTGGGCTTGGGATAAAGGTTTTAGGATCTTCTGCGTTAATTCGACATTCAATAGCATGGCCACGAATTTGAATTTGCGATTGGTCGATAGACAGAGGCTGACCGGCTGCAATACGCAGTTGTTCTTTAATTAGGTCAACGCCGGTAATCATTTCAGATACTGGGTGTTCAACCTGAATACGGGTATTCATTTCAATGAAATAGAACTCGCCGTTTTCGTATAAGAACTCGAACGTACCTGCGCCGCGATAACCAATTTCGACACAAGCACGACGACAACGATCGCCAATCTTGTTACGCATTTGCTCAGAAATACCAGGTGCTGGTGCTTCTTCTACCACTTTTTGGTGGCGGCGCTGCATAGAACAGTCACGCTCGCCTAAGTGAATAGCATTGCCTTGGCCATCGGCTAAAATTTGAATTTCCACGTGACGTGGATTTTCTAAGAATTTCTCCATGTACACGGTGGCGTTACCAAAAGCCGCGCCCGCTTCAGCTTGCGTAGTTTCAATAGCACTAATAAGTTCCGCTTCACTGCGAACCACACGCATACCACGACCACCGCCGCCGCCAGCTGCTTTAACAATAATTGGATAGCCAATGCGTTTAGCAATGGTTTTATTCTTATCATTGTCGCCAGTAAGCGGGCCATCTGAGCCAGGTACACATGGAACGCCAGCTTTCTTCATAGCACTAATTGCTGACACTTTATCACCCATCAGGTTAATGGTGTCTGCCGTTGGGCCAATGAAGATAAAGCCACTCTTTTCAACTGCTTCAGCAAAGTCGGCGTTTTCTGCTAAAAAGCCGTACCCTGGGTGAATAGCAATAGAATTAGTGACTTCCGCCGCTGCAATAATGCGAGGAATATTCAAGTAGCTTTCGGTTGCTGAGGCTTTACCGATACAAATCGACTCGTCTGCTAGCAACACGTGCTTTAAGTTTTTGTCTGCCGTGGAGTGTACCGCAACGGTTTTGATGCCAAGTTCTTTACAGGCACGCAAAATACGAAGGGCAATTTCACCACGGTTTGCAATGAGTACTTTATCTAGCATAGTACGAAGCCTGCTTATTCAATGATGAACATGGGTTGATCAAACTCTACTGGGTCTTGGTTATCTACCAGTATTGCCTTAACCACACCAGATTTGTCTGATTCAATTTGGTTCATCATCTTCATTGCTTCAATAATACAAAGTGTGTCGCCAGCATTTACCGTTTGACCCACTTCAGCAAACGGTTTTGCTGTAGGTGAAGATGCGCGATAGAAAGTACCAACCATTGGTGATTTAACCACATGGCCTTCTGGCGCTGCAGGTGCCGCTGCTTGAGCAGGTTCAGCCGCCGCAACGGGTGCTGCTGGAGCCGGAGCTGGTGCTGCATGAGCTGGTGCAGCAAAGCTATAGTTCATTGGCGCTTGAACGCCAGTTGGGCCGCGATGAATTCGAACAGACTCTTCGCCTTCAGTGATCTCAAGTTCGGCAATGCCAGACTCTTCCACTAATTCGATGAGTTTTTTGATTTTTCTAATATCCATGTTCAGTCTCTACGTTAATTTTTTGATTGCGGTAAATTGATGGCGGCGGTCAGGGCTAGTGAATAACCAATGGCACCAAGGCCAACAATGACGCCTGCCGCAACATCTGAGAAATATGAGTGATGTCGAAATGATTCACGGGCATGAACATTCGACAGGTGTACTTCAATAAACGGGATATTGACACTTAACAATGCATCGCGAAGTGCAACGCTTGTATGTGTGAAAGCAGCGGGGTTAATGATGATTGCGTCGATATTGCCCATAGACTGATGAATACGGTCGATAAGCGCATGTTCTGCGTTCGACTGAAAATGGGTAAGGGTGGCATCAGACGATTTTGCCTGCGCGCTCAGATCATCAACGATGTCCTGTAACGTTTGTGTGCCATACTTATCGGGTTCACGTTGTCCTAACATATTTAGGTTAGGGCCGTTCAGTAACAAAATATTCATTAAATTTGCTGCTATCTTCGGTAAAAAGTCAGTGTATTTGCTATTTCAGCAAAATTTTATGACAGTTGCACGAAAAAAAGACAATTAATCCGGTTGTTTATTCATTTAGACGTTGATTATAGAGGTAGTGAAAGATTTCGCAGCAAAATACTGGTCTAATCAGGTGTTTTCGACGCAAAGTTCTCTTCCCGGTCTATGCGTTATCACAGGTGCGTGGCGGTGTATAAGAATGTGACCATGTAATGCTAATGTGACTTTTATGTGCTGCTTATGTAACTAGTGGAGTTCAATTCGGCTCATTTTTTAACGCAAATGGCACCGACATGTACTTTCCTTCGTACTTGGCTGTGTACACGGCGAAGTGCAAATGGGGTAGTGATGAAAACCCTGTATTACCAGAATAACCAATGAGCTCTCCAGCTTTCACCTTTTGCTCTCTTGTTACCACCACACCTTTATATTTCAAATGATAATATTCGCCTGTGGTGCCATCGTCATGCAAAATAGCGACAAAATTCGCGTGCTTAGCAAACCGTTTAGAAGCGCCGCCTAATTGGCCATCATCTTTCGTATCTATTACCACACCATCGCGAGCGGCGAACACGGGAGTGCCAACCGGCGCCGCAAAATCTAATGCATAACAGCCCCCACCAAAACCTTGTACTACGGGGTAATTACTAGCTGGGCGCAGCGGCGGCAAATAAATCACTTCATCATTGTGCACAGCATTCAGCACTCCTGAAGTCCAGCTTACTTTCATTGAGTGCCAAAACCGTCGCGGGCTTTTTACTACCCCCATTAAAATAGGGTCATCGTCGTTTAAAAAATACGCTGGATGTCGACCCGGGCGTAAGCCCACTGGTTGGTAAAGTAGACGCAAGCCCACTGGCTGATAACGTAAGCACAAGAGGCAGCGGTATCTTTCGCTGGGCATAAACTTCATAGTTGCCATTTGTGGGCGGCGAAATACTAATACAAAATCGATTAGCATCGTAGCAACCAAGCGCCTGGGTTGTCAGGTTTTGCTTCACGGTCTCTTGCGCCAATAGCGTTTTAGATGGCACGCACAAGGTAAGAATGAACAAAAGCGCGAGTGAAAACTGAGGCATTTGGGGCATAGCTCACCCTTGAATTACGGCGAAGAGTAATCACTCACCAATCATAATGTTAAAACGTATTTTCAACATGTTCAGCAAAGGCTGGCGCTTTCATAAATCCGGTTACCCGAGACTGCGTTAGCTCATTACCGCTCTCATCGAAAAATAAAATAGTTGGCAGCCCAAGAATAGAAAATTCATCCTGAAAGGCCGTATTATTGGCAGAGGTATCGGTTAAATCTATTTGCATCCACACGGTATTATTAAGCGCATTAATAACATTAGGATCAGGGAAGGTGTATATTTCAAACTCTTTACAGGCCACACACCAATCGGCGTACAAGTCCACCATCACCGTTTTGCCTTGTGAATTGGCTGTCGCAATTTGTTGGCGTAAATCATCTAAATTCTCAACGACAATAAATGTTGGATGAGCCAGCTGGCTGTGCTGCGTGGCAGTGTCTTCAGATGAAGTCAGGGTGTTATAGGCTAGCAGCGCACTGGCGAACAAACCTGCCGCAATAACCAACGTTCGCACGTACTTCAAAATGCCTTTTTGGCTCGCTTCGTTTACCACAAAATAATAACCAAATGCCCCTAAACCTAGGGCTGCCCACAGCAAGTTAATGTATTCGCTAGACCATGCTTTGGGCCACAAACGCTCTACAAATACGATGGCCACCGACAGCATCATAAATCCAAACGATACTTTCACCACGTTCATCCACTGACCCGCTTTAGGTAGCAATTTAGAACCGGTGACTCCAAATATTATAAGGGGAACGCCCATGCCTATGCTCAGCACATACAGGGAAACAAAACCAAGGGTTAAGTCGCCGCTTTGTGCAATAAACAATAAAATGCCGGTTAATGGCGCCGTAGTGCATGGCGAGGCAATTAGCCCCGATAACGCACCCATAGCGAATACACCCGCCATGCTGCCAGGCGTTTGGTTGTTACTTAAATTAGTTAAGCGGGTTTGCCATTTTGCAGGAAGTTGAAGCTCGTATCGGCCAAACATGGCTAACGCCAGCAGAACAAAAATGCCAATAAAAATGCCTAGAATGAGCGGATGTTGAAGTGCAGCCTGAAACTGCATACCCGCCGACGCCACAATTAAGCCTAATATAGAATAGGTAATGGCCATGCCTTGTACGTAGGTAAACGTGAGCCAAAATGCGTTGCTGGCTTTTGCCTGTTTACCTTGGCCAATCACAATACCCGACACAATGGGGTACATAGGGAACACGCAGGGGGTAAAAGCAAGGCCTATGCCTAATGCAAAGAATAGCACCAAGGTGAGGGCTAGGTTTTCTTTGTTAATGAGCTTATCGGCCAGAGAATATTGAGACGCTTGAGAGCTACTCGGGTTCGTTTGCGAGAGACTCTGTTCATCTGTCGACATGGGATCAGCGCTGTTGCTCAAGACGCTGGCGTTAGCGTTGCTGGCAAGGGCATTCAAATAGACGGTTTTAATATTCGGTGCGTAACAAAGGCCCGCATCGGCGCAGCCTTGGTAGCGTATTTTTACTATACCGTCGTTGGTGGCTTGTGTAATAGGAACCGTTATCGTGACTTCATCATAAAATACTTCCGATTCGCCAAAGTATTCATCTTCAATGATCACGCCTTTGGGATAATGAGGTTCCCCAATGGCGGCTTGCTTAGCCACTAACTTGAATTGCTTTTTATAAAGGTAATAGCCATCGGCAATGGTAAAGGAAAGGCTTAAGGTGTCGTCTGCCTGATTGAAGTCGAATACAAAGGCTTGGTCTACTTTTAAGAATTCTTCTTGGTTGCTGAACACATCGTCGAACCCACCCAGGCTCTGATTTGAAGGCGGAGCGGAGGTTTGAGGCGAAGTTTGTGCCGTAATTTGTGTATTAGTTTGCGAATAGCCAGGCAGCGCAAGCGATGCTAAAAATAGACAACATGCGACAAAAGAAAATAAACGGGTGATGTACTTCATATAACGACTTTCTTTATCCTAAAGCTATTGGCCTATAAAAAGTAAGACCGAGATGTATACGCTATTCTATCACAAACCCAGTTTAACACAGCTACCGTCGGTCGCTTGAGTTTGCCACTTAACCCAAAGCGTTGCACCTTCGCTTGTTATTATGGTCTTTACCCCAATACTATTCTATGACTAGATGAAAGAGGAAATGTTGTGCGGTTTTTATTTTTATTGTTTGCCATATTACCCATAGTAGAGATTGCCCTATTAGTTCAGGTGGGCGGGATAATTGGTGGCTGGAATACTATTGGGCTAGTGATATTAACCGCATTCATTGGTGCTTATTTTGTTAAGCGCGAAGGTATAGCAACATTACAAACCGCACAGGCCAAAATGCAGCGCAACGAACTGCCAGGTAAAGAGATGGTAGAAGGCCTAATGCTGGTAGTTGCAGGTATTTTATTGGTTACCCCAGGCCTAATCACTGACGTTCTTGGCTTTATGTTTGCCTTGCCAGGTTCTCGCCACCTTATTGCTTCGCAGCTAAGTAAACATATGAAACTGCGGGTAGTGACTCAAGCGGGCGGCTTTAATCAACAAGCTGGCGGTGCCCAGTATAACCCGTTTGAAAACCCATTTAATCAGCAACAGTCTGGTCAACCGGGCAGCTCAGATAATGGCGATGTGTTTGAAGGTGAATTTTCAGACAAAACCCAAAATGACCCAGACAAACGCCTTAAGTAATGTGTACTTTTGGCCTTAAGTGCAAGCTTTGAGCATTAAAATCAATTTTTTTACATTTTTTTGCTCAAAAACCCTTGAACTTGCATGGCTACTCCCCCATTTATCCTCGCAGATACGATTTTAACTGCTCGGCAACGAGCAACCCAAGCATACGACATACAAATAATTGTGTGTCGACAATCATTAACTTGAATAGTGAAATTTTCAGGAGACTTGAAAATGGCAATTCGTCCTTTACACGACCGCGTAATCCTTAAACGCGCAGAGCAAGAAAGCAAATCTGCAGGCGGTATCGTTCTGACTGGTTCAGCAGCAGAAAAATCTACACGTGGCGAGATTATCGCTGTAGGTAACGGCCGCATCCTAGAAAATGGCGATGTTAAAGCGCTAGACGTTAAAGTTGGCGACACCGTTATTTTTAGCGAAGGCTACGGCGTTAAAACTGAAAAGCTGGATGGTGAAGAAGTTCTGATCCTAAGCGAAAGCGACATTCTTGCGATTGTTGAGTAATTACAACTAACGTTAAACGAATTAAGAGAGGAATTTAATCATGGCAGCTAAAGAAGTACGTTTTGGTAACGACGCTCGTACAAAAATGCTTAAAGGCGTAAACACGCTAGCAAACGCAGTGAAAGTTACACTAGGTCCTAAAGGCCGTAACGTAGTACTAGATAAGTCTTTCGGCGCTCCTACCATCACTAAAGATGGTGTATCTGTAGCCAAAGAAATCGAACTTGAAGACAAGTTTGAGAACATGGGCGCGCAGATGGTTAAAGAAGTTGCGTCTAAAGCGAATGACGAAGCGGGTGACGGTACAACTACTGCAACTGTTTTAGCACAAGCTATTATCACTGAAGGTCACAAGTCTGTTGCTGCAGGCATGAACCCAATGGATCTTAAGCGTGGTATCGACAAAGCAGTTATTGCTGCGGTTGAAGAGCTTAAAGCCCTATCTACTGATTGTGCTGACAGCAAGTCAATTGCTCAGGTTGGTACTATCTCTGCAAACTCTGATGCAGAAGTTGGCGACATCATTGCTCAAGCAATGGAAAAAGTAGGTAAGGAAGGCGTAATTACTGTTGAAGAAGGTCAAGCACTTCAAAACGAACTTGACGTTGTTGAAGGTATGCAGTTCGACCGCGGTTACCTATCTCCTTACTTCATTAACAACCAAGAGAACGGCACTGTTGAACTAGACAGCCCTTTCATCCTATTGGTTGATAAGAAAATTTCTAACATCCGTGAGTTGCTTCCTACCCTTGAAGGCGTAGCAAAAGCAGGTAAGCCACTGATGATTATTGCTGAAGATGTTGAAGGCGAAGCCTTAGCTACACTAGTAGTAAACAACATGCGCGGTATTGTTAAAGTTGCTGCTGTTAAAGCACCTGGCTTTGGTGACCGTCGTAAAGCAATGCTTCAAGACATCGCTATTCTTACTGGTGGTACGGTTATCTCTGAAGAGATTGGTCTAGACCTTGAAAAAGTAGAGCTAGAAGACCTTGGTACCGCTAAGCGCGTAGTTATCAACAAAGACAATACTACTATTGTTGATGGTAACGGCGACGAAGAAGCGATTGAAGGCCGTTGTGCTCAAATTAAAGGTCAAATTGAAGACTCTTCTTCAGACTACGACAAAGAAAAGCTTCAAGAGCGTTTAGCTAAGCTTTCTGGCGGTGTTGCAGTAATTAAAGTTGGTGCTGCTACCGAAGTAGAAATGAAAGAGAAGAAAGACCGCGTTGAAGATGCACTTCATGCAACTCGCGCCGCGGTTGAAGAAGGCGTAGTACCTGGTGGTGGTGTGGCGCTAGTTCGTGCAGCAGCTAAGCTTGCTAGCCTAACTGGCGAAAACGAAGACCAAACTGTAGGTATTAAGCTTGCACTACGTGCAATGGAAGCGCCTTTACGTCAAATCGCTAGCAACGCCGGTGCAGAAGCATCTGTTGTGGTTAACGAAGTGAAAAATGGCGACGGTAACTACGGTTATAATGCGGGCAACGACACGTACGGCGACATGCTAGAGATGGGTATTCTTGACCCAACTAAAGTAACGCGCTCTGCACTACAGTTCGCAGCATCAATCGCTTCACTTATGATTACAACTGAAGCCATGATTGCAGATATACCTCAAGACGAAGCAGCGCCTGCAATGCCTGATATGGGCGGCATGGGCGGAATGGGCGGCATGATGTAATTGCCTGTTCCTCCCTTTGCTGTTGATTTATAAAGGTTTATTTTTCATGTGTAGAGACGTATGTAGAGACAATAATAGAGCCTTTTGATCTAACACGGCATTGAGACCTAAAAAAGCCATCAAGATAATACTTGGTGGCTTTTTTGCTTTTAGTGTGTAGCTTTTTTTGTATGCAGGTCAGAATATATCTTGTTGGGAGGATTTATGAGTAGTCGTGAAGAGTCAAAGGAAATAGCCTTCTTGCTGAAAAATGGCGATTGGGCTTTCCCTGTAAAAGTTGAAAGTGAAAAAACGGGGAATCTTTCATTTAGGTCTGCGCCCAAGGACGTAAACAAGTTTGGATTCGATTGGAATAATAATGAAGTTGAAGTATCTGAAGTAGAAATGATTGATGATGTGTTGAATAAAGGAAGAAGGACACGTTGTACGTCTACTTCTCAACCTGATAAGGCTAACCTCAGAGGTAAGTCATCAAGAGATGTCGTAGGTTTATATATACTCCATCGTTAGGTATTTTCGTACCCACAATCTCAGGGGGGGGATGACGTAGCACGCACCTCACCCTTTAGATTGCAGCGTATCATTACAATTAATAAAAGTGTCGTTTATTTAAGTGGACTTTTAGCTATCTGGACTCAAACAATCCAATCAAATGGTATGCTATTTCGTTGTCATCAATGTTCTTTGCAATTAATAAGCATTGCTTTACATGATCAGGTTCCAAGGCTTGTACTGATGCTTCGTTGATGAATTTATCTCTTAATTGTTTATTAGCATCCTTGTATAAAACGACAGCGAGAGAATATTCAGAAGACTCATGAGGGCATAAAATAATCATGTTCTTGTGACCTACTTGTTGCCAAGTGTGGTGCACTCTCTGGGACAAACTTTTTATCATATTGCTCAATTGAACTTGGTCTTCAGGTACATACATATTTAGTATGCAACCTATTTCCGTCCACCTTGGGGTTGAGCGTTTTTCGAGTTGGTTGAATATCTCAGTGAATAATTTAGATGTTTTAGGTTTAGGCTTTTGGATTGATACACCGGCATCTTTAGCCTGATAGTAACTGTCTATAGAATCAGACATTCCGCTAATATTTATAACGTGATCTGTGGCATAATCACTAAAGTTTCCTAAAGCTAAAAACGTCGATAGGTAAAGCCCCAAATAATCTAGCTCGTCTCCCATAAGATTATATTGCTTTTGAATTATGCTTCGTCTTTCTAGATAGTGGAGTATTTGTACTGGGTGCTCTAGCAAATCAAATATTGTCTCAAAATCAGCTAGATTGGTTGAAGGGCATGATTCATATCCATCTGGTAGCCAGCCAGTATCTTCGAATAATTTCAGATTAGTTTGTAAAGTGGCAAAATCCTCTAGCGAAACTGAAACTCGAATAACTTTGTTAATTTTTGAAATGTCGATTGGTAGTTTGTCGATTAATGGGTCATTCGTATCCGGATTTTCGATTAATTCTTTAATCTTTTCAGCAAACCTAAATGACTGAACGCTAGGATCAATATAAATTTCTTTGAAGTGCTTTTTGATTCGATCCGGAGCACCTCTCAAAGCTGGCTTGGTAATATTGTGTGATTTGGCCTCTATTATTAGTGCATGAGAATCTATGAAGGTGATTAGGTCTGTCTCAAATGTTTTTCCCTCAAAATCCCATTGTATTCCGGAGATTGTATGAGATCCAGGAAACCTAGTTTTTACTATCTCTTCTATCTTTTCTTCTAGATATAACGCTCTTCTTTCATGAAGTTTGTCTTTATCATAACCTTCGATTAGATTGTCTAGACTGTTCAAGGAGAAACTAAAAAACACTTGTGGGAGTGGACAGAAGTACTCTGACTCTCTTTGGACTATAGGTCTTGTCCAGATAGGGTTATCAAGAAATATGAAATCCTGATTGTGGGTAGCAAGTTCACCGCTTTCGAGTGAAAAATGGTTTAGTATTTTTACTATAGTCTCTTGTGCAATGCTTAACTCTTGACTTAATTCTTCACAATCTATGTGATACATGTATGGAGTGAATAAGTCATAGTGAGAAAGCATGAGGAAAAATAACTGTTTGAAGGGAGTTCTATCGATAGCTAAATCCTCAAACAGCTCTTCTTTGTCATTTACTGAGAGACCTATATGGTCAGTATATAAATCTATTAGCTTTTTCTTGTCATGAGTTCTATAAAGGCTACTCAAAAATTCATATCTTTCAGTTAATTTTTGTTCGCCACTACTAACTAAATGAGAGAATACTTTTATAGTGTCTGTGACTGTAAAACCAAATATGTTGTTAACTTCAAAATCAAAATATGTGTAGAGCTCCGTAATTATTGTTTTAATCTGAGAGTTAAAACCCCAATTACGGACTATTTGAGTATGTCCTCTTAGCAGCTCCTGAATGGTAGATATTGCTTTTTCTTCATTAGACTGATTGAGTTCTGCTGTTCTATATCTACTTTGAGTTGAGTTTTGTTGAATTTCTTTTATTAGCTCAAAAACAACTTCAATATCTCTATTCGTAGGCATTTTTGTACCTAAAGAATCTTTAGGTATCGTCAGAATTAAAGCTTGTAGTAACTCCACATGAAATTGCTCAACCCCAATAGGAGATTCTTTATTAACAACCCCATCGTCACTGACACCCTGACTTAAAGAATAAGTAGAGACAATTGATAAAGTAGTTAACGGACAGTACTCACAAAGGAATTCCTTTAGGTCATCGATTCCTTCTTTTAGCTTAACTTTACTCTCAGAAGAAATTTTTTCGATTAAAGACTCTCGTTGTTCTCGAGTCAACGAGGATAGAGGGTTTTCAATGCTAGTTAAGACTGGACCTCCATCTGATTTAACCTGAGTAGGGGAGAAGTTTTTATCTACTTTATGATTTTTGTTCTTTAACTTCTTTTTCTTCGCGTCACGCCTTGCTTTACTTTTTTTACTCATGGCATTCCTTTCGAGTATTTCCTTAAGGATACTATCGTAAATGACTAAACCTGTTGTGTACACCTAGATGAAACACAGTGTACACATGTGTACGGTTACATGTGATCTCCCTTGGAGGCACTGTCACATATGGTCTTACGTTATTTTAATGATCTCTTAAAAGTCGTCTTTTTCTATTGAGAACTCTTTGTGATTTGCGTATTTCGGTGAATC
>NZ_PYHU01000054.1:0-1252 GCF_003989595.1 Alteromonas sp. KS69 | reverse complement strand
CAGGGTGAGATCGTGAATATTTATTGACCAGTTGGCGGAAACTAAACGATCAGTTTGACGATCCGGTTTAGTCGTGATCTTATACTCTCTTTTTGGGGAGTAAAACCATGTATATCGAAGCCTTCACCACCCACTTTGGGGAATTATCTGACACGCGTCAATCAGCAAAAGTGACCTATCCACTTGAGGATATTTTGTTTATCACCTTGTGTGGTGTCGTCGCTGGAGCCGAAGGGTGGAGCGATATCCGGGACTATGCCGACGGTCATATTGGCTGGTTCCAACAACATGGTTACTTGCGCGATGGCGTCCCCGTTGATGACACTATTGCCCGTACCATTTCGCGTATCGACCCAGAGCAGTTTAGAGTTTGCTTTATCAACTGGATGCAGGCTGTACATGAAAGCACCGAAGGACAATTGATTGCGATTGACGGTAAAACGCTGCGAAGCTCCTACCAGCGCGGTGACCGCCAATCAACGATACACATGGTCAACGCGTTTGCCTGCACCAATAAAGTCGTTTTAGGTCAGGTTAAAACCTCAGAGAAGTCGAACGAAATTACAGCGATCCCTGAGCTTATTCAGTTACTTGATGTTCAGGACACCTTGGTATCAATTGATGCTATGGGCTGCCAGACCAGCATCGCAGAGCAAATAGTCGAGCAAGGTGGTGATTACCTGTTCACACTCAAAAGCAATCAGGGCAAGCTCTGTAAAGCAGTCGAGGATGCGTTTACTGAGACACGGGAAGCACCACTTGGTGGCTTAACCTTCGAGCAAAAGCGGGGTCGCATAGAAGCCCGGACATACCATGTGTTAAGTGCTGATGACGTGAGCAAAGCGTTCCCGCAATGGCCTGAGTTAAAGACGCTTGGCATGAGCATGAGCTTCCGCCAACAACAAGGCAAAGCACCTGAACTGACATATCGCTACCATATCAGCTCCGCACCATTAAGTGAGAAGCAACTAGCCGAAGCAGTACGTTCTCACTGGGCTGTAGAGAACAGCTTGCATTGGGTACTGGATGTCAGCATGGGTGAAGACGACTGCCAGATACACCAGAATCACGGTGCCGAAAACTGGTCGATGCTACGCCATTTAGCGCTAAACATGTTGCGGGCAGAGTCATCAAAAGGCAGCATACCCGCCAAGCAAAAACGGGCTTGGATGAAAGCCAGCTATCTGGAAGCTGTGCTAACTGCGGGTTTTAGTGGCATGATTAATTAGTGAGCACTCATGCGGTTGCCCTG
>NZ_PYHU01000053.1:0-1921 GCF_003989595.1 Alteromonas sp. KS69 | reverse complement strand
AGCACTCATGCGGTTGCCCTGGCTGCTCGGTGATAAACTTTATTTTTAAATTCGAAGTATTCATTATCTTTAGAATAAATAACTGAGTGGGGCCGTATTGATTGAAAAAGGTGAGATTCATATTCAGTTGCAACATCAAACCACTTTGTATTGTGATTTATAGTTTTATAAAGCAACTCAGAACAAAACCCCATACCTTGAATGCTTGCGGCACTAAGTAAAAGCTTAATCTCATAAGTCAATTCACTAAAACGTTTATTCTGGAGCTGCTCTAAATCGAACTGTGCATATTCAATTTCTTTTTCACCAACAGGACTTAGATGTGACTTTTGGTTTTTTCCATCAAAAAAATACCTGTTATTTTCGGTGCCAATCCAAAGAAGAATTTCATGAAGTAAAAGTACATTGCCATCACACTTGTTTAATATTCGTAATCCCTGCGATTTACTCAATCCCGGATATGCGTGATGAACAATTTGATCCAAACCTTCAACTCGACCAATGTTTTTAATCGAACCTACATAAGCTTTGTTTGATGTCACTCTTTCATATACTTCGGGAAATGAAATTTTTTCTGCATCAAGCTGGGAATACCACTCTTTTTCCCAAGACGTAATAATCATCATTAAACGTAATTTTTTTGCAATACTAGTGCTTAAAAGAGGTTCTACAATCTCCTTGATTGACGCTTCATCCATCCAATGTGCATCATCTAAAAATAAAATCATAGGTATGGTACTGTGACTGCTTACGCTATGGTCGAGCATAGACAGAAAAAAATTTAGTATATCTTCTCTTTTTTGTTTCTCAGTTTTAGTTTGTTGTTCTGCTATCGTACTATTCTTTCCGACCTTTTCTGTAATCGCATCTTTTATGGCAAGAGCACCGTCAATAGAAGACTTTAAAAGACCATACCCGCTTAAGGTTTCTATAAAAGGTGTTGCGATATCTAAAGCAATTAAACCCGCGTTGTGAAGTTTATTTCTTACACCAACTCCAGCACTAATCGTTTCCCGATGTGCTGCGAGTGCACCAGTATAATTAATGAATTCACAAGGATCGCCAGCATCAATGTTTCTTCTATTAGGGTCATCCCACCGAACCCCCCACCAGAGCCAAGGCATTTCTTTTGAGTTACTGGACACAAAATCATCGAATTGCGGATTTACCTGCAAATCATTGTTTGACTGGAATAGGTTGTCAGGCCAATAACTGTTTGGATCATAGATATCCGATTCACTAAGCCACGAATAAAATTTTTGGACAGTCCGTGTTTTACCAAAACCGCTATCTCCTTGTAACACACACACTCTAGTTCCGCAGTCTTCAAATACTTCCTGCCAATTTTGCTTCAGCCAAGCAAGTTCTCTCTCTCGACCAATAAATGCATCTTTCCATTCATTACGACTGTCCGAAAATCTAGTAACCATAAAACCAGGTTATTTAAGTAAGCGAATTTAAATATTAAACGTTATGAGTTAATAAGCAATTTTAAAAGTAGTAGATATAACCAAATTATTATTAGGTACTAAATAACAACATCGCTTATCTCAAAAGAACAGTACCATTAGTATTTATTTATCTGTTATTAAATTAGTATGTAATTCAAGGGCGTTTCGGCTAATGATTGGCGGATGATAAATCAGTTTGGTCAAAAATATCCAAATGATTGTTAAAGGGACGCTTTAAAAAATTCTCTCACCAATGTCCGGTTTCGTTCATAGCCGACCTCTGCCCCCCAAAGTGCAAATGTCCGCTTCACGTACAGGCTGTGTGAAAACTATTGATCACCTTTTGGTCTAAGCAGTCTTTTTATATGATCAATCGGTCTTAAGTATCGATCCTCAATTGATATCTGAATTGGTACAATAAACTATCAAAAAATTGATAGGTTTCAATCACATGTCGAGATTTATCGAAG
>NZ_PYHU01000052.1:0-4180 GCF_003989595.1 Alteromonas sp. KS69 | reverse complement strand
TTTCCTGTCATAATTAATGCATTCATGGTCCGTCCATTTGTATTCGTCAACTTATATAAGAAAAACTATACTAGGTTGTTTGGGGTTATTGATGCATAACAACTCAATCAACACACTCACTTCGTTCGCTGGGACGCATACACGCAGGGCGGCTTCGCCATTATGCCCTACGTGCCTGCGCCCGTTATTGAAAAGTTATATGCCACTAGGAAAACCTAACTTATGGTTTACTTATTAGCTGGGATTGTGTGTGTTCATTTGGCTTGGGCATTTTTTAATACTCTAGCGGTTCACAGCACATTGTTTATCAATAATAGCTCTCGAGCTATTACCTTACTTGTCAATTGGCTTATTCCAATAGGTGGGCCTGCTATTACTTTGGTTGTCCTTCGCTCAATAAACCCCAAAGTAAAAGGTCGCAATCCTGTTGCGGACGGTTCTGGTAGTAGCAATCTATATTCGGGGAATGAGGGTTCAGATTCTGGTGGTGGCTGTGGTGATTAACGTAGCTAAACTAGGTTGTATTTAAAATGGCTTATAACAAAAAAATTAAGCACGCCCGCTGCGCGGGCTGGGACGCATACATGCGGGGCGGCTTCGCCATTATGCCCCACATGCCTGCGCCCCTTATTTAAAAGTTATACGTTCAGGGAGAAATAGTGCAGATAGCTATCAGTAAAGGTAAGGCTTTATTTTATATGATTTTGAGTACCCTGATAGGTATTACCTGTATCGTATTTGGTGGCTATTGGATTATTTCAGGTGAAGTAAGCATAACTAAGTTTTGTCTTTTTCTGTCTGTCGGCACGGTTATGAGTACATATGCATATGCGCAGTTTCAAGTTGTTAGAAGCTCATCTGTTGGTTTGCTTTTATCACCGGAAGGTCTAATCGACAATTCAACATTGCCCAATGATATTTTAATAAAGTGGTCTGAAGTTAAAACAATTGAATACCCAGCGATTGATCCACCCCCTCATTTTTCAGTCTTGCTAAAAGACGATAGTGAGTTTTTTAGCCATCTTGATTGGTTCTCGAATTTGTACTTTAGAATTACAAAGTTTTGGTACAAAACACCAATAGTGTTGGTTTTAGACAATCTAAAGTGTTCAACCAATGAACTAAAAAGTGTTTTACAGGATTACTCTACAAAATATGTGTAAAGAACGTATAACAAGGCCTTTAAGCCATTCACTGCGTTCATTTGGACAGCTAGCTCTCCGGTCTTATTGTCTATGGCTTCGCCATTTTACACAAACGCCCTACAATCTAGCTGCCACTTAAGGCGACGTTAGAAGGCGGCAGCCTAAACTACGTTTGGCTTTATAAAAATACTAATTCAACCACCCTCACCTGTTGTTCCCAACATCGCACTGGCTTTCGGTAGTTTTAACTTCGCCGCTTTAAATTCAAAGGTTGCGCAATAGGCGCTTTACCGCCAAGTTCTCATTTTCATCCAGCAAGCACCATTGCACTTGGTAGCTCAAATGGCGGCATGCTCCAGTCAAATCACCAACATTACTCCATTGGCATTTTACTTGTTTGCTTTAACAATCAATCGTATGCTGGCTTTATTAGTTTTTAAAACGTCCAAAGGTAAAGGCTCTGCTTCTAACAAAGCGCTTAAGCCTCTCCCTTCGGTCGCTGGGACGCCTATACGCGGGGCGGCTTCGCCATTATGCCCCGCGTATCTGCGCCCCTTAGCTTAAAGTTATACCTAATTTAAACAGTGGAGGTTTTGATGAAAGGATGGACACTTTCTTTAGTCACTTTATTCTGGTCTCTTAACGCAATAGCAGACACAGGCTTATCCGAACTCGGTAACAGGTATTTTTCAGCATGGGCAGCAACTCAATCTCCCGATGCTACTGAAAAAGACTTAGAGCACTACCTGTCTTTTCTTAAGGCCGATGTCGCCCACCAACACTTGCCCTACGACTCAGATGATTCGCGATTACCTGACGGCAAAGAAAGTATACGCGAAGGGATGCTGTTTTATTTGGGCTCTCATTCGGTATATGAAGCTACCTTGAAGCAAGTTATTCCCGCTCACAATGCAATTGCCATTACATACACTACATCTAGCAAGGGAGTACACCCCCAAACAAATGAACTCATAGAATTACATTACTCAACGATGGAAGTTTTGGAAATCGAAGATGGCAAAGTAGCGGTGATTCGGAAATATGAAGAATAGTGTAAGGTATAACAAAAAAATTAAGTTCGCCCGCTGCGCGGGCTGGGACGCAAACATGTGGGCTGCTCACTTCGTTCGGATTTTAGCCCACATGTCCGCGCCCCTTATTTAAAAGTTAGCCACTAAAAAGGATTTTTCATGGATACAGGTTTTCTAATTCTTTTAATATCCTGCTTAAGCGGCTTCATATACTTAACTATTGGCTATTTGCTTACCTTTAAGCAAAAAGCTGATGTACTTAACGGCATCGACTTTTCTAAAATTGCCGACTTACCTGCTTTCTGCAAATACGTGGGTAATAGCTTTTTATTATCTGGTGCTGTACAAATCTTAGTTGGGGTATTGGCTTACTACGCTTATTTAAACCTTATGCTGTACATGGCTATTTTTGTTCTCTTCTCGACTTTGCCAATTGTTAATGTCGTTAAAGCTATGCGTAAGTTTCAAAAAAGTGCTTCGTAAGCAAAGCGTGGCTAACAAGCCAATCAACACACTCACTGCGTTCGCTGGGACGCATACACGTGGGGCGGCTGCGCCATTATGCCCCACATGTATGCGCCCGTTATTGGAAAGTTATATGCCATGAGTGAAACCAAAATTATTATCGTTTTATTAGCTGTACTTCTAGTTCATTTTGTTTTTGCAATTGTTGTCACATCACAGGTATCCAAGGTGATTTTGAGGCTTCAGAAAATTAAAAATAATAGGTACGCTTCAAAGAAAATAAATGAATTAGAACGTTATAGAGTATTCGCTTTGTTCGCTCCAATTTTTGGCCCAATAGTGGCGTATGGAATACTTAAAGGAATTAAGCCTGGTATTTCAGAGAAAGGTTATATGGCAAATAACCCAAACTCACCTAATGTAAATTCGGAAGGAGATTGAGGCTTGGCACATAACAAAAAAATTAAGTCACTCACTTCGTTCGTTGGGACGCATACACGTGGGCTGCTTCGCATTATAGCCCACATGCCTGCGCCCCTTATTTAAAAGTTATATGCTTTTGAGGAATTCATGCTATCTATCGCTGAACAAAACAAAGAAGTGTATGTGAAGTCTTACTGTCAGAATTGGTTAAGGCTGCTCTCTCTACAAAAGTTCAGCGAAGCCCAGAAACTATTGGATTGTCCAAACAGCTACGGAGAAACTTGGACAGAAGCCAAATTGAAGTTTGCTGTACAGGAATATTACGACGATACATCGCCAGTAACATTCCATAATGAAGACCTTTCCAGATGTTTTCCTGAATATTTGGAAACCGGATCTGGAAACCTAATTTTTGGTTTTTATCTTCCGTCTAATAGTGAAATTACGGATTTAACAGTGGAGTTTGAGTTTATCCCGCAAGGTAACGGATTTTATGCAGCAACTATCAACGACGTCCATGTGTTGTAAAAGGCACGCATATAACAACTCAATAAACTCGCTCACTTCGTTCGCTGGGACGCCTACACGCAGGGTGGCTTCGCCATTATGCCCTACGTGCCTGCGCCCGTTATTGAAAAGTTATACCCTCTGAAGGATCGCTATCATGAAAGGAATTAATATAAGTACAAGCCACGATGACTTAGACATCGAATTAATCCACTCCTTCGTGGCTAACTCCTATTGGGCAAAAAACATTCCGCTCTCAACATTACAAAAATCCATAGACAATTCCCTTGTATTTGGAGCCTATGCTAACGATGGACGCCAAGTCGGTTTTGCTAGAGTTATTTCGGACAAAGCTACATTTGCATATCTAAGCGACGTTTTTGTAATAGAAAAGTATCGTGGTCAAGGGATAAGTAAACAACTTATGGAAAACATATCATCCCATCCAGATCTGCAAGGTCTCCGTAGGTTTATGCTAGCAACAAGTGACGCACACGGATTGTACTCGCAGTTTGGTTTTACATCTGTTGAAAACCCTGAGAAGTTAATGCAAGTTTTAACGCCTGGCATATATGATTAGGCACGGGTATAACACATATGAGCCTCCGG
>NZ_PYHU01000051.1:0-3211 GCF_003989595.1 Alteromonas sp. KS69 | reverse complement strand
CTAGTGTGATTACCAAGGGATTATGTCGGTCTAATTACCGAGCGACTTTGTCGCATTTAAGGTAACAGTTAGTATTATCCACTTCAATAAATATGCAAATATTTCCTTTGAAGCATGAGTTAATTAGACGTTTTGTATATTATTGAATTAACCAGAATATTAAAGGTAGCCAATGTATACAATCAGTAAACTCGCCAAAGAGGCAAATGTTGGTGTAGAGACCGTTCGTTTCTATGAACGCAAAGGCTTACTTGAACAACCCATCAAACCGATACAGGGATACAGGCAATATACAGAACAAGCACTTTCAAGACTATTGTTCATAAAGCGTGCACAGTATTTAGGTTTTACATTGGCGGAAATATCATCATTATTAATATTAAGTGCTAGTAATTGTGAAGATGTTCAGCAACTCGCTGAGCAAAAGCTTGCAGTAATTGAAGATAAGTTAAGAGATTTGCTTAACCTTAAAGACAGCCTTGTCTCGCTCATTTCAGACTGTAAAACTAATCCAAGTGATAAAGATTGCCCAATCATTCAGTCACTTCAACCGTAAAATGACTCATCACTTGACTCCGTACCCATATACGGAGTTTATGCTGTGCTTAAAAGAACAGTGTAATAAACGTAAATATGGCAAAAAGTAGTCAACTATCAATCTTAGGCGGGCTTGCCGCAGCAATCGGTGCAAGTGCCTGCTGTGCCGGGCCTCTTGTTTTACTTTTATTGGGTATAAGTGGTTCATGGATTAGTCATTTAACACTCTTAGACCCTTATCGTCCTATTTTTATATTCGTGGTTGTAGTTTTATTTGGCTTTGCTGGGTGGAAGATACATCAGCCTGTTGAAAACTGTGCGGATGACGAGGCTTGTGCAGTCCCAAAGGTAAGAACACGACGAAAAGCAGTATTTTGGTTTACCACACTGTTGGCGTTTGTTTTTGTTACCAGCAACTACTGGATCATATGGGTCGTGTAGGTGCTACCACTTAACTCTAATTGGAGAGAAAAATGAAGAAGTTATTGATTACAACTTTATTGTTGATAAGCAGCACGGCGACGTTTGCAAAAGATGTAACTGTTACGTTAGAAGTTCCGTCTATGGATTGTGTAACGTGCCCGATAACAGTAGAAAAAGCACTTGAGCGCGTTAAAGGCGTTAAACAAGTGGAAGTGACATTTGAAAATAAACTTGCTGTTGTAACATTTGACGATGAGATAACAAATCCTGATGCACTAACAAAGGCTACAAAGAATGCTGGTTATCCTTCATTAGTGAAGTCGTAAGGCCGTCGCTAGTTGAACGATATTGAAACCCTCAGAGGAACACAAAACTATGGCGAAAATAGAACTCTCATCGACGATTACTTGCCCACATTGCGATTACAGCCAGCAAGAAGAAATGCCAACCACTGCATGCCAATTTTTTTATGAATGCACTAAATGTAAAACACTGCTAAAGCCTTTGAGCGGCGACTGCTGCGTTTATTGCTCATATGGAACAGTGAAGTGCCCTCCAATTCAAGAGGGCAACAGTTGTTGTAATTGAAAAGTAGTCAGTTAAACAACTGGCTATTTATTATGCTGATTCATGCAAAGCTAGTGATCTCTCAATTCTCAGTGCGGTTGTATTCATATCATTTCTCAACCACATACTGCGCACGCCATTTGGGCTAACATCAATGCCTAATGCTTCTGTTAGCTTATGTGCCACCTTCTGCTGACCAAGGTGAGGATGTTCAAGAGAGAACTCGATTACCGCTTTCTCGATTTCCATATCTACACAGTTTTTATGCCGTATGTTAGGCGTTTCTTGCCGTTTTAGCGCATCAGGGCCACCTCGCTTAACCATTCTTAAGTGCCGATGAATAGTGTCTCGTGAGACGCCACTTTGGCGTGATGCAGCACTGACGCTTCCGAGCTTTTCGATTAACGCTAATACTTCAAGTTTCTTCTGTACTGCCAAGTCTTCTGATGCCAGTTTGCTTGGCTCATTAACTTCCGAGATCTTCAGTTTGCGACCAGCGAAGTGAGCGGTAAACCCTTTTTTACTCGTGTTCCTTATCTCGATTTTCTGATTGGCAATGGAGTGCTTGAGCGGTGAATCAATGAGGTAGAATTTGTTGCCATAACTGAAGGTATGGTCGTTACGTATTTTACGATGGTCTTTAATGACGCAGATATCATCAAGGTTGATGTGTTTTGACAGAGGCGTAAATTCAGGTGCTTGCTTTGATTTCACTTGGACTTTCGACTGCCAGAACTGCGGAATGAAGACATGCTTAAGGTAAGCATTGGCAGCGGCGATATCGTTGATATTGTTCAACCTAAGTTCGGGCACCAACCTGTCTTGGAAGGTTTCGAACGCTCGTTCAACGCGCCCTTTACCTTGTGGGGAATTGGCAAAGATAATTTCAATGCCCAGCTCCTCACAAGCGCGTTGCATTTGTGAGAAGTTACAACGCTTAGGCCCACCATAGATTCCGGCTCTGTCCACATAAAGTGTTTTAAACACACCTTTCTTTTCAAGGCAGTCACGCATGACTTTCAAACATCCAACGGTGGTCTCTGATGGGAAGAATTCAGCATAAACTTCACTGGTGGCATCATCTATCATCGCAATGAGACAATGCTTTTTGTTACCAAACCAACGGTGCGGACTACCATCCATTTGCATCATTAAGCCCGGTGCGGCCATACGTTCTCTGCGTTTACGAACATGGCTACGACGACGCTTAGCTCGCTTTACATGATGAATATCGTGCGCCCAACCACGTAAGGTCTCACGCTTAACAACAATGTGTTCATTCTCAGCCAACTGCTCGGCTAAGTGCAGTAAATTCAAATCAAAATACTTATCCTTAATTAACGCTTGAACGGCTTTTTTTATCGAAATAGGCGTTTTATTCGGGGGTGATTTACCGCAATTACCATGCACCACAAACTGAATACCGACTTCTTGATAGCGTTTTATATAGCGTTCAATTGAACGTCGGGATTTATTGAGTAACTTGGTAGCATTGGCAATCGATATTTTACCTTCAACCACTTTAGCTATTATATCAACGGTGAGTTGAGCTTTAGAATCCATCACAATCATCCTCAACATGCCTTCTAGTATTCAAAAAACAAAACACTAACAGGCACATAAAAAAATGACCGACAGAATCGCTTGGTAATTAAGATACGACAAAGTCGCTTGGTGTTAACAA
>NZ_PYHU01000050.1:0-3080 GCF_003989595.1 Alteromonas sp. KS69 | reverse complement strand
ATTCGTGGGGATCCCTCAGGGACAGAGTGCTTTTAGTCTAGATTCACACAGCCTCTATTTTCTGGCTCTATTTCCTAGGCCCAATTCCTAGGGTCATTTACTAAGGTAAAGCTAGGCGACAACGGCGGGATACCAACTCCCTAATGTTAAGCCAAAAAGACCAATAATAAACACAGCAGAGACAACAAGCAGCGTTACGCTTATTAGGTTTTTGAGTAGGGATACTCGATTAGTATTGCCAGCAGCACTGCCAGTAGCACGGTCGGTAGCAGTTACTTTAACTACCCAAATTAACTGCACAATAATATGAGGGGCTACGTAAGACAGTACACTTACACTTATTACGGCAGGACCAGTAAAGTCGGCAGTATTAATGCCAAGGGTGCCAAAAAGTGTCATCCAAGCGAATATGAATAACCTAAAAAAGAGCACGCCATTGGCGGCTAAAAACAAATGTAGCGCCCACCTTTGATGCAGCGTCACGTTAGCGTTTCTTATGGCACGAATCGCAAAGAAACTACTTACAATCACCATCACGCCTGAAAAAGCCGTTAACCCATGTAGTAAAGGATTCCCAACGGTACCCCGAGATAACAGGAGATACATGCCCGCTAGCGAGATACTGCACGCAAGGGTGACAAAAAGCCGGCCATTGTATTTGTGAAACGTTTTATAGTTACGCCTAATGGCTGGTACTAGCTGCAAGCTTCCGCCAATAATCATTACTATCGCCAATAAAACATGCGCGGCGTACATCCCATTGCCAAGTGAGTCGCCCGCAACATAGGCCGTGCTATTAAAGCGATTCCATTGAGATACTCCAACAGTCACAACTGTAAAGCCATAGCCTGCAATCAGATAACTAACAAAAAAAGCTTGTGCGATGAGCAAACAAGAAAATGCTATTTTCTGACTCGCCTCATAAAGTTTCGATGCGGCTGATAAGCTAGTGGGTGTCGCAGTAGTGGGTGTTAGTGGATCGGGAGTTGGGGGGTCAGGTTTAAGAGAAACCGGTGCTAAGGTACTTTTCGCCAACATATCTTTGCCTCTTGAATAAATGCTTTGCCCTCTAATGTCCCTCTATCGTATAGAAAATAAGGGCTCATTCTTCTCAAATTCGAAAAATGAATACCTTAAGTTGGGGCTTTTGACATACTCCTTAACAAAGTTCTTTTGTGCTTGGCGGTGATTCTTCTTACACTGAGGGCAGAGCTATATATTAAGGCGTAGAACCCCTGTGGCATGGCATAACGAGTTACCTTATTACCTTTTAGTGTGCTGTAGTTTGAGCACAATGCTTACTCATGCACTTAAAAAAGATAAGCAATCGGTAGACTATTTAGTTGCCATATTTAGTGCATCGCTTTGTATGATGGCCACGCAGAAATTGAGTGCTGACACCCTTGGTGTATATCAATATGTTATTGGGCTAGCAACCTGTGCGACATGCAATGTGGTTTGGTTAATTGCAAGAACGTTATTTCGAGAACACAACCCCTTAAGTCGTAGGCACTTTGCAGTCGCATTTGTGATTGCAGGATTAGTGATATTTAATCAAACGTGGCACTTAGTAGTATCGAGCGATATTCCACACCTGCTAAACCAAGCACAGATGCTTAAACTTAAACAGGGAATGAATGAAATTACGACTTTGCTTTCATCAAGCATTTTAGCGTTGTCTTTTTGGGAAGCTCTACGCGGGTTCGAGAACAAAAATACCACACAAAAGCGCCAGTCGATTGTTTTTGCCACTGCCTTTTTCCTAGGCTTATTTAATTCTTCAATATTACCTAAGTTTCTATTCACGCCCTCAGAAATTGAATATTACGCACCCTGGTTAATATGTTCTTCGGCAATGCTAATTCTTGGCGCTATTCAGTACGTGGTTCACGCGCAAAAAATGAGTGTTCGACTTAGCGGCCAAATAAAAAAACAACAACAGAATGAACCACGAAATCAAGTTAACGCTGACACAGCTAGTCAATCATTAAATGGCGGCATGTCTGATTCTTCTTGTCTCACTAGCACTTGCAGTGAGGGCGGTGCAATACAACAAGATGAAGCCATTGATATGTCTATAGTGAAAGGAATAAATAGGTTAATTCATCAAGAACAAATATTCCTGCAGCCAAACTTAAAAATTGCTCATTTAGCGCAAGCGTTGAACACGTCGGAATACAAAGTAAGCAAGGTCATCAGAGGCTATTTTGCTACTGCCAACTTCAACCTTTTCGTAAATCAGTTCAGGGTAAAACACGCTAAGCAATTATTACGAAGCAACGAATGCCAGCAATGGAGCATTTTGGTAATAGCATTGGAGAGTGGGTTCTCGTCCTTAGCAACATTCAATCGGGTGTTTAAAGCTATTTCAGGGCAAATGCCAAATGAATATAGAAAGCAGGGAAGCACAATGAATTGTAGTGTGCCAATCCTATAAAAACAGCAGTTCAGATTTACACTAAGAATCATCGATGACCAATAGTTTTAGTGCCTTCTAGCATGTCATCTGCACAATGGTTGCCGTGAAGCACAGAAATGTCCCCAGTGGTTTCCAGTACTACCGCTCTCACTTGCTGCATGTTAAGCACGTTCGCCTCTCGAAGCTTTGCCATGAGATCGCTACGGGCGACCCGCGTTTCGGCTAGCGCAGAATCGATAATTTCACCGTCGCGCATCAATATAACAGGGGTATTCTGCATAAGTGCTTCAATTTTATCGGAACGTCTGCGCAATCGGGCAGTGACGAACTGCACTAAGAACAATGCTGCCATAGCAATCATTGCCTGAAAAAACGCGCTCCAACTATTAGTTTGAGACGCACTTGCTAGCAATGAACCTACTGCTACTGTCATCACAAAATCAAAATTGGTCATTTTAGAAAAGGAACGCAACCCATTCACGCGTACCAGCAGCACCACCCAGAACATCCCCATGGTGGTTAACAGTAAGCCTTTTAGCAGTAAATCTAGGGTAGGGATGGCGCTAAACATGATGTATTCCTTCACGTGGCTGTTGACAACGAAAAGGGTCAGTGTGCTTTTAGGTTTAACTTACACTGACCCTGAGGTATCCCCACAAAT
>NZ_PYHU01000049.1:0-101104 GCF_003989595.1 Alteromonas sp. KS69 | reverse complement strand
AATCTATTGGAGCACGTCAATCAGACCTTCAATAGCCAGCGGTGCCCCAAAAATATCCCCTACATAGTGAGAATAGTAGGACCAATTCATACCGAACTGAAACTCCATAGTGAGGCCGGTAGCCACACCAATGGCGAAGTTAATACCAAACAACTTGCCCCAAAACTGAGTCATTTGTTTGTAAATTTCTTTGCCTGTCATCACATAAACGGATTCCATAATGGCAAGCATGAAACTCAACCCTAAGGTTAAGGGCACAAATATAAAGTGGAACATCGCAGTTAGCGCAAATTGCCACCGCGATAGCTCGACTAACGTATCGCTCATGGGTTTTCTCCCTAGTTAAAAAACAGTACGGCAAGCCGCTAAAATTCTTTTAAATCAATAACCTTAAAAATAAGGCCGCACCGTAAGACTTGTACTTCTGACGGAGGTTTAGCAAGCTTTGCGCCAGCTATGGCACGATTGCCCATCACCACCTGTATTCCCTACCATGCGGCGCAATTATTCCACTAAGTCGAACCAGCCGCGTTGATCCATCTCAAACAAGATGAGAGGAAATTGCGCCAAAAATGACAATTCCCGCCATTTTTGACAAATAAAAATTAAATGAAGTAATAGGTCAAAAAATCTGAAAGTGGAGGGTTTGCAAAAAGCACTGGAAAGGAATTAGGTGAATAGAAATAAGTAAAGAGAGTAAGAAGAAATAAGCGAGAGGCGATAGAGATGCAACTGAGCCAGTAAAGGCCCGTTGCATCTTCTAAATAAAGAAATGGCTATTCGGGTGAATAGGTAAGCGTGAAAGCCCCTCTTAAACTGCCCGGCGCTAAACCCGTGGCGGTATCTTCAGGGTATTTCTCTTTAATAATATCTAACACTGCTGGGGCCACGTTATTGCCATGACAGGCTGTACATACTTGCCCCGTAACAATCGCTGACATATAGCGCAATTCACCTGTTTCTTCATTCCACTGTGATGCCTCTAGCGGCATAGGCAATTGCTTAGATAAGGCATCTGCAAACTCGTGCAATTGGGTTTCTTCCCATGCATCTGGTTGGTTGTCTTGGTTACGCACTTGCAGCGCGGTGCGCCCTACCGTCCAACCATCCTTCTTGAGCGCTTCTGCAATAGGCCCAGCAGCCACATAGCACTCTTCTACCCCTGCTTCCAAACCACCTTTTGAAATAGCTTGCTGAAGCCTCGACTTTAACGCGCCCCCTAGTGCTTTGGCATTGCTACGTGCTTGATTTAGCTTATCTTCGGGGCCTGCCAGGGTGGTTTCAGTTGCGTGTTGTGTAGCTATGCTGTCTTGCGGCTGCGGCATTTCAGCCGCTAGCGCGGTTGATAGTACGATTAATAGTGAAGCAGATAAAAAGAACCCACTTATCACAACAGCCGTTAATCTCGTTTTCATATTCTTTTCCTCAATGGGGAGCATTACCTACCAAGATACGTACAAGGCTCGTGCCAATGTGATACCTTAAACCTAGATTAATTACCTTATGGGTGTAGGTTGTATCTATACCGCATGCGCACCCACCCCGTATCGCTAGGTGAAGCTGTTACATGAATATCTCGATTGTTCAGGCAATGATAGATGCCATCGATAAACCCGCTATTTTCATTAATCATCAGTATGTAATAGAGGCGGTTAACCAGCCTTATCGCAATACCTACCCTGTGGATATTATTCCGGGTAAAAGTCAGTGTTTTAAGGTGTCACACGGTAATACTAAGCCTTGTGATCAATGCGGTGAAAGCTGCCCTATTCAGCAATGCAAAGACACCGGCCGGACTGCAAGTGTGGTTCACATTCACACCACAAAAAGCGGTCAAAGCTATTGTGATATTCTCATGCGGCCGGTTCACGACGCTAATGGCGACCTGCTTGGTTACTTAGAAATATTAGATAAACTCGCGTTTGCATCAAATTACCCTACCAAGGGTAAAATGATAGGTGAGTCTGCCGCCTTTAAAGCCATGCTGAATAAAATTAATCGGGCCGCAAAATCCGATATAGCCGTGTTGCTTCAAGGCGAAACGGGCACAGGTAAAGAGCTGGTTTCTCATGCCCTGCACACCAGTAGCCACCGCGCTGAAAAACCTTTTGTGGTAATAGAGTGTACGGGGTTAGCTGATACGCTTTTTGAATCGGAGTTATTCGGCTACGAGAAAGGCGCTTTTACTGGCGCGCAATCAAACAAAAAAGGATTAGTTGATGCCGCCCAAGGCGGAACGCTATTTTTTGATGAAATTGGCGATGTGCCTCTTACCATGCAGGTGAAGTTACTACGGTTGTTTGAAACTCAAACCTACCGCCCAGTTGGAAGCGTGCAAGTAAAAAAAGCCGATTTCCGTTTAGTATGCGCTAGCCATAAAGACTTAAAATCCTTAGTGGAAAAAGGTGAATTCAGACAAGATCTTTACTACCGTATTGCAGGTTTCCCCATACACCTTCCGCCACTTCGTGAGCGTCAAAGCGACATTGAATTGCTGTGCAGCCACATGTTGCACGAACTGCCTTCGAAAAAGCGTTTACACAAATCCACTATTGAAATGCTAACCAACTATACCTACCCAGGTAACATTCGAGAGCTTAAAAATATTGTGGAACAAGCGTACTTGTTGGCAGATGAAAATGTAATTTACCCAACCGATTTGCCCGAGCTAGTTAGCGAACCCACTGTCCACACAAATGAAAGAGTCCTCACTCTGGAAGCTGCTGAAGCTAAGTACCTTGAAAAGGTAGTGGCAAAGCACGAAGGCAGTATAGACACTCTTGCCAATGCACTAGGTGTCAGCCAGCGGACGTTATATCGTAAGCTTCAATCGCTAGGGTTAAAGGTTAAGGGTTAAATAGCTCGCAGTAAAAACCCTTTCAACATCCTATTTTTAACGTATTATTAGATAAGTTCCGGTAGAAATAGAATACTGCTTTGCCATTGAAGTCATTATTTACACTGCTAGTATGCCTAACCCTGCTTTTGCAAAATGCGATGGCATTGGGGCTTGCGGCTGTTTCAATGGAAAAGGCCCAGCAATTTACTACCCAGTTTAACGACAGCAACAACGATATAGAACTTATCTGTACCGGTAATACCATGCGCTGGATATCATTAAGCGCGACTGAACATGCCGGTGAGTTTGTTTATGTTAGTGTCGATATTAGCAAAATACCGGTAGAACATATCGACTGTACCAATAGCCTACTTTCTGATTTACCCAACGCGGTAAAGTCACCTGAGTTTTCACTTCCCTTAATAACCTTTGTTAGTTATAACAACCTTGCTACTGCCATTGCACAGCGGCCCTATACCGCATACGCCTACGCGGCTCCGCTGTCACGCGCTCCACCCCTTTCATAGTTTTCCCATAACACTTTATTTATAACGCGCTTTTATCAGCGTTATCGCTGACGTTGTTTAATTAAAATGGACTAATTATGAAAAAAACAGCCATTGCACTAGCAGTATGTACTGCTGGCTTTTCCCCTTTTTTGTATGCTCAAGACACCGCTTCAACAGAAGTGATTACCGTTATTGGCGAGCCGCTCACCCTCACTAATAATGCGCCGGTTTCGGCCTCTACTAATACCGAAGCTGACTATGGCGATCAACTCGCTGCCCTTCCTGGCGTAACTATTTCACGAAACGGCCCCGTAACCGGGTTAATTCAATACCGTGGCCTTTATGGTGATAGAGTCGGCGTGACTATTGATGGTGTAGATATTGCGGTCGCAGGCCCTAACGCTATGGATTCCCCGCTTTCACATGTGTTACCTGAACCCGGCCTTCAGGCCGTGCTGTATCGCGGAATAGTACCGGTAAGTGCAGGGGTTGAAACCTTAGGCGGTAAACTAGACATTCGTGCCGACGCTCAGCACTTGTTTGCACAAGCTAATGGCCTGCAGTTTAATGCCAGCGCCGGTGCGTTTTCTCCCGGCGATGCACAGCAGTACCAAGCCAATGCATTTTATGGCACAGACAATGGCTTTTTTAGCGGCGCATTTACCCACCAGCAACGTGACGAGCGCGAGGCTGCCTCTAACGATGCAGGCTCAAACATAACTATCCCTAATTCTCAGTACCAAAGAAACGGCGGTAAACTTCGTGCAGGCTATAGTTGGGGCAAGCATAGCCTAGATGTCAGCTACCAAACACTGAACACTAACAATAGCGGTACTGCGGCTCTTGCCATGGATATTACGTCTATAGATGCGGCGTGGTATCGCTTAGGTTATCAATACCAAGCCGATGATGAGCGTATGTTAAAAGTCAGCGTGTTTGGAAATAGCAACCAACACGCCATGGACAATTTTTCTCAACGCGCGGTTTCGATGGCCAGCACGGCAAGACAAAACGATGCCGATTCCGTTGCACAAGGAATAGAGGCAAGCTACATCACCCCAGCCCTTAATGGTGAACTTGAAGTAGGCTTTAGTCATTTACACAGTCGAAATAGCTCTGTTATCACCAACCCGAATAACAGCGCATTTTATATCAATAACTTTAGCGATATTACCCGCGATACTTACAGTGGTTTTACCGAATGGCATAGAAAAACCGACACCGCTGATTACCTGCTGGGCCTTCGTTATACCCAAATTGATATGGACGCTGATGCAATAGACTCTAACATGGTAATGATGAACGATGCGGTGGCCACACTAGCGTCTAACTTCAACACCGCCGAACGTAGTGAAACCTACAATATGCTAGATGCGGCAGCGACTATTCAAATACCCGTAAGCGAAACGGTGACAGTCTTTACGGGTATCTCCCAAAAGAACCGCGCGCCTAATTATTATGAACGTTACACCTGGTTACCATTAGGCATTACAGGCGGCATGGCAGACGGGTTCAATTACATTGGTAACCTTGAACTCGATAACGAAACTGCGCGTCAAATTGAGTTTGGTGTTACTTACAGCAAAAATGACTGGACCGTTTCACCACGACTTTATTATCAAGACATAGAAGACTATATTACTGGCACCCCGAGCAGCAATGCAGCTGCGGTTATGTTCTCGACCATGATGGGGTCTGATACACCGTTTCAATGGACGAATACCGACGCAGTTATTAAAGGCCTAGACGTTACGATTAACGGTAAGCTATCTGACAACCTGCTTCTAACGTCTACAGCAAGTTTGAGCCATGGTAATAGAGACGATATAGACGACGGGTTATTTCGCATTGCCCCTGAGCAATTAACTACCCGTATTGAGTGGCAAAGCGAGCTTATGCAATCGCCGCTTATGTTGTCAGTTACGTCTCATTTAGTGGGTGCACAGAATCATACCTCTGCCCTACAAAATGAAAGCAGTACATCAGGTTACGGACTTATACATTTGGGCGCACGCTGGCAACTTACTCAAGCCTTTAGCGTGTCGGTACAGCTTCAAAATGCGCTTGATAAGTACTATACCGCTCATACCGCAGGTGTTAACCGCGTATCAGATGCCGATATTGCGGTAGGAGATAAACTGCCTGGGACTGGCAGAGAATGGCAGATCTCAGCGAGCTATCGCTTTTAGCGACCACTATTCACTGGCCCACTCCCAAAGCGAGCCAACATGTAAATTACGATAAAAAAGGTAAAGTGATAGGCGAAGATATTCGCCTATCACGCTTTCGTTGAGTAATTCATAGGCAAACAACATCGAACAAGCTGACCTACACTAAATCAGACACTGCCTGCACAATTAAGCGGATTGCTAATAAGGTAACGATAACCTTAAACAGCACGAGAAATTTATCGGCTGGAATCTTCTTGAGTACTTTTAGCCCCACGTAAGTCCCCACTGCGCCACTTATAATCATGGCAAAAATTAATCCTAGCCATTGAAAAAAGGAGAATCCTACAAAGGTAAACACAAACGCTTTTAACCCATGTTGAAAGGTAAGGCACGAGGCCATGGTGGCGGTTATCTGCATTTTATTGTAATTGTTCCGATGCACAAACGCGGCAACTAGCGGCCCCGTAGCCCCCACAAACATAGAGATTAACGTGGTGACCAGCCCCGCTAGACTTCGCCCAGCGGGCTGCATTTCCTGCGCTTTTGGTTTGCTGCCCCACACCAAAAATAAGATAAAACCCGCTACAGCAAATTGGATTACGACTAAGGGCAATTGCACGACTATAAACGTAGCCAGCACCGCCCCCAACAACGCCCCAAACGAAAAGAACTTCACCATAGACCAATCAACATAACGAAAGGTCATTAGTGCTCGGTTGCCGTTTGAACCTAACTGTACCAACCCATGCACAGGAATAAGTGCAGATACTGGCAAGCTTCCCGCCATTACCGCAATAAGCAACACGCCACCGCCAATACCAAAGGTGGCGGTTATCAAGGACGTCATCGTAGAGGTTGCTATTAGCACTGCGGCGGTAGTTAACGAGATAGCGCCATCAGCGGTTAGCCAATAAGTAACGAGATCCAATTACAGCCCTCCTTTTTTAATTTATTGATTTTTAGTTTCCCTCAAGCACAAACGAGGTGAAAGAAAATGGTTTTAACCTCACCTTTTTGAAGCGAAATTTAAGGCACCTAGTAGCAATTAGTAACAAATTATCTGTAATTGGAACTTGTATATACCCTGCAGCGAAGGCATATTCTGCAATCTTCATTGCGCAACGAAACGGTTTATTTTACGTCGTTGTCGCGAATTTAAATGGATTTAGTCTAGGAAGTTGCGTTGTATTCCTTTTTCACCCGCTGTTGCATAGTATTTTTGTGTACCGTAACGCTAGTTTACGCTAACGATGCGTCTCAACATATAAATAACCTAGCATCACACAAGGTGTGGAAGCAGCTATTACATGCTGAGCAAACCGCAGTAACGCTACACCACAATGGCAGTAACTTCTATTTAGCAGAAAATGGCTTTGAAAATCCACTTTCGGAACTTGAAGCGACTATTCATGCCTTCTCACAAAACCCAAAAAGCCAGTGTCAATTTCCCGCACGTAAACGTTTTATAGAAAAACAGTTACCCACACTTAGCTTCCCTGACGTGGCATGTCCAAAGTATGAAGATTATTTAGATGCTTTTTCTACCCACAGCGCCAGCCTTATTTTTGCTTCAGGCTACTTAGGTAACCCCGCGTCGATGTTTGGTCATGTATTTTTAAAGTTTAATGGCGAATCAGAAGACGGCTTACTCGATAACACCTTCTCTTATGGGGCTAAAGTACCCGATAACGAAAACAAGTTGGTTTACATCACTAAAGGCATATTGGGTGGCTATCAAGGTAAGTTCTCTAACCAGCAATACCACCATCATCATTTAACTTATAGCGAAACCGAGCTTCGCGATATGTGGGAATATAAACTTGCCCTATCCCAAGACGATATTCAATTTCTACTTGCCCATTTATGGGAGCTAGAAAATGCCACAATGACCTATTACTTCTTTGAGCAAAACTGTGCCTACCAATTAGCAAAGTTACTCAGCTTAGTTTTCGATGAATCTCTGATTGCCCCCAATAAGGTGTGGGTGATGCCATTTGATTTAGTGGTAATGATGCAACGCCATCAAACTAGCCGTACAATGTTTAATGACGTTATCTACCATGGTTCACGTCAGCAAACACTTTATGATCGCTGGCAACAATTAACCAGCAAGGAACAGCAAACCTTACTGCAAATTCTAGAAAGTGCGCCTAAAGACACGCAACAGCAACTTGCTGCTTTAGGTGACGCATCGGCGATACGGGTTATCGATACCCTTTACGACTACTTTGCGTTTATTGAACAAAAAGAAGACGACCTCACCACTATACAACAAGCACAAAAGCGGCAAGCCATGATAAAACGGTTTGGTATGGCACCCGTTAAACCAAACTGGAAAAGCATAGATAGACGCCCTCCTCATGAAGCACAAGATACCACGCGTATTGGTCTTGGTTTATACGACACACCATCAGGCGACGTGGCGGGGGAGTTGAACTTTAGGGCCAATTATTACGATCTGCTCACGCTGAATGCGGGGCGAATTCCTTACTCTGAGCTAACCACCTTTAATCTTCGTCTTCGTTACCTAGAGGGTGAAGAGTTAGCAGTAAGAGAGTTTACGCCAGTACGAATTATTAACCTTAATGCGTCTGAATCTGGATTGCCACTTGATAGCAATTGGGCTTGGAAACTGGCCTTTGGCTACAGAGAACAGGCTAACAACTGTACCCACTGCGGCGCAGGTTATATCGACAGTTTTATTGGGAAGTCTTGGGCCTTTCGTCACAACCTTGTAGGTTATGCCGCGCTCAGCACTTCTATTACCAGCTCTAATCTGAATGGCGGCTTTATCGCTGTGGGTTCAGAAGTGGGAGGCGTAGCACATGTTACGTCTGAAATAGCAATGTCATTGGCAGTAGGACAACAATGGTTTGTGAACCAGCCATCGAAGGATCAACATTACCTCTCTATTACCGCGCGATATTCAATTAATCAGCGCTGGGATGTGAGAGCCAATATTGATAACAAGCATGGTACTGACTTCGGCTTGCTCATTTCACATTATTACTAATAACAATCAGAGGAATATAACAATGTTTAAAAAACTAACGCTTGCTGCACTTCTTACGACTACTGCCATTGCTGGAAACGTATCGGCTGACGACAACATCAACCCGTGGAAACACTGTGGTATTGGCGCGGCTATTTTTGATGACAATGGCACAGCTGCTGCCATTTCAAACATCATTTGGGATTTAGGTACGACTGCGGTTTCTTCAAAAGTATCATCTGCTGATTCTTGTGAAGGTAAAATGGCTACTGCGGCGGTATTCATTCAAAATAACTTTAACAACGTTATTGAAGAAACTAGCCAAGGTTCAGGCGCACACCTAACGGCAATGCTTGATATTTTAGAAGTAAACGAAGCGGCACGTGCTGATGTTGTTACTGCTGTTCGTGCTGAAATGGCACTATCAGTTGCAGCAAACGAAGCAACTAGCCCAGAAGCTTTCTACAACGCTGTTGTAGCAAACATCTAGTTATATAGGCAGTGGCGAAATGACCGCTTGCGGGAATGCCACTGTCGCATAGCGGTGATATAGCAATAATAAACGAGGGCGCAATGCGCCCTCGTTTTTTTAAATCGTACTTAAATAAATATTACGCGCGACTTTGGAATTTACGCTCTTCGGTATTTACCTTTATCCACTCGCCAGTACTGATGTACTCAGGCACTTGAACCACTAGCCCCGTCGATAACGTAGCAGGCTTAGTCCGCGAGGTTGCAGACGCACCTTTAATAGAAGGGTCGGTTTCAGTTACCTCTAGTTCTACACTCATTGGTAAATCTAGCGCCACTGGCACATCGCTTACAATTAACACCTGAATAGACTCAGTCTTTTCGTTAATAAATAAGGCTTCGTCAGCAATGCTTTCTTTGTTTAGGTGGTACGGCGTGTAATCTTCGTTATCGAGGAATACATACTCGTCGCCATCTATGTAAGAAAACATCACTGGGCGACGCACTAAATCAGCCATTTCTAGCATGTCTGAATCTTTGAAGGTTTCATCAAACTTAGCGCCGCTAACCACGTCGTACATACGCATGCGATAAATACTACCACCCGCGCGGCCCTGAGGTACTGAACGTTCGATATCTCTCACAATACACGTTTTACCACCATAAACGATGGTGTGATTCTTTTTAATTTCACTTGCCTTTGGCATGGTCTTACCCTGTTATTAATGGCCTTTAACGATTGGCGGGCCATGTTAAATTATCGCCCTATCTTCCGGTAATTGAGTGTTATAGTCAAAGCTATAAGATTAACTCAACCCTAGTTCCTTTTGTTTTTTCTTAGTAAGTCCTAGCGACACTAATTTATAAGACTCGTGTAAGTAGTAGCTCAACTCTTCGTTGAGTGCTTCTACACTTTGTTCAAATTCAATTTTAGGTTGAGTTTCATCGCCGCCAAATTGCTGGATCCATTTCATGCCCCGAGACGCAAAATAAGGCGCCGGGCGATACCCGGGTTTCTCGCTCAAAAAATGGTAATTAAGCTCTGAGGTTTTGAAAATAAAAGCGGGTTCACCGTTTTTGCCTAAACCGCCTATGGCAAATACTTTACCGCCCACCTTCCATACATGGGAGTTATTCCATTGCATTACATAAGTTGTAGCCTTTAAGCCACCACAAAACTGATTAAACTCGTCGTAGGTCACTGTGCTTCGCTATCTTTCATTGTCTTTCACTGTGGCTGTTTGAGGTGTACATGGTTTTGGTTCCCTCAAAACTATCGTACAAGACTTGATGACTTTGCTTGGAAAAGGTATCCGTTCTATTTTCATAGTCCTTTATCCAGTCTATCAACATATCTAAATTCGCATCTTGCGCTTGCTTAGACGCATACTTATGAGGTTCCCATGGGCGTGCCTTAGCATTTTCTACACAAAGGTTAATGGGTAGATTTAAGAAGATGAGCTCATCGGCAGAAGGCAAGACTTCAGCGAGCAAATCGGAATAGCAACCCTCAATAACCCACGATGTATTTTTAGATAAGAAAGTTTCAATAAGCACCTTTGATTCGCTGATAGGCAAACGACTAGGTGGGTTTGTCGGCAAACTAGAAGGCGCCCAAGCCACCGAGTCCAAATCTAAATGAGCGATGTGGTGCCCCTTTACCAAATTCTTAGCCAAGGTAGACTTTCCTGAACCTGAATTTCCAAATACCACGATTTTTGTCATGACTCACCTTGTTATTAGCGCTATCACGTGGCTCTATTGTCGAAAACTTGCCAACTTGTACACTAAGTTATTTTTTACCGCCGCCCATTCAGAATTAATAATGGAAAATACCACTGTGTCTCTAAACGAACCATCTGGTAGACGTTGATGCTGCCTAAGTACCCCATCCTGTTTTGCGCCGAGACGAGCAATTGCCTTACGCGATTCAAGATTGTGCCAGTGAGTTCTAAACTCAACAGCAATAACGTCAAGCACCTCGAATGCATGGTTCAGTAGCGCTAATTTACATTCCGTGTTTACCGACGAGCGCTGATGACTTTTTGCATACCAGGTATAACCAATTTCTACTCGCTTGTTTGCATAATCTAGATTGCAAAAACGGGTACTGCCGATCACTTTCCCACTTAGTTTTTCAACCACCACGAAGGGTTGGGACAAGCCATCTTTTTGCTGCTGCAATGCCAGAGAAATATAAGTGTCAATAGCGTCTGGTCGTGGCACCGAAGTAAACCAGAGCTCCCATAGTTTTCCATCACTCGCAGCGTCTGCCAAATCATCAGCATGTTCTTCCCGCAAAGGCACCAGCACGACTGATCCGGCATCAAGTTCATTTTCTGGTAAAAACATTGTATATCCTGCTTCCTTTTCAGTTTAACTAAACTAGCGTTAGCATTGTTTTTTAGGTCTTTTGGCCACTTTAAGCAAAGGCATAGGACCAACGAGCATCGTCGGGTCCATTTGAAAATCTAGGTCGATAATTTCCCAGCCCTGCGAACCAAGTGAATTCAGGTACTTTTCAACATCTTCGACAGTAAGCTCTGTCAAAATATCCCTTTTATTAGCGCACGAATATTATTTCTGACGCTGTTGATTACTTAAAAGCTACACTAAATAACTCAACGCCTACAAGTCATTGCTACTAACATACACAGCAGCCCGTTTACTGTCACCATCTCCAATGACAAAATCACTTTTACCATCTTGATTTATATCGAGAATGGCAAGGCTCCAGGGGTTTGAAATTTGAGGGTGCTTGAAACTGATAGACTTAAATGACGACTTAGTTCCCAATATTGCAAGCACTTCACCTGACCAACTGCTGATTAACGCATCATCAATTCCGTCATCATTTATATCGCCCGTGGCAATTTGTTTAGCGCCTGCTGAAGCGCTAATTTCTGATTTAGCGACTTTTAGAAAATTACCGCGACCATCGCCGAGCATAATGGTAATCATACTTTCATTTGTCGCTACAATGACATCTTGGTTTCCGTCGCCATTCATATCAGCAAGTTCAATAGCAAAGGGCGATTCCGGTTGGGCTAACTTGCTTAAAGAAAAGCGCATTTGCTTATCGCCAGTATTTACCAATACGCCAATATCTCGCTGATTTGGAGTAACCATATCTTCAAAACCATCGTTATTGATGTCGCCAACAGCAAACCCTCGGTATGGGTCTCCACCTGCGTTAATAACCTTACCAGGCGTTTTAAATCTTCCTGCACTTAAGCCTTTTAGTACCAGAAGTCCATTGTGGCTTCTGTTATCTACAATTAAATCTGGCGTTTCATCACCATCAATGTCACTCAATTTCACAACGTGGGGATGAGGCTTTACGTTAATATTTAAGGGGGAATGCGGCGGCTCGACAAAGGTTCCATCCCCCTTGCCAAAGAGCACAGTAATGTACGAAGTTTCATGATTGGCAACAACCACATCAACGTGTCCGTCTGCGTTTATATCTGATATCGCTAACCCAGAAGGGCTATCCCCTGCAGCAAAAATTCCGCCGCGGTTTAGGGTACCCTTCCCGTCTGAAAGGTAAGTGATAATATTATTATCAGACGCGTTCGCGATTATCACATCTTGGTTGTCATCAGCGTTAATATCCGACGCGATAATCGATGGTTGCCCAGCCCCTACTTCAATAATGGACGATGTGTATTTTATGCTATCTATTTCAATAGTCTCTGCTGACGCGTAAACGTCAACTAAGCCAATAGTTATCAAAAGGAAATAACTTGTAGAAGTTAATACATTCATGTTTCACCTACAGATATTTATACCGCCGATCGCAGAGAAGAAGTAGGGCATTGTCCTTCTGCTATTATTGTTTAGTGTTGATGTATTGCTCTACCCGCTTTTCTAACGCGTCCAAAGGCAATGCGCCAGCACCCAGTACGCTTGAATGGAAGTCGCGAATATCGAAGTTATCACCTATCTGCGCTTGTGCTTTTTCACGTAATTCCAGTATTTTTAACATTCCCATTTTGTAAGAAAGTGCCTGACCAGGGTTCACGAAATAACGCTCTACTTCCGTTTCAATATCTTGAGGTGATAAAGGGGTATTGGTAACAAAATATTCTATTGCTTGTTCTCGCGACCAGCGTTTGTAGTGAATACCTGTATCGGTCACAAGGCGAACCGCTCGCCAAAGCTCATTCTGCAAACGGCCAAAGTTATGCAATGGGTTTTTATAAAAACCCATTTCAAACGCTAATTGTTCAGCATACAAGGCCCAGCCTTCAATATAAGCCCCTACGCCTAAATACTTCCTAAAGCGCGGCAGCCCTTCTAGTTCTTGTGCCTGAGCAATTTGAAAATGATGGCCGGGTACACCTTCATGATAAGTTATCGCTTTGAACACATACTTTTGAACCCCTGTCATATCAGCCAAATTAGCATAGTAAATACCAGGACGGCTTCCATCTAAACTGGGACGATTATAAAACGCAATAGACGTAGAGTTCTCGCGCCAAGGCTCTACTCTACGTACTTCTAAATCGGCTTTTGGCAGAGTATGGAAATATTGATCGGCAACGGCAAAGATTTCACTGGTTTGCGCTTTTGCATCATCCAAAAACGCCGCTCGACCCTCGTCGTTATTGGCATAATAATTATTGGGGTCGGTGCGTATAAATTCAAAAAACGCTTGTAGTGTTCCCGTAAACTCAACCTCATCCATTATCTGCTGCATCTGTTGATGAATGCGTGCAACTTCATTTAAACCAATCACATGAATTTCTTCTGGTGACAACGCTAATGTGGTTTCAGCTTTTACTCGATTCGCGTAATACGCATCGCCGTTAGGCAACGACCAAACACCATCATTGTTAATTTGTAATGGCTTTTGTTGTTCAAGTGTTGCAAGTAAACTGCTGTAGCCTCTTTTAAACGGTCCTTTTAGGGCGTTACTAGCCTCTTCAAGCAATGCATTTTCTTTTGATTCTTCTAAATGCAGTGCGGCTAACTTTTCTTTAAAGTCAGCATATAAGGGGTGAAGGCTGCTACTGCTCGCTACCGGGGCATCTAGGGGTGCGCCGGTTAACATAGCACTTACGTCGCTAATCATTGAATCAAACGAAAATGCAGGCGGCAACACACCGAAGGCTGCACGGTCTTTCATTCTCGTCACAATATCTGCCATGAGCGATTCAAAACCCACAAGCCTATTTATATACGCTTGTGCACCAGCTTCATTCACAATAAGGTGGTTATTTTTAAGCAAGGTAATGGCTGAGGTGTATTGGCCTCTGAATTGATCGACCACATAGCTTTGCTTTCGAAACGCTGCATTTTCAATGTCATTGGTGAGTTCTCGTTTGAACAAATCAAAATTCAATTTGCCTTCGTCGCTTAAGTCACCGCGGTCGAATTCGGCAGTTAATTTAGCCAGATCGGCCTTTGTGTTTTCTAACTGTTTTTGAGCAAACGCATCAGACGTGTCACTCCACGTAGATTGCGCGCCATTGTTAATACCTAGGTAAGATTGGAAATTTGGGCTTTGTGCCACCAACCTATCAAAACGCGCCTCTATAAACGCGACAAGGCGCTTATCTTCTTGCTGTTTAACGCTTTCTGGCTTATCAACACTAGCCTGCTGTGCATGCTTCGGCGCATCTTCAGATGCGGGATTGCAGCCACTTAATAAAGTAGTACTTAAGCCTACTGCGCATACAGCAAATGCCACCGCACTTTTAGAAAGGGCTTTTGTAACGCTACATTTTCTTACCCGCATTCGTTTCTCTCCCAAAGCATCTATATTTATTATTTTGTGTTTTCATCTACGACATTAAAACAAACCGATTCGAATGGGTAACAATTTTACATATTGATAAAACTTGGAAGCGGAGCCCCTTGGAACCTATACGGGTATACCGATTACTACCGTACGAACTCAATATAGATGGTGTGCTAGGGCAATCGGAACCCTCCACAGTATTGATGCTGTGGCGAAGTAGCCAGCTATGTTGAGTTTCAGCGTGAGGGTGGAGCGCATACCTTATGACCCTCTGCCGCAAGGATGCGGCAGCGGAGCCCCTTGGAACCTATACGGGCTTACCGATTACTACCGTACGAACTCAGTATAGATGGTGTGCAAGGGCAATCGGAACCCTCCACAGCATGGATGCTGTGGCGAAGTAGCCACCAATGTAAGCTTTCAAAGTGAGGGTGGAGAGCATGCCTCATGACCCTCTGCCGCAAGGATGCGGCAGCGGAGCCCCTTGGAACCTATACGGGCTTACCGATTACTACCGTACGAACTCAATATAGATGGTGTGCTAGGGCAATCGGAACCCTCCACAGCATGGATGCTGTGGCGAAGTAGCCAGCTATGTTTCAGAGTGAGGGTGGAGAGCGAGTCTCATACCCTCTGCCGCAAGGATGCGGCAGCGGAGCCCCTTGGAACATTTACGGGCTTACCGATTACTACCGTACGAACTCAGTATAGATGGTGTGCTAGGGCAATCGGAACCCTCCACAGCATGGATGCTGTGGCGGAGCGCCCATGGATGGGTTTACCGCGCGTTTCGATTGCCCTAGCACATCATCTGTTAAGCGATGAGAATCTACCCCACAAAGTCATTGACTTTTTATTCGGCAAATTAAATACTGCGGTTATGACATTACGCACATTGCTGTTTTCAGCACCGCGCCAAGGTTTGGCGTTAAACTCAATTATCCTCCTCGCTATTATTATTAATAATTGGCGGGAAAGTTAGTGCGTACGTAAAACATCACTAAAACCCGCCGCCAAGGCGGGTTTTTCTTAAGTCTGTCTTCGCGGTAAAAACAAACGAGACGACAGCCATGAACAACATCACTCAGTTATTAGCCCGTTTGCACAACGCGGTAAACGAAAACGACCCTGCTTCGGTTAGCGCCTGCTATGGCGATAATGCCAAGGTGGTATCTACGCCGCTAAAAGGCACAGCCCAGCACGATTGTGTTAGCGCACTACAAACTTTCCAACGCAAATACATGCCGGAGCATATCGTTACCACCGGCGATGAAATTGTAATTGAGGCGGGTGATGTAGCCTTAGTAATCGCTAAGCTTTACCTAGTGCCAAAAGCCGCTCCCCACACATTACCTTGCGACGGCAAACGAGCGGTGTATGTGATGCAGCGAAACGACAGCGGTGAATGGCGATGCATTATCGATAACTTCTTTGGCACCGATTTACTCGACTTTGCCTGAGACTTTGCAGAAGCATTAGGCCCGGCGCTAGTTAGTTTTATCAGTAATACGACAAAGTGAGGCTCGGGCAAGTTACCTTTATTTTGAAGCCGGAACGTTTTGTGTCAAAGTAACGCATCAAAATTTTCATTGGCGAAGATAAACCGTTACCGCCAAGCAAGGACTATAAACATGTTTACCACTGCTTCGACTTCTCTTAAGACCGCACTGCGACCTATTGCCGTGTCTTGTTTGGCGCTAAGCGCGCTATCAGCCTGTGTTACTACCCCACAGGCTGACACCAGCGTAGCGGACGCTGCGCCAGAAGCGTCTTTTTCTTTATCTAACGCTGTGAAATACCAACGCCAGAGTAAAGAGTATCCACTTCTTAGCGCCTATGTTTATAAGCAAGCTACCGCCGCACTGCCTGCAACCTTTGAAAATCAGCAAACGCCTGCCGTAATCGTGCTAGATGTAGATGAAACCGTGCTAGATAACAGCCTTTATCAAGAAGAGCGTGAGTCAAAAGGCTTGGGGTATTCAAGCGAAAGCTGGAACGCATGGATAAAAAGGGAAGAAGCCACGTTAGTTCCCGGTGTAGATAAGTTTCTAACAACCGTGATTGAAAGAGGTGGAAAAATTGCCCTTATTACTAACCGCGATAAAACCTTAGACAGCCACACGTGGAATAACTTGCTCGCCATGGGCTTGCCGCTTACACCAAGCAACACCTGTATTATGGGCAGATTACCTGCCGACAAAGAGGCCGTTGATCATAAGTACATTGTGAACGATAAAGACCGCCGTCGTAATGCCGTAAAGCAAGGCTCGCCAGCTTGCTCGCTCACGAATGACACGGCAAGTGAGGGTTGGAACAAACCGCATAATATTATTATGCAAATTGGCGATAATATTGAAGATTTTCAAGGGGTAACGCAGGAAGATGCTTATCTGCCAGCGATACTGCCTGAAGTCGGCACTAGCTTGTTTATTTTGCCTAACCCTATGTATGGTTCTTGGTAAGCGTAGCTAGCCATCAACGCTTAAGCCTAACTAGTGCCTTCGCGAATATTTAAATTCGCTTATCGTTAAACTAGTTTTGCTGTTGAGCCAGCTCTCTTTCGCTTTTTAGCCCCAATACCTTTTTAAAAAAAAGTGTGGCGGGGCAAAAGCCGGTAAAGCTTTGCTGAAATAAGTTGGCGCCAATAAACACCGTAAACCATACAAAGTTTGGGTGAACCCATACGGTTAACACAACCGACAACAACACCATGAAGCCCGCAAAAGCGGTCAATGCTTTTTCCTGAGACATTATCATTTCCTCTTAAATAATCGCACCCAGTTAATTTGTACAAAATTTACGACTACATTTGTTTGCTGCGCAAACTAATAAAAATACCTAAACGCAAAATAGACGTTACTGGCATCTTCGAATTGAGCAAAGAAAGTATGTGTTTCTTCGCCGCTAAATAGGTTTACTCCGCCTCGAACCTGCCATTTATCAGTCGGCGAATAGCTGGCGCTAGCTTTCAAATAACCATCATTATCCGTAGGTGAATAAAATAGAAAGCTATTGATAGTGAGGGTTTGTCGCCACGCCTGCCATGTAATACGACCTGTAACCCAATGGCGATACGCTTCTTGCTCATATTCTGGGTAGAGTGAATGAGTCAATAGTGAATCATGATGTTGAATGGCTTCGGTATACCACTGCACAGCGCCGGTTACATTAGCCATCACTTCTTGGCTGTAACCCAGTAAGAAGCGGCTCTGGGAATTACTCACAGATGGATCAGTACCTTCACTATCTTCCACACTCCGGTAATACGCATACTCTGCATTTGCAATCCCTTTACCCAATGGCATAACGACGCTGGCGCCAATGGCATTTAAGCGGCTATAACGCGGCGCACCCAATTCATCTACGGCGGTGGGTTGCTTGGTATAACCTCGATATCCGTATAACGCAGCCTCAATACTCCCAATCGAGCTGCTAAATGTGCGATGCGCCCGCAACGCCACTTCACTACCACTAGGCGTATTCTCATTACTTACGGTATACGCTGGCGCGATATTTTCATCGGCTTGGGGGCTAAAAAAGGAAAAGACTTCTCCTGTAATACCGATATCAGGTTCAAATTCTGGTGTCACCACAACATCTATATTTATGGCCTCCCAATACCCAGATAACTTAATAGAAGCACTGGGCGCTTTTAAATACTCATCATCACGGCCAGAAAAAAATGACTGATAATCTTTTGGGAAAAGATCGTTTAGAAAGACATAATCACCTGTTCCCCAAGTGAGTACTTGCTGCCCAATTTTCAGGTCAAAAGCATTGCCCCATTGGCCCAAAGCAGCAAGATTGCCTTGCCATGCTAGCTCACGTATCTGAAATTCTCGTTGATGTTTAACGCCGTCGTACCACGCATCGCCCCGAAAACTAAGTTTCGATGCTGCTAGCGCGTAATCAGCGCGTAGTTGCACTCTTGCATCTCGTAAGGTGCTGCTAGCATCAATGGCAGCGTCAGTAGCTACTCGGTTTCCTGCCGCTAACTCGACAAATCCACTTAAGGTGTAAGCGGTAGCGCTATTGTCCTGCTCGCCCCAGTCTTCGCTATCCCAATTATCGTCACTCCAACCTTCGTTGCCCCAGCTGTTATCATCCCACCCTTCATTTTCCAAACTATCGTCACTAGCAGGCTCGGGGTTGTCGATTTGTTCAGTTTTAGCGGGTACATCTTGTGCAATTTCATTCTGGAGTGCTTGTGAATACACCGGAGTTGAAACACTTATTCCCAGCAGCACTATTGCAAGTAGCGCTATTCCCGGTAGCCCGACCTCAAAAAGTGCGCTAACAAAGTATTTCCCTGAAAAAAGCTGTGCTGCCCGCATCACGATTACTCCACAAACTCTCGTGGTGGCACTCGCAAGCTACGTTCGCTAAACACGCTGTCTGGCAACGCAATATCGTACTGAATACCGCGAAATTCCATTAAGGTATAACCCCCTGATGCTAAATCAGACACCTTGCTTCGTACTACCGTTGGGTACCCTTGAACTGTGTCTACTGATACCGCTTCAACTCGGCGGTAATTATCATCTCCTTTGAAAAAGTTGATTAGCGTGGGCAAGTAGGTTTGCTTGTCTATCTCTACGACATAATGAGAGAACTCTACGCTACCGGCGCTTTTAGGCGTTGCGCGTAACACATAGTGGGTATCGGTGGTATTTTGCATAGTGAAGTTGTCTTCTGACACTGCACGGCCCGACACATCTTCATAAAAAAAGTGTGAACCGACAAACGAGGTGCGTTTATCGCCAGCGGCAATGCGCTTTACTAAATCAAGGGCCGGTAAATACAACCAACGATCATCATCGGTATCAATGTTGGTGTGCTTTTCAACTCTAAACACCGTGCCTTTTACTTCGGTTGGGCGGCTGAAAAACACCAGCATTTTTTGGTCGCCGCTTTCAGTACCTTCATTGTTTAGCACGTCTTTACGCAAAATCGTGAACTGACGCATTTGTTTACGCCCTTGACTATCTACGATGATCATTCGCGCCATTGATTTACCGTCATTGCCTGCGTAATAGGCGGCCTTTTCTGACTTCGCAATAATACTCGCCACGTCTTCTTGCGCATTCGCGGTAACGGGAGTCACCGCGGCAAAAGAAAAGCAAAGTAGCAACATACTCGTTAACCAAACACGAACACTCGAGTTGGAGGTTTTAGTGTTGATGTGAGTATTAGCGCGTGCCATACCAGAGAAAACGCGATTAACATTTGTGATGTGAAGCATTGAATTACGCATATTAAGCTCCTTTAAAAACCCAACGTTTTAAAAATACCATGGCCGCGGGTAAGACCAACAAAGTCACCAAGGCAGAAACCGCCATGATACTCGCCAAGAAAACACCCACCGTTATGTAAGGCACTAACGGCGCTAGCAGTAAAGGGGTGAAGCCCAGTGCTATCACCAACGCATTTCGCGTTATTGCACTGGCAGGCTCATCGAACATAGCGTCTAAGGTGTCTGGCACACTACCCGTTTCCTTATAGATTTCACGCGCCCTAGCAAGGAAGTGAATAGCGAAATCCACAGATAACCCCAAGGTAAGCGCCGAAAGTACAGCAATAGGCATGTCGTAGTCTTTACCCACAATGCCAATAAGCCCGTAAATAAAGGTAATCGTGATGGTAAGGGGAAGCATAGCGAGCACGCCAAAAACTAAAGAACGGAACAGTAGTACCATCATCACAAATACAATGACAAAGGCGCTAAGCAAGCTTTCCAACATGCCTGTTACCATATTTTCTTGCCACACCACATTTAAGTAGGCTTTACCTGCCCAGTCGTAGCTTAGCCCTTCTGGTAGTGGGTTATTAGCAAAGTAATCTTCAACAAGCGAAATGACATTCGTCATATCTTGGTTGTCACCGCTGGTTAGCTGTAGCCAAATCAGCGTTTGGCGATAATCCGGCGTGACAAAATGCCACAGGTCTTGAGGACGGTGGGAAGACTGATATTGCATTAGGGTTTGTGCCACGCCTCGGTTGTTGGCGGGCAATGCGTAGTCTACCTCATTACCTGAGCGCAACTCACGATTCACCACTTTGACTACATCAACCAAAGACTGTGATTTACCAATTAAAGGTTGAGTATCTAGGTACGCTTGTAACTTCTCAATATGCGCAAGTACTGCGGGCTGTTGGAAGGTATTGGCATTCCCATTCGCGGCATCAACGACTTGCAATAAGTTGTCTAACGCGGTTAGTTCATCATCGTCGAGATTGCTAAATAGCGCATCATCAATACGCATGGCAAGTTCCGACATTTTGTTAGCATCGTCGCTCTGGTTTATCGACACCTGAGTTTGCTCAACCCATTCATCTAAACTTGATGGTAAATTTGCCTCATTTAATACCTTGATAGCATCAATGCTTTTATTGGTATCTGTAATGACCAAATAAGCATTGTACGTGCCCGCAAACTCTGCATTTAAGGCCCTGTCTGCCACCCTTATTTCATGGTCTTGTTTAAACCAACGCACAGGGTTGTCGTTGATATTAATTTGCGTAATTCCCCACGCTGATACTAGGGTAATTGCACCAAATACAGCAATAATCAGCGCTCTGTGGTTTAGCGCGATGTAGCGTAGTTTAGTAACGGTACGTTTTAGTAACGTGGTACTGCCTTCATTATTATCTGCTTCTTCATTTTGATGTAGCGCGACTTGAAGTTTGCTTAATGCCGCGGGCGACATACGGGAAATATAAGCAGGGATAAACGTAAGAGTAATCAAAAATGCCAATAAAATGCCAAAGCCAATATAAGCACCAAAGATCTGCACGGGCGGTATAGGGGTTAGCATTAAAGAGAAAAAGCCTGCTGATGAAGTGAGTGAGGTAAACAGCATGGGCTTAAACAGGTGCTCAACCACGTGAGTGATCACCTTACCTGCATTTTCACCTGGCTTACAACGGTCGGAAAATTCAGACAATATGTGTACTGAGTCGACTACCGCGATTGGCATGAGAAAAATAGCAATCATGGATGACATAATGTGCACAGTGAATCCCATGCCAATGAGAGCACCCATGGTAATGATAACTGTAGCCATCGCCACTATCATGGGCGCAGTAATAAGCGACCAATTTCTGAAAAATAAGAACAGAAGAATAAAAATCATGGCACCAGCCGCAGGTGCAGCGATAGCCATTTGCACAAACATTTCTACCCCAAACTGATCTTCAGCAACAGGTAAGCCTGTGATGTGCCATTGGCCTGCCGTGTCAACATTCGTTAAATAAGCGCGAATATCTTGGGCAATGCGATAACTTTCATTCTTGTCGGCAATAGGGATATAAATAGCAGCAGCGTTACCTGAAGACGCAGCCAGCGTGTCGTACAGTAACGGCAGCCTTTCGATAGACTTTTGTAGTTCAGCACTTGCGCTTGCGGTTTCAGGTGGGCTGGCCATTAACCATGAAAACTCAAGACTCCCGTCACTACCTTGCTTAATGTTGTCTACTGTTGAAAACGACATGACGTCTTGGCTAATAACACCCTCTATAGCCAGTACATGGTCAGTCACTTGGTGAATGGCTGCTAAGGCGTCTGGCGTGTATATGCCGCTTATGGCCTCATCGCTTTTGGCACCCTTTTCCGGCACCACCAAACCAACCACTATCGCATCGTGCATGGAAAAGGTTTGCTTTACCTCATTATGAAAGGTACGAGCACGATGAGATTCCGCCAACATGTTTTCAGGATCGGTATCAATCTGAATTAACCGCATTTGAAAAGCGGCAAATGCCGTTATCACGGCGAGAAAAAAATAAACCCATCGCCCTTTGTGCGTGCTTACATGCAAAAGCATATCAATTGCTAATTTCATATCAAAAACCTTAATATATTAGATTTTTATTATATTATATATTGAACAGTAAACAAGCATATTTTCAAGCAAGGTAACACTGATTGTTATTGTGTATGTGCATTCGGTAAGAAACGACACGACAGTAGGAAAAAATTTCCCACCCTTTTTTTTAAACATACGCCCAATTAATGCCAAACGTTTTAAATTTAGAATAAAATAGATTTATATCAATAATTTACTATTATATTTAAACGACGCTAAATTTTGGCACAAGTTTGGCATTAATTAGACTAACGGATAACAACAGACGTAAACATGATGCTAGGAAGGCATACCGTTACCACGAAGGTAACCATGACATTACAGACTTTATCTGCGCAGGCTGACAACATTGGACGTAAAAGGAAATTCGTCGGCCAGGGATGCAAGGATTGATAGCAAGGTTAACGTCGCTCTGTTGTTTATCGGAAAGTTAAATACGTTTAACGCCAACACGGATGTTGAAAAAGGATGCGTCTTGATGACGAGCAAGGTTGACATTGATGTCGACAAAGCAATCACCACGGAGTGAGTTGATTTGCTTAAGGAAGTTGTTGACGTGAATGACCGATTATCTGTTTTTGCGCCAGTTGAGTGTGATGGCGACTTGGATTAAGTCGTAAAGGCCTGCAGGATGCAGAGTAGCTAGCGCTTTCATCGCGATTACTACTGGATGCCCACATCACTGGCACAGACATTGATGTCCATGTGCAACAAAGGATTGTAACTTATTTGGCTCTGTTGACCCGGCATTACGCCTTCAGCAATAGCCATATCGAGGAACACTAGTAATGTCATCGATATTATTAGTGTGCTGTCACCCGACAGCATGCCTCTCCCCTCTAAGGCCCTTCCCGGCCTTTTATATACCTCTGATTTTAGCCCGCCTTTGGCGGGCATTTTTTTGCCTGTCAGTTTATATTTTTACCTTTTATTTTAGGGTCTTACCTTTATTTCAAACCACTAAACCTATGATAAAAGAGGCTCTGGAAATAAATATTTTAAAAACTTTTTATTTATTTTTATATTTTGCTGAACTTTTCTTTATTTCACCGCTCTTACTAATACATGGAGTCATTTAGTGTGTTGGCTTTGTGAAGTGTAAATGTGTTTTCCAAGTTATGTTGTGTTTTTCTTAAGGGGCTCTTTAGCCCCTTTCTTTTTGCCTATAATAAATATCCTCTCTTTCGTAATACGGCCTACTTTTCTAAAAACCAGAATTATTAGCTAGATTTCATCCCACTCTTAGAAATGGAAATGAGAACTATTATCAAATAAGCTATGCCCACTGTCGTATTTGGAGAAAATCATGTCTAAACCCGCACCTCGTGTTGTTGAAGTTATCGAGTCTTTCCGTATAACACCAAACATGCAACGTATTGTCCTTGGCGGCGCTACATTAGAAGACTTCCCAGAAACTCGCCCTGGCGCTTACGTTAAGTTACTTTTTGATTTAAATGGTGACCCTGTCGTTCAGCCTGCCAAAGATAAACCCGTTGCTATGCGTACCTACACGATAAACAGCTTCGATAGACAAAAAGCACAAATGTCCATTGATATGGTAGTGCATGCAAAAGATGGAGTAACTGGCCCCGCCGCCGCATGGGCGCTAAGCGCAAAAGAAGGTGACAAGCTAACTATTGCAGGCCCTGGTAGCAGTAAAGCGTTAGCAGAGAATTATGACTGGGTACTTTTCGCAGGCGACATGACAGCGCTGCCCAGTATTAGAAACTATTTACAAGCACTTCCTAGCCATACTAAAGGCATTGCAGTTATAGCTATTGAACATGAAACCGATGCTACCACGCTAGAAAAGCCTAAAGGCGTATCGATTAAGTGGGTATCTAAAAAAGAAGCAACATTGTCTGACGCCTTGCAGCGTATTGACTGGCAACAAGGAACCCCTGCTGTATGGGTTGCCTGTGAATTTTCTCAAATGAGAAAAATTCGTTCGTGGCTTAAGGACGAAAAACAGGTGCCCCACAGCCAAGTGTACATTAGCAGCTATTGGCGTGAAGGGCGCAGTGAAGACCAGCATAAGATAGATAAGCGTCAAGATGTTGAAGCCTTTGCGAAGCAACTTGCTTAATGAGTATTGAAGCTATCATTTTATTGTGCCGCATAATCATAAAACCCTGTATGACTTTCAGCGCCATGTAAATAATGCAGAGCGCTGGCAATAGCCCTTTGTTCATAAACCACAAAAAACTATATTATTCATAATGTTAGTGTTTGGAATGGGGATTGCTACTTATTAAGTGCAGTTCACAATAACCACTCGGTTATTCTTTTTAAAGGAGCAACATATGAACAATGATCGTATCGAAGGCAACTGGAAAGAAATGAAAGGTAAGGTACAACAGCAATGGGGTAAACTTACCGATGATGACCTAGACGTAATAGATGGTCGTCGTGAAGAATTAGTAGGTAAAATTCAGCAAGCATACGGCAAGAGCCGTGAAGAAGCCGAAAAAGAAGTGGATAACCATTTCAACTAGGCACTTTACCTAAGCCTTAACGGCTTGCAGCACAAAAAAAGCCCCATTCGGGGCTTTTTTTATACATAACACAACCTAACCGTTAGGGCTAAGCACCTTGTAAGTGCTTAAGGTGAAGATTCCGTATCAGGTTTTAAGTTGTTGCTAATTTCTCTTGCATCAAAACTGGTGGCCGACGTGGGCCGTGTACCTTTTCCCATCTCAATATTCAAAATACTTTCGATTTCGCTCTTTTGCGAACCACCTACGAAAATGCCAGATTCAAACTGGGTTGTAGGATGATAAGACGTTCTACAAGTAATAACGCCACATTCAGTTACCCGCGCATAGCGTTGGCTGAAGCCAACCTGAGGTGATGTTTGTACGCGCTCTTTATCTACCATGGTTTCCCGATCGGTTACTACAAACCAATCATACCCTTTCAGTAAGGTCAGCTCCGCTGAACGGTACATGGCATAGTCCATAGCCTTACTCTTATCAGACCCTCTACCTTTGAAGTGAACGCGGTATTGGGTTTCACTTAATTTACTTTCGGTATACCCAAAACCACCATTAGATGCCTGTCGATAATCGGGTTGACTCGCGCACCCCGCCATTAGCATTACTGCTAGAAACGCTATAAATTTAGTTTTCATAAACGACTCCTTCGGCAGTCTTAGACTGCCATCCATGATTAATAGCTTGCTGCTCTTGTTCTCTGTTTAATGGCGTCGATACCATTAACAAATCTATCTCTTCATCAAGTACTTTATTGGCACTTGCCGTTTGATACTCACTTTTGTTGCGACCCGCTGTCATCAGCTTACTCGCGTGAAGTTGCCAAATGCCTTGTTCATTTTTACACGCAATCATGATATTCAGTTCATCTTCACCTTGTATCTGCGCTTGTCTGCACAACTGTGATTGTTTATTCATAAACGACAGTTGTGGCACTATCTCCATGCCCGCATCGGTTACCATCATCTCACCCGTTAAATTATTATCGAGGGCTGTAGATACATTCGCCCAATGGTTATTCGTTGACGAAGTGCCAGCAGGATCTAGGGGGTCTGTATACTCTGATTGCATCAAGGTTAACCCTGCCACTAACGCCACTCCAGCCGCTAACGATAAAGGGAATTTCCACTTCCCACTACGTTTAGCGTCTTGGGCTTTGCGATTAAACGAAGTAACGTTGCTTGGCATGCTCTCACTTGCCTGGCTTGCACTTACATGGTCTGAGTCGAAATCTGCTTGCTCAAGATAGGCTTCTGAGGTCGCATCATCTGCAAGTAATGCCACTACGCTATTAGGTAAAGGTTTTTGCGTTGCAGCATCAGCCGCTGCTTTCACCATCATGTCTACCTGCGCTAAAGACGCTAAGCGGTCTGACAGTGCAAGATCACTGGCAATAGCAGTTCTGACATGTTCCATGTCGTCATCGCTAAGTTCTGCGTCTAAGAATGCACAAAGCATTTCGTCAGATATTGTCATAACACCACCTCTTGTTGTGGGTTTAGCATATTACTGAGTTTGCTTCTTGCCCTAGCAAGTCTGCTCATAATAGTCCCAGCAGGCACCTCAAGTACCTCTGAAGCATCTGCGTAGCTCATTCCTTGTATAGCAATAAGTGACAAGGTCTCTCGTTGTTCTGGGGGTAATTCCCCCATGGCTTTACTTACTTGCTTTAGCGTAATACCACCTGAAAGGGCTTCATCCAAATGCGCCTCATCCTTAGCCTGCAATTCAGGGCTAACCGCCGCACTTGTTCTTACTTTTTGCGCACGATACTCATCTATCCATAAATTGCGGCAAACTCGAAATGCCCATGCCATTAATGTGGCATCTTGTGGCAAAGGTTTAGTCAGTAGCTTCTCAATCGTATTTTGCAGTAAATCATCAGCATCATGTATATTGCCGGTAAGTGAAAACGCAAATTTTCTTAATGATGGAACGAGTTCAGTCACTTCTTCTTTCATACAACTTCCTATGAAATCATGCTTTATACCTAGTTAACGTTTGATGCCGTGATTTATTCCCAAGGAACGGGAATTTTTTACATCACCAAACGTTAATTAAGTACGAGAAAAGGGTTATCCCATCATTAAGGGCACGTTTTATGCCAGCTTTATTTATGGATAGGTTGACCGAGTCCTTCGCGGTGAGTAACAAGCACGCTGGGCCCGGTGATGCCTGTATGGGTTTAGTCGCAAAGCAAGTGAGGTAAAATTATGAAGTGCAGATCGCTTTGTCAGCGCGTAGTAGGCGGCTTAATATTTACAATGGGCAGCGTGTTAAGCTTAAATGCCAGCGCCCAGTTAACTATTGGCCGTCAAATAATCGAACCCGTCAGGCCTATCATTGATAGCGTGCCCGTTGATGTAGGCACCGTGCGAGATGTGCTTGAAACTCAGGTAACACAAGGTGTTGAAAGTAGGTTTGACACCTTAGCTAACATACCTGCCCCGCAATTTTCTGTTCCATCGCCCCTAAGCCTTGCCTCGCCTTCAGGCACTCTTGTACTAAAAGAAGTAAAAGCCCCTGATGGATTTTTAGCATTGGAAAGAGAATGGTTAGTTGTCGGTAGCGAGGCTGACAAAACTCACTTTTCTCACCCCGACATCACCATTGAATCGTCTCGCCATTTAGCCGCTATAGACCAATGGATTTACCGTTTAAAGGTTAATACTAGCCTCGATGAACTGTCTCAAATAAGAAACAGCTTACCGGAAACACTAAAAACGCAAGTAGGTCGTAATCATATTTATTTAACGCAAGGCATGGGCGCAGCAGAAAGCGCTAAAATCAAAAACAACAACCAAGACATGCTAGCTAACATTACAACTACTGATAAACCAGGCGTTTGCCAAATACCTGTTCGTATTGGAATGATAGATACCAGCATTGCGCAAAACCACAAAGCACTGGAACACCTTGTTATTGAACAACAGCCTTTTCTTCCACAAGCTTTACCAACTACCCAAGTACACGGTACGTCAGTAGCCAGCTTATTGGCAGATAATATGCGTGCAGGAAGTCAACTCTATAACGCTAGCGTCTTTTATACGCGAAACAGTATTAGTCAGGGCGCGACCTTATTATCATTAATTGATGGTCTCAACTATTTAGTCGCCAAACAGGTTGATGTTATTAATATGAGCTTAGCAGGGCCAGAAAACTCGGTACTGGCCAACGTTATACAAAAAATCAGTGAGCAAGGGGTGCAAATTATTGCAGCAGTTGGAAACGAAGGACCAGCCTCTCCGCCTTTGTTTCCCGCGGCATACCCGTCAACTATTGCGGTAACAGCAGTAGACAATAACCACGCTATCTATCGATGGGCCAATCAAGGTAACTATGTTGATTTTGCGGCCAGCGGTGTTTCAGTAGAAGTCGCACATCCAGATGGTACGACTAGCCGTGAGACCGGCACATCGATGGCAACGCCTTTTGTTTCAGCCCGCTATGCCTGTCTATTTCGCGCTAGTTCAAATCCAGCCCAAGCGTTAGTCACATTGCGCGACCAAGCTATAGATGCTGGAGCACCGGGACGAGACCCGGTTTTTGGCGTAGGTATTCTCCATTAGTTAAATCAACAGTGAATGCTATTGTGCTATCAAAAATGAAATCTAACACCAATTTCACCAATGGTTTCTTGATAGTCTGCCGATACTAAGGTTGAACCATAGTCTTTGTATTGCGTGCTTACGATAAAATCTACGTTCTCCATAGCAGCATATTCTATGCTCGCTTTGAAAACATGCCTATCATCCTCTCGTCGCCTGCCGCCTTGTTGTTCAAACTCACTGAAAGGTGCTCCTGAAGCAGTAGGCTCGCTGCTTAGGCTACCTTGACCATAGTGTCTGTTTTCCATTTCATAACCGAGCTTGATATCGAGTGCGCTACCCCACAAGCTGGCGGGGTAAGCATAACTGGCGTCAATACCATAGCTGGAATAGTCGAACGCTTGGTTCAAGGCATCTTCATTTTGATATTTCGCGCCCAATTGCATAAAGCTTTGGTTTTTAAAAAACCAGAAACCGTCAATGCGGCTAGATAGCGCATCGGCGTCGCGCTCTGGCACCGATTCAAACGACTTATCGATGGTGTCGACACTTAATCGCCAGTAACCTTGCGTAAACGCACTGTTGGCCAATGAAACACCGCTTTGTTGGTAAGTGAGAAAAGCATTGTTATCAAGGTCAGCATTTGCGTAATAGTGATGAACGCCAATTTTAGTCCAAGACAATTGGTAACTCGCCTCGCCCGACAAGGTAGTGATAGCTAGGTCAAAATTCGACAGTGCATTGTAGCGCGTTTCACTATGCTGTGCAGACGCACTGAATTGCCATTTATCGGTAGGCATTAACGCTAGCTTAAGCTTCGCATTCCCTTTAATTGCTGAGTCGGATGTGTCGGTATTCGTATCAAGTTCACTAACGTTCACATTTGAGTCGTGATGAGCACCGATATAGGCTTCTCCAGTCACTTTTATCAACTTGTGTCCGTCAGTTTCTGCGCTGTTTTCTGACTGACTCGCCATGGCAATTTTGCCAATTAAGCTTAATGCAATAGATAGACTTAATACGCTTAATAATGATGTGGAGGTTTTAAGGCTCATGCAGGTGTCCTACTAAATCGAATGCTCACGGAATTAACACATGGAAGTAAGGGCGGGGCTGGGAGTAGCGCCCCCCTTGTTTATATAACCTTCATAGTTATTGGAATAACCAGAGGTGGCGGCGGTTCAAGATTCGTCTATTACCTTGAACCGCGTGACTTTTACTGGTTCAAAATGCCAGCAATACTTCCGCTCACCGTGTTTTCAACGGTGGTGGAAACCGTATTTTCGATTTGCCCACTTACTTGGCCAGATACCTGGCTAGCCACGCTTTCTTCAACCTGCGATTGCGCTACCGCTTCAACTGATTGGGTAAGTGTTGAGGAGACTATGGCATTGACATCCGCCGCCTGCGAAACACTGCTATCAACGGCGCCTGATACCATATCTGTGGCAGTTGAAGCGGTAATATCTAAGGCGCCTGCAGCATTAGAAGCAATGGTTTGCGTTGCCGCACCGCTGCCTACTAGAGCACTTTGGGCACTGGTAAGTTGAGTAAGCATTTCGCCGCTTGCCGCATCAGATGTTTCTGATGTGTCGTTAGTAGTGGCAGTAGCATCAGCCTGGTCTGCGTTTTGCGTTTCGCTGCTAGCTTCAGTTTCTGTAACACTATTTGACTGTGCATCTGCGTTTGCAGAAGCTGAAGTTTGTGAGGACATTGACTGAGTAGCACTTGCTTGCTCACCAGATACATTGGTTGAAGCTTGGGTGCTATTGAACACTGAAACAGATGTATCGACAGCCTGAGCTAGCGCCACGTTTGAAGTAAGACCTAGTGCAACAATTAAAGCAGTATGTAGTTTGTTCATTCGTTTATTTCCTGTTTTTCATCAAAGACACTTAAATAACGAATGAACCTCAGAGTTTATTCCCAACAAGCGATAAAAAATTTTCCACAAACAAAAACACCCCGCTTTAGGCGGGGTGTTTCATTTAATTCAAAAATCTAAAAAAGCTATACAAAACAGCGTAATGAAGACATCTTAATCACCAGAGGCATTGAGTCCAGCTTCCCACCAAGGTGATGAATAATCAATATTTTCTTGAGGAAGTACATTAGAGTAACGCATTCTTACCGACTCCCAAAAAGCCGCTTTGAAAACAGGATCGTAAATGACAAACTCGCCTTGTGAGCGATATTGCTCGAACAAATCCTTATAGGCACCAACGGGGGTAAGCGGATTACTTTGCTGGAAAACAACGTCTCCACCAAAGGTTTCATACAGTGACTTAGACACCTTCCAACTCTTAGCCATGCCTTCTGCCATGGCTAAACGATAACGTTCAACTTCTTCATCTGAGTATTCAGCATTGTGGCTTAAATCGACTGTCCAGGTTTTTATAACCGCGTAAGCAGACTCAACTTCACTATTTGAAGGCTCAATATTGTTCTCGTCGGCAAAGTCAGCAATAACAGATTCGCTAATTTTAGTGCCTAACGCACGCTGAGCTAAAAGTTTACGGATCTCAACTTCAGATTTGTCACTAAGAATTGACTGGAAGCGATCTACATCACTTTGGCTAGGTTGTAGTTCGCTATTTGAAATAGTTTTACCGAAGAGTTTCGCGATAATTTCGTTGGCGGCTTGTGGCGTATTTATCCCAAGCGAGACAACGATGGCAGCGAAAAGTACCATAGGTATAATGTCAGACCGTGTCATTGAAGAAATTCCCTAATATCCACAACAGCTTGAGCGCAAAACGTATTCTTTAATCGTATATTTTTCGTATCTAACTCATTAATACGTAGAATGTTCCATTCATTTCACGAAACGACGTCGCTGAAGAGCTATACTTTAGGCTAAAGTCGCTTAAATATCCACTTTTTTCCGCATAGACTTTCTCACACTTTGTTGCTTTTTGGCCTCGCCGCGTCTTGCTTTTACCGCACGGCTCATGCGGGTTGCCTTCCTTGGTTTTTGTTTTTTGGTGGCACTGACTATCCACGCTTTCAAACGCACAATAGCATCTTCCCGGTTCTGTTCTTGGGTTCGAGAATTCTGCGCTTTTAGCACAAACACGCCATCGTTAGAAATTCGGCTGTCTTTTGTATTTAGCAGCGTATCTTTTACCTCTTGCGGCAAAGACGAGGCAGGTATATCAAGGCGCAGATGGATAGCACTGCTCACTTTATTGACATTTTGCCCACCGGCACCCTGTGCTCTGATGGCTTGCATTTCAATGTCGCTATCTTCTAGCGTAATAGTAGGGGTAATCGTAATCATAGCTTAACGGTTATATTCTTCACTTGTAAATTATTTGACAGTTTATGCGTTGCACCCAGCCCCATGGAAAAAGGCTTACATTGACTGTTTATTCATTTCTTATTAGCTTACTAATTACGCTAATAAAGGAAACATATTGTGGTGGTCATTTATATTATTGTCGCACTTATCTTCTGCCTGTTACTGGCGTCGTGGCTTTTCACTCAGCATATCGATAAAAAAATCGAAAAAAACTTCCGTCCACCAGGCCAATTTTTAAATGTGCAGCATGAAAAAATTCACTACACCAAACAAGGGCAAGGCCCTACCCTTATTCTTATTCATGGACTGGCCGGTAATGCGCTTAATTTTACAGCCTTAGCGAATCAGTTAGCTAAGCACCATACCGTATACAGTATTGACCGCCCTGGAAGTGGCTTTTCTACTCGTCATCGTAACATACCAGCAGATTTCAACGTCCAAAGCGCCACTATTTTAGATTGGATGTCGCAGTTAAACATACGTGACGCTTATGTCGCTGGGCACTCTATGGGAGGCGCTATTGCTTTACGTATGGCACTAGACGCACCGGATAAAATTAAATCTGTCTCGCTGCTTTGCCCCTTAACCGTGCCCTTAACGAAAGGACCAGGTCCATTATCTATGCTGTACATTCCTTATCAAGGGTTGCGCAGGGTTATCAGTCGTACATTGGCCGCGCCGCTGCGTATACTTTTTGGAAAGAAACAAGTCGCTCAAATCTTTTTCCCAGAGCGGGTACCCTCGAACTTTGGAATTGAAAGCGGTGGGGCGCTAGCGCTGCATTCAGAGAGTTTTTATCAAGCTAGCTGTGACATGGTAGCATCAACGGAAAGCTTGTATAAACAGTTTGAACATTACGAAAAAATTTCCTGCCCGGTGGGTATTTTGTATGGTGAACAAGACGCTATCTTATCTCCCGATGCGCATATGTCATATATTGCTACATCGCTTCCCAACAGCATGGCTGAAATTATCCCCAATGCGGGTCATATGATAATTAACACTCAGCCTGAAGCCTGCTTTAACTTCATAAACAAAGTGAACAAATTAGACGCTCAGGGCGAGCTCGCTTAATCGTGTTAAGCATTTCATCTAATAGCGCACAAATTATTGCCTTTAGTGCGTAACCACTCTAGCGGTAGAGTTCGCGTTAGCACTTCGTAAATGTGACAGACTTGGTCTTAGCTCAACAGTTTGCTTTAGCTCTCGTAAGTAATCAGTGACTCTTTCAATCCCATCTGATGTAAAACACAAGTTTTTAGGCGTGGTTTTTATTTCACTTTGGTATTGCTGAAACCATGTTTGCATGGACGCACTGTCCCCTTCTGACAACGCAATGAGTAAATGATACATACGGATGAAAGAGAGCTGTCTACGATACTCTGTCGTGCCATGCTCGAACCCAAGTAGCGTTGTTTGCGATAGGGATGTTTCAGAAACGCCAAGTAAATCAGCAGCCTCCGCTTGATTCAAGCCAACTTCTTGGTAAGCCCAAGTGAAAGCTTTTATAACAACACTGGGTGGATAGGTGCTATGGATCATAGTTTGGCCTCGATTTCAGTCGTTTAAAACATCTTACTTATCGAGAATATTGCGAAAATCATTCCAACTTGCCGAGCCGCCTACAGCTACTGACAATGTTGTTTGGTTTTTACAAAATGAAAGCGCTCAGCATCTTCATCAAGAGTGTAACCTAGTTGAGTTAACCACGCCCTTGCTTCCGGGTAGGTATCAAAGAAAGTAAAGTCTACACCGGTTTGACGGTATACCGCGTCAAGTTGATTTCGGGTGGTTGATTTTACTAAGGATGATTCAAGTACCAACGCTAGATGTGTTAACCCAAGGTGACGTACTGCGGATATACGTTCAGCCAGAAGGTTTTCGGCATCGGGAATAAGCAGGGACTCCCCTTCAAGAACGACAATATCACCCCAATTACTGCCATGCATATCGATAGACTTATCTCGGTAATCAAGCACTAAGCCATTGACACACTCACTATTCCAGGGGCCATAAGCTTGAGTAAGCATAATATTACCGCACCGAGTAACTACAAATGAGCCATGTACTGGTTTCATAATTCTCCGCTCTTCAATGCTTCACAATCAAACTATAGTCAATGATTTCAAAATTCGAAATGTAGTAAACCATCGCGCCCTCAATATTGTGAGGGCATGATGGTAAAGTGAAGCAATTACAAGCGCGATGCGGGCATAGTCAAAAGCCTCTGCCGTGGCATTTAACAGGGGTAAACGGAGTAAGCTATGCAGCTAACACCCGAATCAACTGTGAAAACGTAGGCTTATCTTGAACATCAAGAGGCGCTCTTAATTCTCGAGCAATATCACTTACGCTAATAACACCGCGCACCTCGTGAGAATCTCTATCGAGCACTAAACAATGATGCTGCCCATAGTCTCTAAGGGTTTCTACCACATCCCCGACTGACGATTTTGTCAATTCTGTGAAATCAAATGACATTAGTGACGTTTTAGCCTGCATGAAATCACGCACCACTAACCCATCTCTAGGCACTTTTAATTCAGCAATTTTCTGCACAATATGCTGTTCGCTTACGTCTTGTGACGTAACAATGCCGGTGAATGCATTATTGGCATCTACCACCAGCATCATACGGACATGAGATTGACGCATGATTTTTTCAACGCGTGTAGCAGGTGCATTTTCGTCAATCACGTGTGGCATGTATTGTTTGAAATCTGTGAACACCGCCATCGCTGACGAAGTGACAGACACTTTATTTTCAACAACAGGCCAAGCTAGACGATCGGCGGCATCGGTTTTATGAAGTTGTAAGGTATGCATTACCTTCCCCTTAAAATAGTAAACAAATTAGATAGATGGATGAAAACTTTGTTTAACTAAAGTGGGGTGGCGCGCGAATAGGGTGCGCTGCATAGTCTGCATCGCTGAGAAGTGTGTAAGTAAAAAAGCGAGTATTGGGAACCTTGCTACTCGCGAAGAAAGCACTTAAAAAGTAGGCGCCATCATCAAGCTCGTCTTTATCACTGGCTTGATCTAGATTTGAAGAGGCTAAATATTGAATGCTAATGTCATTCGATACTTGTGAAATCTCTTTGCTCAATACATTGCCAGCACCATTTTCAGGTACTAAGAACGACATTGTGAGTAGCAACAGCAAAAGATTCAAAAGAAGAACTCCAGCAACATTTAAAAAACGGGTTAACTCACCCTTACCTAATACTATATGGCTTTTTTATTCACTATCACTTAAGCCCGCCTCAATTTTTAGACGATTTATCGCTTATTATCTAATTACTAAATATAAGTGACGTTACACCCTACGCATTCATTCTAATAAATAGAACGCACTGTTATAAGCTTTGCAATATTCACTCTTGAACTGTTCCAGTAGACTGATTTTAAAATTTGGTTCTATTGCTCATTCATTTATGAAAAAACGCTGGCCTCTTTGGCTTATCTTAATTCACTGGCTCACCTTTCTGGTTGTGGTAGGTATGTTTGCCTCAGGGCTATGGATGGTAGATTTGACCTACTATAGTGATTGGTACAAAACCGCGCCCCATTGGCACAAAAGTGTAGGGCTACTGTTGTTTGCTGTGACTTTAGTGAGGTTGATTTCGCGCGTATCTACCCAGCGACCAGCGACCTTTGGCAACAAGTTTGAGAAGTTGGCCAGTAAATTAGGACACAGTGCTATTTACCTTGTTCTTTTAGCGCTTTTTACCTCGGGCTATCTTATTTCAACTGCCGATGGCAGAGCCATAGATGTATTCAACTGGTTTGCGGTACCAGGGCTTGGTGAGTTTATAGAACATCAAGAAGACCTGGCTGGCGAGGTGCATTTCTACCTGGCTTGGACATTAATCGTGCTGACTTCTTTACATGGGTTAGCGGCATTGAAACACCATTTCATTGATAAAGACGACACGCTGAAGCAGATGTTGAGGCTTCGCTAAACACTGATATTAAGGAGATTTTATGAAGAAGTTAACACTTGCACTAGTGACGGCCGCAGCACTCAATACAGCGGTAAGTTCAGCTCACGCCGCTGATTATATTATTGACTCCAAAGGTGCTCATGCATCAGTTAATTTCAAAATTCAGCATTTAGGTTACTCATGGCTAACCGGCCGCTTTAACGACTTTAAAGGCACATTTAGCTACGATGAAAATAACCCTGCTGCAGCGTCTGTCTCAGTGACTATCGAGACCGATAGCATAGATTCAAACCATTCAGAACGAGATAAGCATCTAAGAGGCGACGACTTTTTAAATGCGGATGATTTCCCAGAAGCTAAATTCGTTAGCACAAAAGTGGCTGACAAAGGCAACGGTATGTTGGACATCACGGGTAACCTTACGCTGCATGGTGTGACTAAGCCCGTGACTATTGAAGCCAAAAAAATTGGTGAAGGTAGCGATCCGTGGGGCGGTTATCGTGCTGGTTTTTCAGGCACTACTACTATTGCGCTAAAAGACTACGGCATTGACTATGACTTAGGTCCCGCGTCACAAACCGTTGAGCTTTCTCTTCACGTTGAAGGTGTTAAACAGTAACGTTCTACACTTATAAAATAACAAAGCCCGCTGATGCGGGCTTTTTACGTTTACAGGCTAGATATAACTTACCCAGACATGAGTTATGCCTTGTAAATCAATGCAGCTTTAACTTAGGGCTAATCGCATAACTCAGCTTCTTAAGTAGCAGCTTTAGTGCGCCTCTTAGCTTTCCGTGTACTGCAAATTGGTGCATGTTGTATAAAGAGATATAAACTATCTTGGCTAAACGCCCTTCAATGAACATACTTGAATTTGATAACGACCCCATCAAGCTACCTACGGTGCTGTAGTTACTTAAATGCACTAGCGAGCCATAATCTTTATAGACATAGCCTTTTAATTCTTTCCCCCGCTGTAATGCAATAATATTGTTTGCCGCCGTGTCTGCCATTTGATGCGCAGACTGGGCTCTAGGTGGTACCCATTTACCGTTTTCTTGTTTGAAGCCACAACAATCACCAATAACCCAAATGTTACTGTCGCCAGTGCTTTGTAAGTGCTTATTAACAAGAATTTGGTTTGCGCGGTTGGTCTCAAAAATGCCCATTTCGGTGACGAAATCCGGCGCTTTCACCCCTGCCGCCCATACCATTAAATCAGCATCTACGCGGCTTCCATCTTTTGTGATAAGGCCATTTTCATCAGCCTCTGCCACCATAGTGCTTTCTTTGATGTCTACACCGAGTTTATGCAGCGCCTTACGAGCAGAATTGGCGATACGCTCTGGTAGCGCAGGTAATATCCGCTCTCCCGCTTCTACAATAGTTATCTTTAAACGGGACGCTGACATACCCGGCATGCCGTAGGTTTTCGATAAGTTAGCAACATGATGAAGCTGAGCGGCTAATTCAGTACCCGTCGCGCCCGCGCCCACAATAGCCACTTTCATAAAGCTATTTTCATCTTCTTGCTGATTAATACGAATTAGCTGATTCAACAACCCTTTGTGAAAGCGTTCAGCTTGAACCAATGAATCAAGAAAGTAACAATTTTGCGCAACGCCTGGCGTTCCAAAGTCATTACTGACACTACCAATCGCCAATACCAATTGGTCGTAAGGTATTTTACGTTCGGGTAATATCGACACTCCCTCATCATCGAATAATGGCGCAAGCGTGATAGTTTTGGCCTCTGCATCAATGGCACACATACTCCCTAACTGAAAGCGATAGTGGTGTGCCGCAGCATGAATAGCGTAATCAACGCCATCAGAGTGCTTGTCTATAACGCCAGCAGCCACTTCGTGAAGCAAGGGCTTCCAAATGTGAGTGCGACTTCTGTCAACTAGGGTTATTTCTGCTTCGTTCTTTCTCCCGAGGGTGCGGCTTAAGCGGCTTACAAGTTCAAGACCTCCAGCGCCACCACCGACAACAACTATTTTTTGCATGGGTTTACCTATAATTTAATCATTCCACGTATCTCATCTTTCATAATCCAAAATTATTGAAATGATATACCTGGCGCGACTAAAGGTATTCGCTGCATATGTGGGGTTAACAGTACGCCTGAACGCATTTTCTCGCAAGCCTGACAGGTTGGTTCTAGTAAGGCGTACGATAAAAAAGGCCAAAAAAAACGGTAACCGTGAGATACACGCTACCGCTTTTTATACCAGAGTAGATAATGGTTTTAACTAATACTGATAATCAACGCTGAACATTACGTTTCTTGGCCGCCCAGGGAAGTATCTATCGGCGGTAAAGGACGTGTAATCGGCTCGCTCAGCGTAGGCGGTATCGAGCAAGTTATTTACTCTTGCATACACTGAAAGTTCAGGCGAAATTGCCCAAGAGGCTCGAAGGTTCAATAAATCATGCCCTTCGTACTCGTTAAGGTTTTCAGCATCGGTATAATACTCATCGACATGCTGCCACTCGAGTTCAGCCCGAGTACTTTGGGTAAAGCTGTACCCTACGCGAGCATTGAAGGTAAGGTTTGGCGCCGTATCAATATCGTTGCCCTTAATATCAACTTCGCCCACAATTTCACTGTGCTCATAGGTGTGTTTGGCATAGCTGCCTGCAAACGCCAAATCAAACCCTTGGCTGATTTGATAGTTTAGGGTTAGCTCTACCCCTCTGTGCCAGGTTTCTCCATTGCTTACATTGAAAAAATCACTATCACGATAGATTACATTGTCTTTGGTTAAGCTATAAGCAGACACCACATAGCTAAAGGCTTTGTGTTGCCCTTTAACACCCACTTCTACATTGGTGGCGGTGACCGAGTCCAAGTCGGCAATTTGTTGATCGCGCTGTAACCTATAAAGCTCTGTCGCTTGCGGGGCACGATAACCTCTAGATAACCCTGCATACCATTGGGTTGTTTCACTGCTTTGAAAACTTACCGAGAGTTTAGGGCTAAAGTTACTGTAATCGTTGGTGCCACTTTCAGGCCTTGCGTACCGACATCCACCAAAACCACATTCGGTGCCATCGTCGCGGGTACGACCCGATAGCATATTGTTGGTGTAATCATAGTCCATATATTCATAACGCCCCCCTAAAGAAACCGCCCACGACGCTTGTTGCCAATTTAACGCAATGAACGGAGCATAAAGGGTAGCGTCTACCTGATAATCGTAATGAAGCCCCGTCGGTACGGTTTCCACTAAAAATGCAGAGCCAATCGTAGCGCCATCTTGTGCTTGCACCAAGCTACCTTGGGTATATTCAGCGTCTAAACCGGCATCAAAACTTAACGTGTTGTTCACCACATGGTGATACTGGGAAAGTACACCAAACCCTTCTTGCTCATTTTCTTCAAGCGGTGTACCGGGTAAAAAGTGCATGCGAAATTCCATGCTTTGATCGCGATAATACGGCGTAATAGACAATGCGTTGTCGCCGCTTAACGCCACATCTACTTTGCTCCATATTCGCAAACTTTTCGCTTTTCGAAAGGCTTCAGGGTTGTCGTTACCTTGGGCGATATCTTCATCTTTATAGCTTTCAAACCCGGTAATGTAACCGGCGGTTTCTTGATCTAAATGGGTGTACGTCAACCCACTGGTTACTTTTAGGTTATCAACTTCGTAGCGATGCCTGAGATTAACCTTTTCTTGATCTACACTTTCTTCGTCTCGATACCCGCCGTCGCGGGTAATACTCGCATTAATGCCTATACCAGACTCACCAAAGTCTTTACCTTGCCGCAGTTTCAACCTGCTATAACCATAAGAACCATAGTCAATTCCATATAAGGCAGTATCTTGGGTAACATCGGGGGTAATAACATTAATCACGCCGTGAATAGCGTTAGAGCCATACAAGGGGGAAGCAGGACCTTTTAACACCTCTATGCGTTCTGCCATTTCACCATGCGCTTCAAACAACTCGTTTATATTGCAAAAACCTGCTGCGCGTAAGGGAATGTTATCTTCAGCGGCCAATATACCGCCACATGCCCCAGCACCGGTAAGCACTGGCGAGCGTAAAGCAGGTAGGTATTCCTGCCCATTACCTCGCTGAACACCAGCACCTGCAATAAAATTCAACACTTCTTGTATATGGCTTGGTGAAACAAAGTTTATGTCATCGCTTGAAACCGTAGACACCACATACCCTGAGTTTGCGGTGGAATTAGCAATTCTACTTCCCGTTGTTACCACGCGTTCTATTGACGCTATGCTTTTTCCACTGTTTGAGCCCTCTGGGATTTGCGCGGCAGCAAAAGAAGAAAACGACACCACTGTCACGGTGCTAAGGCCATGTAAAAATAACCTAAATGTGGAGCTCATTGCTTGTCCTTTCTAAAGATTTGGCGAGATTAACATACGTATAATGCGTGTCATTCGACCACAACGTTGTTGCTAACTATAAGGTCAATTGTATCGTTAACTATTTAGCGATGAAATGATGTTTCTAATTTGTGCGCTTGTGGTATTTCTTGTGGAAGTGAAACTGGCTACCACCACCATCAATATGGTGCGTACTATTCGCTAAAAAGCGAAAGAGAAAACAAAAAAGCGAGGCAAACTCGATAATGTTATAAGTCTGCCTCGCCCTTTTTATTTGAAAGGATGTTATTTATCCTCGGCTGCTAATCTATTTAGCCTTCTGAATAGATCAGAATCTATCTATTCAGCTAACTCGTCTAGCACAGCAAATAATACATTTGCGCCTACGCGAGACACTTCTTTATCATACAAATTTTCTGTATTCACGCCTTCTTGGCCACCCGCTAAGTCACTGATAGCGCGAATAATAACCCAGTCCACATTGTTGATTGTGCACACTTGGCCAATCGCAGTAGATTCCATTTCGGTGACTTCAGCCGTAAACACATCTCTAACCCATTTACGATACTCTCGGTTATCCATAAACACCGAGCCGGTAACACCATTTCCACCTACATGAAGCTTGGCATCACGTTCATCCAAAATACGTTGAATTGGCATTTCAGCCATTGCTGTTTTCGCCGCGGCTAGTAGCTTTGGCGAGGCAGTGAAATAAGGCGTATCTTGTGGCTTATCCATACCGTCTTTTACAATCAATACTTCATCTGGGTGGATAAAGTGAAAAGGCTTATATTTAGGATAATGAGGGTCGGCTGCTAAACGAGAAGGCTGCTCTTCCATAAATTTTTCGTAATAGGCGGGTAACACGTATTCACCAGGATTTTCTGGGTCTTCGTTGGTATATACACTTTCGTCATGGTAGTACCAACGCTCGGGTACGATAACATCCCCCGGCTGCCATTTTGGATTCACCGCGCCCGCGATGCCCATATAGACCACTTGCTTAACAGGGAAATAATCGAGTGCCATTTGCGTAGACATTGCCGCGTTTGCAATGCTCATCCCAGTAGCGAAAACCAATATTGGCTCGTCATGATAGGTGCCAATTCGGTAAGTAATGCCTTTAATTGTGGTAGTAGTATGAATTTGTGCATCTGGATCGGACGCAATCCTACCTAAAATACCTTCCATTTCTGGCGCGTATGCAACCACAACCGCAGTAAATTCATCACCCGTGAAAGTAGCTGGCCCATATTGAGGTGTCGTGTTAGTTGAAGTTGTAGTACACCCTGATATCACCACAACAAATGACATACACAGCAGAAGCGAAATATCGCGAAGTTTCATAATCACCATTCTTATTTGATTTTTAGTGGAACGAGTGGAGAGCGATAGCATGCTCGCTCTTCGCTGTTTTATTCTTAACGTACCAGTTTTCAGTGTTAAAGAAAGTGTTATATCCGCATTTTACAAATATTAAAAACACTGGATACACCCCCCTAACAAATGACATTCTGCAAAGACTATCTTATTTCGCTTTTTAAACTAATTCTTTATCCTCAATAGAATAAAACGCGCTTAGTTGCAGTTTCATAAGCTGAATATGGATGTGTAGTTACCCTTATTGGATTACATTTATAGGAGATAAAAGGACTTAAAAAAGCAACGCGAGACCAACTGACTCGTATCGATGAGGATACAAATACCAATGAACATGAAACTACTTCGCTCTCTGCAAATTTTTGTTGAGGTCGCTGAAAGCGGTAGCATGAGTATTGCAGCCCGAAACCTGCATATGACCGTTTCGGCCATTAGCCAACAACTGAGAAAACTTGAACAAGACATTGGGCTGAGTTTATTTAACCGTAATACACGAAATTTGAGCCTTACCGAGGCTGGAAGGATCTATTACGACACCAGCAAAAAGATGTTAGATACCGCGGTTGAAGCACAAGAGCGTATTGAAACGCTTCAAGATGCGCCTTCAGGTAAAGTCAATATTATTGCCCCAGAAGGTTTTGGTGGAGGCTTATTAAGTCAGCCCTTGCAGAAGTTATGTGAGGATTTTCCAAAAATAAATGTATCGCTGACGCTAACCGACCAACCTACAGACATTATTGTTTCCGGTGCCGACTTACTGCTTGGCTTCACCCCAGTATCTGATACTAACTTCAGCAGTTTAGAGTTGGCCACATGGCGACGAATTCTTTGTGTATCGGCTGACCACCCTTTGGCAAAATCGCCTCTTGAGTCGCCCGAAATTCTTCAAGAGTATTCCTATATTTCTCACCGTCATATAGAAGAATATGTAATGAAGCACGACAAGTTTGATAAAGTGCCACTAACGTCGAGCCGTATTGAGCTTGATTCAATGCAGACCTTAATTCAGCTTACCCGTGATGGTCTTGGATATGCAGTGTTGCCTGAACCAGAGGTGCGCCACTTACTTAGTGAGGGTTCAATGAAGCAGCTATTCACTGACTGGTCGTTACCTGATTACACCGTATATGCGGTTACGCCAAAGCGGGAATTGGTTCCTGCTAAAATAAGCGCAGCTATTACATGCTTGCAAGATTGGTTCTCTGAGATTTAGGTTTTACGAATTAATCGCTTTCACTAAAAAGGCCTAAACTTGCGTTTAGGCCTTTTTCGTCAGTCAGTAGCAAACCAATACGCTGCCACTTTTTGATGATTTAGCTTAAAAGCGTGTGTTCATCTGTACACTTAAAATATGTGCTGTTGCTGACTGCGTACCTGTAAAGTTAGTGGTGAAGTCTGTATTTGGTAAAACATCGCTAAGGATAGTTCTATCTTTATTAATATACGCTTCGCGACCATCAATAAATACATACGCAGCGTCAATCGATGTGTTTTCGCTCATAGTATAAGTTAAACCACCTGATATCCAATGACGGTCAGTATCAGGAATACTCAATGAACGATTCTCCACCGATACTACTCCATCGTCGTAAGCGTAACCTGCACGTAAAGTAAACTCATCATTTAGGATATACGTTACACCAATAGATCCGCGCCATGAGTCGTCAAAGTTTTCTTCTTTAATAAGGAAATTTTCGCCATCTTCTAAGTTAGCTTCAAGTTTTTGGAAAGTACTCCAATCAGTGAAGGTAAGACTCGCTTGAACAGACCACTGGTCATCAATTTTCTGGTCGATAGCAAGCTCTGTAATAGCCGCAAGATTTAAGTCTAGGCTACCAGGCTGGTTGAGTTCTATCGGGAATACAGGCGTTTCTGATGATACGGCCCCGTCCAACTCTAGTTTTGTTTCAGCGCGATGAGACAACGCGATGTTAGTTAACTCACTAGGCTGCCAGAAAACACCTACGTTCCAACCGAAGCCCACATCATCGCCTTCCATGCTAAACAGTGACGATCCAGCGTTAAGAGAGGGAAGTGTTATACCTAAAGCCTGTGCGGTTGGTTCTAAACCTTCAATGGTAGCTGCCAATGTATTAGATACACCTGAACCAATTTCAGCTTCTGCATACGTCACGTTTAAACCAAAGCCGACCATAAGCTGCTTGTTCACTTTATATGACAAAGCTGGGTTTACCGTAACGGTTTTAACTTCTGCAGTATCAGCGAAATGTAAAGCGCCGAAGTCATCAGAGTAATCAGAACGGAGGCCATAAGTGGTGAAAACACCTACACCAGCAGAAAAATTGTCGTTGATAGGTGAAACGTAGAAGAAACCTGGAACAAATGCTGTCTCAGCAATATTATCTTCTTTAGCAACGCCACCACCAACTAGGGTATCCCCAAATGAATAAGTCACATTACCGGAAATGTCTACATTCGGGTCTATAAAGCTTACTGATGCACTAAACTCAGCTTCTTTAAATACACCAATCGCAGCTGGATTGGTTGCTAAAATAGAGGCATTCTCTGGCTTCGCCGCTTGGCCCGCCATGGCACGACCCAAACCATTCGCACTATGCTCATTTACTTGGAAACCAGCAGCTAGCACAGAAGAAGATGCCATAGAGGCTAATGCTAAGCATACAGAGGCGCGTAAAGAAAAATGTTGCTTCATAAAAATACTCTTATAGAACAGGAAATATGCAGTGGCGCATTCTACGATTACGGTATGTTTTGTTCAATGCAAGTTAACGCCATTCACGCTGTTTTATCGCATTTTTTACAATTTTAGCGGCACAATTAAAGAAGATGTAAACACTTTGAAAATAATAGATTGCAAAAATTGATATTATTTGTGAACAGGTGAGTTTGCCTATCACTATATTCAATTGGAGGAGACTTGATTAATCACGCTATTTTTGACCTTTCTAGTGATTACGCTTGTATAAGCAGTTTCTAGCCCCACAACAGTGGTACAAGATAATTTCAACAGCCTAAGGAGAGATTCACATGTCTAGCAATAAAGAAATTCTATTGGTCAATCGCCCAAACGATAGAAAAATAGGCTCCCATTTGTTCGAAACTCGTGAGCAAGATATTCCTTCCCCGGGTAAAGGTGAAATACTGATTAAACAAACTTACATGTCGCTCGACCCAGCAATGCTAGGGTGGATGAGTGAAGATCGTGAAAGTTATATTCCGCCTGTTGAGCTTGGTGAAGTCATGCGCTCAAGCGGTGTGGGTGAAGTAATTGAGTCGAACAACCCTGATTTTTCTGTTGGCGACAAAGTCATGGGAATGACCGGCTGGCGAGAATACTTGGTCAGTAATGGTGAAGGCTTCAACAAGCTACAGCCCGGTATTACCGAAGAGATGGCCCTTTGCGTATTCGCTTTGCCTGGTTTAACTGCTACCACAGGCTTATATAACTTTGGTGAGCCTAAAGAAGGTGAAACCTTAGTTGTCACTGGCGCTGCGGGTTCGGTGGGCTCAATTGTAGGTCAGCTAGCTAAAGCTGACGGCCTTCGCGTTATTGGTGTAGTGGGTAGTGACGAAAAAGCAGATTGGATTGTCAACGAGCTCGGCTTCGACGGAGCAGTAAACTATAAAACTGACGATTTAGAAGCAAAATTAACTGAGCTCACCCCCGATAAAATTGACGTATTCTTTGAAAACACCGGCGGCCCTATTCAGCACCATATTTTCAATCGTATGAATACGCATGGCCGTATTGTGGTTTGCGGCATGATTGCCGACTATCAATCTGAAAACCCGGCTCCCGGCCCAAATTGGATACCGTTAATTAAAAAGCGCATTAACGTTCGAGGGTTTGCGATGCCTGATCATTGGGGCGAAGTACCTCAACTTGTTGCAAAGCTATCGCCCTACGTACAACAAGGAAAGATTCAATATCGTTCTCACATGGTTGAGGGTATCGAATCAGCGGTAGAGGGTTTACAGATGCTATTCTCTGGCGACAATAAAGGGAAAATGATCGTTAAACTTTAAGCTTATCGCTTATGTTTTCTGCGTTAACTATCGACGTTAATTTCACTTAGCGTCGATAGTAAATAAGTCCCTTTCCCCGCAGCCTTTGCTTGATACAGCTCATTATCAGCTTGGTTGATTAAGCCTTCTAGAGTTTGCTTTTTCACATTATTAACAACCACAGCACCAATAGAGCATGAGACGGTTTTCGCTGATGCATTTGGTGCATGCGGTAAGGCTTTTTCATCCCAAGTGTCGAGTATTTGCTGGCAACTCTGTTCTACTTGCCTTGCAGAAACCCCACTGACGATAACCATAAACTCTTCGCCGCCATAACGACCCAGAATATCGGTTTGCCGTTGAAACACTGCGCGCATCACATCAGCCTGCGCCACAATGGCATCATCACCTTGCTGGTGACCAAAGGCATCGTTGTATTTCTTAAAGTCATCTAAATCGAGCATAAAAACAGCGAAAGAAAGGTTCTGCCTTTTACTAAGCGACAGTAATCTCTCGCCTTCTTTCATCAACGCACGTCTATTAAGAAGATTGGTTAACGGATCTTCACGACTTAAGGTGTTTAACTTCTTATTTGTTGATTTTAAAAGAATAACTATTCTGTCTAAACGATATTTTGCGTAAGCACATATAAATAACGACCCAACCACAAATGACGTTGAAATCATGACGCGGTCGCCATAAACAGGCGCGATTACCATTAATCCAATAAATCCAACGATACTTATAGCCGATGCTGCCAACGCCAGCTTGTAGGTAACTCCTAAGGCAAATACACAATAAAATGCATATAAAATGGTGCCCTCGTAAGGAAAAGCAAATTCGTATACCCTCCAACTTTGATAAATAAGTACATAATTTGCAAAGGTTAACATCACCATCAGCCCTGCAAAAATCCAGCTTCTGGCAGCATAAAAGAATCGAGAGAACGAAAGGGCGATAACCGCAAAGATAACTGGAATTTGATACAAAAGGCGATTTTGAAGATAAAACTCGTACAAAGGGGAAGGTAACAACACCATATCCGCCAAGATGAAAGAGGCAAGCAACAAAGCACCGATTATAAGAGCAACTCGAAGTCTTAAAATCTCTTTATGCTTTCTTACCACTTCCACCTTTTTCTCCAGACACCGGTAATATCTTTCAGTAAGTATAGACGCTTCTATAGGGCTAGCTTAAGTAGACTACCTTTCAATGCCTCAATGGTAATAGGTTTGGTGACTACGTCGTTCATACCGTCTTGTTTAAAGGCATCATGGCGTTCTTTAAAGGCTTCTGCTGTAAGCCCAATAATAGGAATTTGGCTTACGTCACTCGGTAAACTTCGAATGCGCCTAGTGGCTTCAACACCATCCATCACTGGCATATGAATATCCATAAAGATAACGTCGAAGGTCTCTTCTTCAACTTTAACGGCCGCTTTTAAACCGTTGTCGACATGAGTAACCGTGCACCCAAGCTGTTCTAGTAGTGCCTGAGCCACCACGGCATTTATCGCATTGTCTTCTGCCAGTAGTACGCTAATACCCGGTTTAAGGATTGTATTTTTATCTAGGTTACTTTGCGCTTCTTGTAGTGACGCGCTATCAATAGTGCGGGCGCTAACCATAGCAGACATAGTAAAACACGACCCTTCACCCACTCGGCTCATAACTTTAACATCGCCACCTAGTATCTGTGAGAGCTCTTTAGCAATGGACAAACCTAAACCTGTGCCGCCATAACGACGTGAAATAGAAGAGTCGGATTGAGTAAACTTATCGAAAATATGTTCAAGCCTATCGGGTTCTATACCAATGCCTGTATCTTTCACAGAAATGACTAAACGATTTTCTTCTACCGATGGACCAGCTACCTTTTTAAGACTTGCTGTAACCGTCACCGTGCCTTTGTGTGTGAATTTGATGGCGTTACTGGCTAGGTTAATCACTATCTGGCGCAGTTTAGTCACATCACTCGTGACCATTACCGAGTCCAAATTCTTACTTTTATATTCTAACCGCGTGTGGTTTGCACTCGCATTGATACCTAGCAAGGTAATAAGATCGTTCAGCATGCTATCTAAATTAAATTCGGTCACATCAACTTCTGACATGCCAGACTCAATTTTAGATAAATCGAGTACATCGTTTATCACATTGGCAAGAATGGTGGCTGAAGAACGTAAATCTGAAGCATATTGCTTTTGCTTGTCATCTAACGGCGTGTCTAGCAATAAAGTAGCAAGCCCTTGAATACCGTTTAACGGCGTGCGAATTTCGTGGCTCATAACGGCAAGAAAGTCCGTTTTGGCTTTATTGGCAGCTTGTGCCCGTTCCACGTAATTTTCGATGTCTGCTGACATGGCCTCTACATCTTGGGCTAATTCACTCAGCTCATCTTTGCCGCTTACATCAATGCTAACCCGCTTGTGATTACCGGCAATACTGCTCGTTGCATCTTTAATTTTGCCAATTGGGGATACCACAAAATACTGAGTAATTTTCCCTATGAATAAACTCACTAAAATAACCGTAAACAAGGTAATAGCGATGGTTAGCCAAGCTATTTTTGATAATGATGATTCGAGCTCATCGGTAGATTGGCTAACCGTAAGCTTCCAGTTCCAAGGGTCGAACTTGCTACAGGCAAAGAGTACATCTTGGTCTCTCCACTCAGATTCACCAAATGCAATATCGGTAGCATTAATAGTGGTGATGGTGGCGTTGGCAGTATTGATGGGTGCCCATTCTTCATAGGTGCTAAATAGCTCAGCACCCGTTGTCTTATCACTTACCGCAAAATGCTTACCGGTTGATTGATGAAGCTCTGCTAGCTCGTCAAACACCTCTTTTTGATAGGCATCTCGAAATACAGGTACATTTTCCAAACCCGAATTCACCAGCAATTCGTGCCGCTCTCGCACAAATTCAATAAAGGTTAGTGATAAGGTTTGAGTAAGTAACTGATATTCTCGCTCTCTCACTGAGTCATAAGCCGTCAAATAGGCCCAATAGCCCGTTAGCGCCATCCCTGTAAACAGAATGGGGATATATATAGCTAAAAGTTTCGACTTAATTCGCATAGATATCTGGTACTACTCTTTATTGATAAACGTGATCTTTCGATAACTTTAAATACGACGACGGAATAGGAATATGCATCTTGATGGCAGTGGATACATTCACCCCAATTGTGTATTTCTCCATCCTAGTGACTGGCATGGAATTGGCCTTCTCGCCACTTAAGATCCTCTTGGCCCGTAAGGCACCTGATTTTCCGATACTTTCTTCATCGGCTACCACGCCAAGTAACGCACCTTGTTGAACTGACTCTATACTTTCGGCAAAAATCGGTAATAGTTTAGTTTCTTTGTAAATAACATTGATGAGATCGTCGGCTTGAAGCAAGGGGCCAGTGGAAAGCCAATAAGCATCGAGGCCAGATGTTTCTACTTTTTCTTTAAGCACTTCCACTATACCAGCACGCATAGCACCTAACCCTAAAGTGCCTTCAACATAGGCGGTGCTCACCGTCACAAACTTCACGTTATCATACTGACTCTCGAGTGCTAACAGGCTTTCTACCGAACTTTTTGAAGATGGGTATTCTGAGTGCACCAGCCCAATAGTGATGGGTTCCTCCAGTGCAGAGGCTTTTAGTAAGCCATCAAGCATATCCAACTTCACCTTGGCATCTAATACGTGAGATTCACCGGTTATGTTTGACGTGCTATGTTCGCCAAACGCAGTGACTATGCCCTCTTTTACAGGGTCTGCCACTGTCATAAATAAAGTAGGTATCTCAGCTGCCGCCGGAAAATTATAAACCGCTCTGGTGGCAAGGGTAGCAATCGCCACTAACAAATCAGGCGCTTCCTGCTCCGTAATCGTTTGCACAATAGATCTCGCCTGTTCTTCTAAGCCCTGAGCGTTATGTACTTCTATCTCTATTTCATGTTCAGGCATTATGAGTATGAGCTCGTCGAGAAAAGCATCTTTCGTATTAGCTACAATGGGCAAAGGAGCCGTTTCAATTATGACCACACGTAGTGGTTTAGCTTCAACCTGAGCGTGAAATACAAAACAAAGGAGTATACTCATGATGAGTAGTGACGTTTTTTTCATCTTTATTTAGCCCAACTGTTAAGCTAGTGAGTAGGTGATTAATTTGAAATATCATAGTGTTAATCGACTTCGCTGCATAGCCGAAGTTCGTATAATATAGGCTTAAAATACCCATAAGTTTGATTGTAGATAGTTTATGCTAGGTTGAGCGTTAAAAAGAGCGCTAACGTACTGCGCCTTCTATGATTTGGAGCCCATTTTTGATTTAATGGCTATATAAGATGCCCAACCGTTACGAGCAAACCTACTAAGGATAATAACCATATTATGAGGCGAATAAAATCTCTTATGCCTAGTACTACCCAGAATATATGTAGTAGCAATAAAATGACAACATTAGGTATATGTCTAAGCATGTATCTGGCAAGCTTTTCGCCTTTAGCTAGTACCGAAATGACGAATGAGAAAATGACACACAAGACCATGAATACGTTAACGAAAGAACAAGTCATTGAACAGCTCAATCTCTCTCATCACTTTGAAGGTGGCTATTTTCGCCAAAGCTTTAAAGCAGATCACAGAGATAAAGTAACAACAGCACGTGGTGAACGCACCACCATGACCGCTATTTATTATATGCTTACGAACGACAACAGTGTTGACCATTTTCATACTAAGTATTCCGATGGCATCGAGTTTTATCATATGGGCTCGCCCATTACTTACCACATGATTTACCCAGATGGCCATTACGAAAAAGTGGTAGTAGGGCCTGATATTGCCAATGGCCAGCAGTTGCAGCTTGCTGTTCCTGGGGGCACTTATAAAGCGGCCGAGTTAACCGATGGCGACTACGGTTTGGTGAGCGAAGCGGTATCCCCTGGGTGGGAACCTGAAGATATGATTGAAGTGTTCCAGCATGAATTGTTAGAAAAATTCCCTCAGCATAAAGCGCTTATTGAGCGCCTTGCGAATAAGAAATAATGCCCGTTGCTACACGTAAAAAGCCTGCTCTTAGCAGGCTTTTCTAATTCCATTCAAAGTGTCATATCCACATTTAGAGATAGGCGCATTTCTGCTAGACGTTGGTTTCGACTACATTTTCACTTCGGCCAAAAGCGCAACGCTTTTTAGTCGTGCCTCTAGATTATGAATGGGCATTGAAACAATTAACTCATCCACTTCTGTGGCTTCTACAAACTTAGCTAACTGCGTGGTTACCGTCGCTTTTGAGCCTACTAACGCATAACGCAATACATGAGACAGCATAGCGTAATCGGCTTCGCTGCAAATATTAGATAAATCATCTACAGGTTTAGCGAAAAGCTTATTCAGCCCGCGCCGCATATTCATAAACTGCTGTTGAACCGACGTGAACAAGTACTGAGCTTCTTCATCGGTATCGGCTACAACCGCCATTAACCCCGCCATCACGTGAGGCGTTTCTCGCTGCGCTGATGGTTTAAACATAGAACGATAAACATGCAAGGCATCGAACAGCTGGTCTGGTGCAAAGTGCGACGCAAAAGAATAAGGCAACCCAACCGATGCAGCCAATTGCGCACTGTATAAACTTGAACCCAACAACCATAACGGAATATGTGTGTTGGCACCCGGCACCGCGATAATTTTCTGCCCAGGCTCTGGGGCTCCCAAATAATGTTGAAGCTCTTTTATGTCATCAGGGTAGGTGTCTACATGCGCGTTGCTACTAAGGTTGCGACGCAATGCTTTTGCGGTAGCCATGTCGGTACCTGGGGCTCGGCCAAGCCCTAAATCTATGCGACCTGGGTACAAGGTTTCCAACGTACCGAATTGCTCGGCGATAACCAATGGTGCGTGATTTGGTAGCATTACACCACCTGCACCTACACGAATGTGGTTAGTAGCGCCGGCAATGTTGCCTAACATAACGGCGGTAGCAGAACTCGCCACACCATGCATACCGTGATGTTCTGCCAACCACACACGTTGATATCCACTACGCTCAGCTTGCTTAGCTAACTCTCGCGAGTTACTTAATGCATCGCTTATGCTTTGCCCGTCTGAAATAGGGGCAAGATCGAGTAGTGAAAGGGGCAATGACATGGCTAACCTCGTAAACGTTTTTTTGCAGTGTATCGCAAACTCAATATACGCCGAAAGGCTTTGCCACGGTTCACACGAGATACGCGATATTAGGTTTACTCTCGAGTAAACCTAAACTTCCCGCCGCCTTGTTGTAACTCGAAGCGAGTATAGTCAACTAGACCGCCGGCATTTTCAAACACAATAACAATACCTGCTGGCGTGAAACGAAATTCCGAGGCTGAATACGGAGTAAGACCAAGTACCGGTTGACCTGTAGCTTTCGCCGTTAGCACACTATCATCGACTTTTAACGTGATATTCAGAGGAATGTCTGGGGAGATAAACACACCTTCGTAGTTAACAAGGTATTCTTGCGCAAGCTCCACTGGCATCTGGGTCAAGTCAGGTATTTCATAATCAAGGCCATAATAAATACTCAATACGGCTATATTGATATCGTTCAGCGCATAATTTAACCCATTGGAAACCAGGCTTAAAACAACGTTATCGTCAGCAAAATAAGCCACGACTGAATTAAAACCGTCAATTCGCCCGTTGTGTCCAAAAGCCCTTTTGTCGTGAAAGGGGAATTGCAACAAGCCACGCCCTATACCTTGATTTACCTGTTTCATTTGGTTCAGCGAATCCTCAGAAACTAGCTCACCGGAAAAAAGGGCAGAGAGAAACAAGGCGACCTCGGTGGGCGTAGAGACAATTGCACCTGCGCCATGGGGGATACTCATATCGGAGAGGCTTGCAGGAGCCCAACCCGATGAGATAGGTTTATATGAGTTAGCTTGATTGCGCTTTACATCAATAGCCGCACCATAAATCGTTCTCGTTAGGTTTAATGGCATGCTAATACGCTGTTTTAGTTGATGGGCGTAAGTCGCTTTCGTAATATCTTCTATGATGAAGCCCAGCAGTAAATATCCGCTGTTCGAATAGCGCGTTTGGCTGCCTGGCTTAAAGTCACTTTCTAGCGCTTCGATAATTCCTATCATTTCACCCTTTGACTTGGGTGACGTCATATATTGACTAAATTCAGGTTTGTTAGTGAAATTATGAATCCCACTTCGGTGGCTAAGTAACATAGAGATTGTGATCTTATCGGCATTTTTAATATTGGGATAGAAGCCTGCCAATGTAGTATCTAAAGAAAGTTTCCCCTCCTCGATGAGCTGAAAAATCATTACAGATGTAAACACTTTAGTAATCGACCCTATGCGATACTGAGTGTGTTTATTGGCTTTCTTCTTCGTGGCTAAATCGGCATAACCTATTGAATTTTCGTAAACAGGCTTGCCATCTTCTACCACTGCCAAACTAAACATTGCCTTTTCATTTTCATCAAGCGCAGCTAGATACTTATCTAATTTAGCGGTATCAAAGCTTTGCGCAGACACATTAAAAATGCAGATAAAGAGAAGTAAACTAAAGCACTTTTTCATTTTTTGCTCCTTGCAGGCTCATGCTATGAGCGAATATAAATCATTCCATTTAACTAAGCGCGTAAGCGTGCTTTGTGAAGACTACGCTCGCCGCTGTAAACTAAGTTGCTGACCAGTCACCCATCAGTATACAGTACCACCCGCTACTTCGAAGAAAGTGAACTATGCAGTGCGTTTTTATACGCTTCAAATGCAGGAATTGCCGAGGTAACAATGGCTGCCAAAGTAATCACACTTACCACTTTTAACGTCTCTATTGTAAGCAAATTTGCACTTAAAAATAGACCATACTGAGACGCAAGCCAATCACTCGATAAGGTTAACGCTGCGCTAAGCAGCCCAATCGCCGCCACAATCGCTAACAATACTAAAATTAACGCTTCTACTAACACCAAGGTAAAAATAACCCCAGGCCCTGCACCTAACACCCGCAGTACGGCAATTTCGTTTTTGCGTTGCTGCATGGAAGCTAACAACATAGTCGATAAGCCAAACAATGAAGATATAAGCACTAAAATGCTAATTACTCGCAGTAGGTTTTCTACCGTACCCATCATTTGCCAAAGCTCGGTTAGCGCCACGCCAGGCAGTATGGCCATAAGCCTATCTGTTTTGTAGTTGTTGATATCGCGCTGAAGTTTGAAGGTCGCAAACTTTGAGGTTAGCCCAAGCATGACCGCTGTTACACTGTCTGGCGTGGTATTTACCGAGCTTGCATCGTTGAGCAATTGGTTTTGCTTTGAAGCCGATAAATGAATAGCTTCAATGGCGTTTAAGCTTACGTGCACGGTTTTATCTACTGGCGTGCCAGTGGCTGAAAGTATGCCGGTGATAGTGAAAGGGGTATTGTCATGATTGGTAAAACTGGTGTTACCAATACCATGAGAAATCACCACACTGTCCCCCACTTTATACCCTAGATCTTTGGCCACATCGGCGCCTATCACCGCTTCAAATAAGCTCGCGAAAGCTTTACCGTTTTGAAAACTGAGCGCTTGCTTGTTACCAAATTTGAAATGCTGAAAATAGTTATCGTTGGTGCCCATTACCCGAAAGCCGCGATGAGAATCTCCTAAAGAGATAGGAATTGCCCACGCTACTAATTTACTTTCCTGCAGTGCTTCATAGCTTGCATAGTTGATGTTACTGGTGGGGCTTCCCATCCTGAACACTGAATACAACAAGAGATTGAGCTGACCGCTTGGGGCGCCAACGATAAGATCAACATCTGAAATAGTTCGGTTAAAGCTCTCTTTTGCCTGCTGGCGAATATGCTCAACGCTTAGCAATACACTGATACTAATCAGCAACGAAAGAAACGTTAATATCACTGATTTTTTGCGACTACCTAAACTACTCCACGCTAACGACACTAACATTACTTGGCCTCCGCTGGCTGTTTTAGCGAGGACTGTTTTAGCGAGGACATCTCTACACTGGTTTCAAAAAACTTTTTCAAATACATATCGTGACTTACAAATATCAGTGTTGTGTTCTGCTGCTTACACATATCGATAAGAATGGTCATAAAGGCGTCTCGTGCGGCGGCATCTAAGGCAGATGTGGGTTCATCTACAAGTAATATTTCTGGTTTGTTGATTAATGCACGGGCAATGGCTACCCGCTGCTGCTGCCCTACACTCAGTGAATTAGCGGGCTGATGAAGAATAGTAGCGGGCAAATTAAGCCCTATCAGCAATGCTTCGGCCGCATCGGCCACATTGGTTTTGCCTGCCTTTGCAAAATATGTGGCCAGCTCAATATTTTTAAGCACGCTTAGGTAGGGAATCAAATTGAATTGCTGAAAAACCACGCCAATGTGCTGCGCGCGAAACTTATCGCGCTGCCTGGCAGGCAAGGCGGAAAATGGCTTGCCCAGTAACGATAACTCGCCGCTTTGTGGCGTTAGCACCCCTGCTAACAGATTAAGCAAGGTGGTTTTGCCAGAGCCTGAATGACCATGTAAGAAAACACGATCACCATAATTCACCTTCCACGTAGGTATATGCAGTCCACTGCTGTTTGAATCTGCATAGTGATATTTAACGTCATTAAGCGCAATAGCATTGCCGTGGTTAGGCACTGCCTTTTTGGCGTGTGCTTCATTTTTCAAAGGTTGCTCTGGTGCTGCTGACAACGTGAATCATCTCCTTTTTGCATTACGCGATGCTTGCGTAAGAGTGGATGTAGCTGACACTAACGCTTTTAGGTCGCCATTCAAGCCAAAACTAAGCCTACTTTGCTATAAGGGCACGCTCAGTCAGACGACAAATGTACAACCCAGACATGTTATGTTATAACGTTTTATACTAACCGTTATAATAATTCTTGGCTAAATAAAATGATGAAGTTCTTCTTACGCGCCCGCATTGGTATTTTTGTCGCGATAACAGGCATGCTTTTTTATCCTACAACATATGCTGAAGATATCGAAGCATCTGACTATCAAGAGGTGGAATGGACGCAGTTAATGCCTGAAGAAGATTTGGCGGCGCTGTTAAATCCACCAGATTATTTAGCTGGTATTGAAGACGGCTCTCAAGAAGATTCCGTGGAAGCCTTTGGCAATCAAGATTTTGATAACGAAACTACCAATCGCTTTCAACAAACGCTGACATCAACGCAAGTCGTTAAAACCTTTGAGAATAAACCCATCCGTATTCCTGGCTTTATTGTTCCGCTTGAAAGCAGCGAATCGCAAATGGTCACAGAGTTTTTTATCGTACCTTACTTCGGTGCATGCATTCACATGCCTCCACCACCGCCCAATCAAATTATTTACGTGAGTATTGAGCAAGGTGTTGAACTGGAAAGTTTGTACGATCCATTCTGGTTCGAAGGCACCTTGGCTATCGACACCACTGAAAATGCGATGGGCACCGCGGCGTACCGTTTAGAGCACGTCAATGTGAAACCATACGAGGGATAATTGATGACACGATTTAATAAACTATTATCTGCCCTGCTAGCCTCTTTAACAGTGGTTTCTGCCGCACATGCTTGCGACCTACATGGCGGCGGTAATTTGGGCTTTGGCTTTAATCGGTTACACCCCCTTGCTCAGCAACATTATCAGGCGTCGGAGTTCAAAACCCTGTCGGTTAAACACGCTAAACAGGTAGACGTTATTATTGATGAAGCCGCCACAGCGAAAATATCTTACGTAATACCGCTACGCTATCGTGATGTAAACGTTAGTTTTATAGGTAGCGATGGCGTAGAAATAGTGGGAGATAGCGCTGTGTTACTGGAACAAGACTCTGGCGTTTATAACTTAACGTTTACGGTAAAGCGCCCAGGCCAATCGCACATCTCTATCCAAATAAATGGATTAAGTGATGGGAAGCCTTTTTCACTGAGTCAGAAAATTGAACTACGCTCAGCATAAAAAGTGGATAAAGGAGTGAGTAAAGTCGCTGCTAAAGAAAACGAGCTGGCTGCAGTTAACGCTAAGCGCAAACCATTGAAGATAGTACTACTTCTTTTCGTTTTCTTAGTGGCTGGCAGTGTATTCGCCAGGCTAGTTCAACTATATTGGCCCAGCATAAAACATCAGTTATACACTAGCGAAGCACTTTATCAGACCAGCAACCCTGAGTTACAGGCCTTATTCAGCCAAGAAGTTGAACAAAAAAGTGTAGTGCGCTTAGGTTGGCAAGACTTACTGCCAGAACAAGAAGAAGCCACCTTACGTCGATATCAATCAGGGAACGACACAAGTGACTTATCGCCTACCCAAATCGGCACCGTTCAGTCTATAACGAATCAATTGCTATTATCTATTCAAGCCAGTAGCGATGAAAATTACATTTCAGCCCTTCACTCAACCAATATAGTACACACCATTTTAGGCAAAGCGATTTCTATTTCCGGCTTTATTGTACCGATAGAAGTGAATGAAGATCGCACACTACAAAGCTTTTTCGTGGTGCCTTACTACGGCGCTTGTATTCACTTTCCCCCTCCACCACCCAATCAAATTATTTTTGTACAACTGCCCGATGGATTTGCCCATCACAATTTAGCCGATGCATTTACGTTAACGGGTATTTTAGAACAGGGTATGTTTGAAGACCCCCTTGGAACCTCAGCGTATATCCTTAACGTGCACGACATTGAGGCTTACCATGGTCAGCCTGATGACTTTCGAGCTCACTAGGTTTATCAAGAACAATAGATGCTATTTTTCACAAACGCTGACAGGTTTGCGTTAGCTATTCTCCTAAGCATTTAAAGGGAATTTAGTGAGTATTTCGTAAACATTTATTGCAGAGTGCATTTAGTTTTCATCTAGCTGACATGCAACTAATTGCTGCTCCCACAGCTCGCTAATGTCACCGGCGTTCGATTTGGAAGTATCTGCTTCACAAGCATCCAATTCATTAATAATTACTTCTATGCGGCTTTCTAAACAATCATCCAATTCTTTTTCTGATATTGCATCGTCTACAATGTTGTAGCTAAAAATACCTTCATGGGTGATCATTATTGCTTTAAACCTTTCCACCTTCAGCTTGCCTAACCATTCATGTAACGCGTTTCGGTTAAAGACAATATAAGGTGAAAAACGCCACCCCATACTTTGAAAGCCTTCTCCACTATTTTCAATTTTAACAAAGCCGGTTTCAGGTAGGGGCGCTTCGTTAATATTACTAGCTTGATTGTGCTTATGGTCGTGATGATCTTGATGATCGTGTTGAGCGCTACCAGTGTTTACATGGGTGTGATATTCATCACCATGAGAATGACGAGGTATAGGTTGCTTCATTGCTTTAACCACATCAGAAGCCCCCTCTAGCAACGATGGCGCTAACTTCCCATGCTGTGCAAAAACAATATCCGGCATGGGATAGCGGCGGTTAGCAACGTAATCAATGAGCAGCTGTTTAGATTCATCTTGGTATAAATCTTCTTTGTTACCTACGACAATATCCGCAACATCAATTTGCTGGTTGAAAGTCTCATGAAGTGTATAGCGTATATCTGTGAGCTTTCGGGCATCTACCAAGGTGATATTCTTTTGAATATTGAGCACCTCTTGATAATGATCGGCTGACAACACTTCTAAGACTTCCCTTGGGTGCCCTAGCCCCGTAGGCTCTATGAGTAAACGATGGGGTCGAGCGCGTGCAAGTAACTGATTAAGCGCAATTTGCATAGACAACCCTGAAGCACAGCACATACAGCCGCCGGGTACTTCACGCACAAACACACCGCTTTGTTCGGAATGTACGCCCTCAAAAAAGCCACCATCAATACCAATTTCACCAAACTCATTAACTAAAACAGCCCACCGCTCATGCTCTGGCTTAGCCTCTAGTAAGGATAAAATGGCGCTTGTTTTCCCTACGCCTAAAAAACCACTGATAATATTGGTTGGAATAGCACTTAACTTTTCAAGCTTGCCTGATGTCATACACACCCTTCCTGGACGCCGTTATTTATGTGTAATGATGTGCGGGTAATCGGTTTCATTATCTGTTTGGCGGCGTAGTCTTAGGTTTCGAATATGGCTAAATGCAATAAAGCTAGACCCTATTACCGTTAACACCACTTCACCGTATTCGCCCAACACATCGTGCCCTAACACTGCGGCTAAAATAAGCAATGATAGCCCTACACCACCCACCAAAAGCATGGTGTGATTTCGGTGGTAAAGATAGCCCATCATGAGTGCAATAACACTGATGGGCACTACGAAAAACAGCAACGTTTTATGAAACAACTCGTCATCTAAAGCTAATATGCCCGCTAGCGGCGGGAGAAGAAGTAATAAAACAGGAAATAATAAGCAGTGCACCACGCATAGCATAGACAGTGCTATGGCAGCTTTATCGCTTATTTTTTGAAAATTCATTCAGTATGGTTCCTTATTTTTAACCTACCAGATTTTTAGCTTACCAGCGTAACGTTGGCTGACCGGCAGATAACTCAGAAAGACCTTGTCCACGTTCAGTGATCCACTGAGCTTGGATAGCACTTAGCGATGGCATCGATTCAAATAGGGTAACGGTAATGCCAGACACCGCATCATCACAGTGAAATTGATATTCAACTTCAATATTTTGATGATTTTCTTCTTCGTGCCCTTCATCCTCGTCATGTTCCTGGTGCAAAGCATGCTCGTTCTTGTGCGCCTCGTCGTGATCACCCGAGTGCGCTTCGTGAGCATCTTCATGGTCGCTCTTATTATGGTCATCATGCGCTTCTAATGTGTGCTCAACACCCACTAACTCGCATTTACCTTCGACATCAATCACGTTGGTATTTAATGTGAAACGTTCGGAAAGCAAATTTTGACTATTTAGTTGCTCGGTCGTTTCAGGCTCGTGCTCAAAGCCAAGGGCATCTGCCGCAGGTAATACAAGCTGAAGATGAAGCATGCTCCCCTCTTGAGAAACTAAAAGCTCGCCTTGCCCGTGTACATGCTGCTGTGCATTTACTGCAAATCCTACACTAGAAAAAAAGAGTAAAGAGATGGCTATATGGGGCTTTTTCATGAATCTACCTTTTTATAAATTATGATCTACATAACGTGTGAACACTAACGCTTAGCGCTTTTAAAATAAACAAAGGCCATCCCCAAATGGCCTTTTAAATTACTTTCGCTCTCGTTGAAAATGGCGCTCTTTTCCTTCATTGACTTATTTAACGTCTTCACAAACCGATACGCGAATCCTCCTCGTATTGCGCACGATCTACATCATCGTTTATCTCAGGAGGCGCATTTAATAGAGCCTTACTATTTATCAACTCGCATCACGTATGTTATAACATCACATTAATGAGGTATGCAAATTAGCTTATCGCTCAGTGTACTGCTGAATTTCGTAGCACGAGCATTTAGGATTTCGCGCATTTCCTAGCTACACTCGCTTATGCCATCACTTTCTATTCAGCTGGAAGGCACATAGGTATAAGTCGGAAATATTGGCTATTTTGTCGTGCAAATATCACTATACCTCTGCGGCAAGGTATAGTGAGGTACGTGGCATTTATTAAATGAATAACAACGAAAAGAAAACGCGATGAACTCAATAAATTCAATAATAAAAAACAAAGCTATGTGGTTAGTTTTAGTGGCATTGTTCGCTATTACCGCTAATGCAGCAGAAGGAACACATAAACGCACTATCGATATCGATAGTAGTGTAGTAACCGAGCATGACACTAAAATATTAGGTAAGCGCGTGAAATACAGCGCTACAACAGGCACGCAACCGGTGTGGAATAGCAAGGATGACGCGGTCGCGACCTTGTTTTACACCTACTATCAGCGCACCGATATAAAAGACAATGGGTCTCGCCCGCTTGTCATCTCTTTTAACGGTGGTCCGGGTTCAGCATCAGTATGGATGCACGTGGCGTATACTGGCCCTCGAATTTTAAATATTGATGATGAAGGCTACCCAGTACAGCCTTACGGTGTGCAAACCAACCCGTATTCAATATTAGATGTGGCCGACATCGTATTTGTTAACCCCGTTAATACTGGTTACAGCCGCGTACTTAAGAATGAAGCAGGTGAAATACCGTCAAAGGATGCACAGAAGAGCATGTTTTTTGGCGTCAACGCTGATATCAGCTACCTTGCAGATTGGGTAAATACCTTTGTTACTCGCCATAATCGCTGGCGTTCGCCTAAATACCTCATTGGTGAGAGCTATGGTACTACTCGGGTATCGGGTTTAGCCCTTGAATTACAAAACCGCCAGTGGATGTATTTAAATGGTGTGATATTGGTTTCGCCTACCGATATTGGTATTGAACGCAATGGCCCAGTAAAAGCCGCGAATCGCCTACCGTATTTTGCCGCTACTGCTTGGTATCACAAAAAGTTAGATCCTGAACTTCAAAATAAAGACTTAACCGAACTGCTTCCTGAAGTAGAAGATTTCACCATCAACACGCTTATTCCAGCGCTGGCGAAAGGTGGCTTTATCGGTGCTGAGGAAAAACGAAACGTGCTTGCGAAAATGGCACGTTATTCAGGCTTATCACAAGACGCCATTTCACAAAACAACCTTGATGTCAGCACCGCCTATTTTTGGAAGTCGTTACTGCGTGATGAAGGTAAAACACTCGGCCGTTTAGATAGCCGCTATTTAGGTATAGATGCCAAGCAAACCGGCGACAGGCCAGATTACTGGGCAGAGCTGACTTCTTGGCTACATTCGTTTACTCCCGCCATTAATTACTACTTGCGAGAAGAGTTAAATTACAAAACTGACACCAAATACAATATGTTTGGCGATGTTCACCCGTGGGACAGAAGTGGCAATAAATCTGGCGAAAACCTGCGACTTGCCATGGCACAAAACCCATACTTGAATGTGATGATTCAAGCAGGTTACTACGACGGCGCCACCAACTATTTTGATGCCAAATATACTATGTGGCAGCTTGATCAAAGCGGCATTATGCAAGACCGTTTAAGCTTTAAAGGCTATAGAAGCGGGCATATGATGTACTTGCGACGAGACGATTTAAAACAGTCTAATCAAGACTTACGTGAGTTTATCAAAAACAGCACCCCTAAAAAGGGTGAACCCGCGATGTATCGCCGATAAAAGGCGATAGAATAAATATGGGGTCAGTGTACTTTCAAGGTTAATTAACACTGACCCTATTTACTCAATTTTCACTTTGCGCCTTTAAAGGCGCTAACTCCATCAATGCTCGGCAAATGTGCTATTCTGCGCGCCTAGATTCAGTTCAAGCAAAAAATTGCGGTCAAAAGGAAAAGCCTTCACATGGTTCCATGGGTTAAATTAGGTACAGCTCAAATTCCAAATAACGGTGGTGAATTAACGTTTTCTCAGCGAGATGAAGAGTTCAGTATTCGTCTATCCGGTATTCGTGGCGAGTTGATGAATAGCCGTGTATACAACTCAGAAAAAGAACTGTCACAAATGGGCTGCGAACACCTTAAATCCACACCTAACGCACACGTTTTGGTAGGCGGTTTAGGGATGGGATACACCCTTGCAGCGGCGCTAAAAGCAGTGACACCTAGTTCGCAAGTCACCGTAGCCGAATTAATTCCTGAGGTGGTTGAATGGAACAAAGGCCCACTGGGTAACTGCGCTAAAAACCCACTTCAAGACCCTAGAACGAATGTTAAAGTAGGTGATGTAAAACACCTTTTAAATACTAAAACACCCACCTACGACGCCATATTACTTGATGTAGACAATGGCCCTGAAGGGTTAACCCATTCTGACAATAATTGGATTTATTCAATCGATGGTTTAGAAGATATTTATGAAGTGCTAAAACCCAATGGCATGCTAGCCATATGGTCTGCTGGGCCCGATTACTTGTTTTCAGTACGCTTAAAAAATGCCGGCTACGTAGTGAGCACTCGTATTGCCAGAGCACGCAAGGGTAAAGGAAGTAAGCACACCATTTTCTTGGCTAGAAAACCCGGTTAATAAAGATTGGGGTTAAAAAGGTTAGAGCGATTTTAGGTTTAAATAACTGCGACCCAATTATTTCTAACGGCTCAAAAGCTCTCACCATCACAGACCAAAGCCAACTTTGTTTGCTGCGTATTTACTGCTAAACGGCTGGCTCCGCTAGGGCAGGAAGCCCCAATTTTCGCAAAAGCGCTAAGCGTAGATTTTTTTGCTTGGCTATTCCAGAACCAGAGTTGCAATTCACTCGCGACAATGACTTTGCCATCGCTTGTCCAGGTGTAATAAAGTGCTTCTCTAGGCAGTTCCACTAGCTTTTGCACCTTTCCAGTCTGGGTATCCAATTGCATCAACCAGTGCTTATCATCTATAAGCGTATTGAAGCTCATATTTTGACTTCCCGGTATTCTATACAAGCTCGGGCCAGTAAGTGGGTAAACCTCGGTTAATTGCTCTTTTTCCGACTCGAAGGTTTGTAAATTCATACCCTTACCTTTTAGAACAGTTACCAGCACCTGTTTATCGTCAACCCAAGCGTGATAGCCAATCAATGCTTCACCAGAGTATAAAGGCCGCCTTTGTTCGCCGTTCAACTGATACGCCCACAATTCTTGTTTACCATCAACAGCGTATATCACAGAATACTCCGTACCATTTTCCATCGGAGTGGGAGAATATTCGTTTTCAGGGCTGTTACTTAAATTTTCAATTTCTTGGGTTTTAAGGTTGTACCTTAAAATATCGGTTTGCTCGCCTATTTCAGAGGTATATAGCAAGCTTTGATTATCATCCACAAAATAAGGTTGATTATCATATCCCTTACGGCTGGTGATATTTTTGAGCTCCCCTAACTTGAGCTGCCCATTTTGAACTGACAGATCCGCGACAAAAATATCGGTCCTAGGAACTGATTGGGCCTCAGCCGTTGTAACTACAGCACTAAACAACAAAGTGAATAGCATGATAGCTTTTTTCATTTGGGCTCCTTCAAGAAAAATCCATTATTGATAGTTAGAGATATCTAGATCTAGAGGTAACACGAACTTATACAACTCATCCTAACGGTGCGTAATCGTCATTGTCTAGTTTAGTGCTATATACCAGAACTTGCTCTTATTCTGACCGTTTTAGCTTCCTACTTTAAGCTGGCAGCGTTCTTGTTAGTTTAGAAGTTTAGTGGAAGTGGACAGCTGCACACGTTAAACGGTGCTTCGAACATTTTTTATTCTTTTCATTTGAATGAGCAAGCTACCGCGAGTGAGTACGCTGGCCCCATTAAGAAGAATAAGGGGCCAAGCGATGGCAATAGGCATCGTAAATGCGAACGCGAGTGTAGTGACATCTTTAATTAGAATACTGCGAAATAAGGTTGGCGACAGCGCGCCGATAACCCGACTGCGTCTTAACACCATTATTTGGTGTAGTGTGCCCTGCACAAGTAGCACTGTTACTACCAACATTAAGCTGTTAGCCCCGAGTTTGGCCAGATTGGGGTAAGGACGAAAGCCTATAGAACAGAGCCCTATCACCAAAGCAACGGCACACAAACTGACTATAAAACCAGTTGAGATTGACCGCCTGTCTCGCCAAACCTGATAAAGGATTGCCAATATCAGAAGAAGCGCACCAAAGCGAGTCCACACGAGATAATGACTAAGCGGCTCTATCGCAATACCGAAAATAAAATTGGCATAAAACGCAAAAAAGCTTGAGGCAAACTGGTTTACCGACAAGCTTTGGGTAGCTCTCTGATGACTTTTGCGAAGCGCCTCTATATTAGCGATTTGCTTTGCTAACCCGTACCACGTCAGCAAAAAAGCGACTGCGCTCACGGTACCTAAAATATGGTACAACAAAAGAGACTCCTCAGCCGCTTATAGAGAACTACTCCACAGTAACCGACTTCGCCAAGTTACGAGGTTGGTCAACATCAGTACCTTTAATTAAGGCTACGTAGTACGACAATAATTGTAGCGGCAAGGTATAGATGATAGGGGCAATAGGCGCTTCACAGTGTGGCACGTTGATTACACGCATGGTGTCATCACCTTTGAACGCGGCGTCTTTATCAGCGAACACATACATGATGCCACCACGAGCGCGTACTTCTTCCACATTCGATTTAAGCTTTTCTAGCAATTCGTTATTAGGCGCAACCACAATAACCGGCATTTCATCATCGATAAGTGCCAATGGCCCATGCTTTAATTCACCTGAAGCATAGGCTTCTGCGTGAATATACGAAATCTCTTTTAGCTTAAGCGCGCCTTCCATGGCAATAGGGTATTGATCGCCACGGCCTAAGAATAAGCTGTGTTGTTTATCGGCAAATTCTTCGGCTAAATCTTCAATACCTTGGGTAATGGTAAGGGTTTCTTCTAATTTAGCTGGCAAGCTTTGAAGTGCACTAATAATATCTTGCTTGTCACTTTCAGCCATACCGTTTTTCTCACCTAACGCTAGGGTTAGCATTAAGAATGCAGTTAACTGGGTAGTGAAGGCTTTGGTTGATGCCACACCAATTTCGGCGCCTGCACGGGTCATAAAGGCTAAATCTGATTCGCGCACTAGCGATGAGCCTGGTACGTTACAAATAGCTAAACTTGCGCTATACCCAATTTCTTTGGCTAAACGTAGTGCCGCTAAAGTATCGGCTGTTTCGCCCGACTGTGAAATAGTAATAAGCAGGCTATTTGGGTGTACTACCGATTTGCGGTAACGAAACTCAGAGGCAATTTCGATATTACACGACACATTGGCGTATTGTTCTAACCAGTAGCGGGCGGTCATACCGGAATGATAGCTGGTACCACAGGCTACAATTTGCACATGTTTAATTTTACTAAAAATATCATCGGCACCGTTTCCAAACACATCTGCCGCTAATCCATTTTCGGTTAGTCTGTCTTTTAGTGTGTTACGCACCACTACTGGCTGCTCGTGAATTTCTTTGAGCATATAGTGGCGATAGGCGCCTTTGTCGCCGGCGTCGTGTTCAACGTTCGACTCTATAATTTCACGTTCAACGGCATTACCGTCTTTGTCATAAATAGCAATGGTGCGGCGAGTAATATCGGCAACATCGCCCTCTTCTAAAAAGATAAAACGGCGTGTAACGGGTAACAGTGCCATTTGATCAGACGCAACAAAGTTTTCGCCTAGCCCTAAACCAATTACTAGCGGGCTACCAGAGCGCGCTACGACCATACGGCCTGCATCTTCTTTATCGATAACTACAGTGCCGTACGCGCCATGGAAGGTTTTTACTGAACTCTGTACTGCTGCCAATAGGTCTTTGCCAACATCTAGCGCTTCGTGAACGGTATGTGCAATAGTTTCGGTATCAGTGTCGCTGCTAAACACATAGCCTTTTGCTGAAAGCTGTTCGCGTAGCGTTTGGTAGTTTTCAATAATACCGTTGTGCACTACTGCAACGCGGTCGCTAGAGAAATGAGGGTGGGCATTGGCTACAGTAACACCGCCATGGGTAGCCCAGCGAGTATGTGCAATACCGGTAGTCCCTAACGCTTCATCGTTAGCAATAATATCGACGAGCTCTTGTACCTTGCCGGTACTTCTTATGCGATTTAGTGTGCCGTCTTGCTGCAACAAGGCCACGCCTGAAGAGTCGTAACCACGATATTCAAGTCGCTTTAAGCCTTCTAATAGAATTTCAACAACGTTACGCTCGCCAACAGCACCGACAATTCCACACATAATTACTCTCCGTTTTGCGCAGCGACCAGCACCGTTACGCCTTGTTGTTCAATTAGATTTATATCTTTGTCGCTAATGCCATTATCAGTCACCAGCGTAGAAATATTTTCCCAGCCCAATTCTAAATTGGGCATTTTGTTCGAAAGCTTATTTGACGTTGCCATTACAACAACCTCATGGGCAGCACGTGCCATGGCGCGAGTAAGCCCTGTTAATTCATTAAAGGTAGTCGTTCCGCGACTTACATCAATACCCGCCGCGCCAATAAACGCCATATCAAAACTATATGCCGAGACTAATTGTTCGGCCATTGCACCTTGGAATGAACGAGATGCCGAGTCCCAGGTACCACCTGTCATTAATATAGTGGGTTCGTTATTGCTTTTGGTCAGCTGACTCGCTGCATCTAAGGCATTGGTCATCACTACCAGATTGGGTATGTCACGAAGGCAAGGTAAAAGCGCTGCGATAGTACTGCCGCAATCTAATACTATTTTTGAGCCTTGTTGAATGCGACTAGCAGCAAGCTTACCTATATTCTGTTTTATCGATGAAGGTAAATTCACTACATTGGTTTCGCCTTGAGAAGCAGGCAATGGCGCGGCACCGCCAAATTGGCGAATAAGCTTTTTTTGGTCTGCCAAGGCGGCTAAATCTTTTCGGATGGTCACTTCAGATGTGCTGAACTGGGCCGCGAGGAATTCAACTTGCGCGTAGCCGTGAGTATTTACCCATTTAATAATGCCAGCGCGGCGCTGATCTACAGAACGACTCGTTTTCAAACTCAACCCCGATATGACGAAAAGCACAGTGCTTTTTCTACAGCATCCCTAAATCATAACTTTCAAAACGAAAGTTATGATTTACAAAGTGAAAGAAATGTAAGCTATTCGACTTTATTTCGCAAGTTTTTTGCACAACTTTTATAAAGAGGCGAACGAGGGTAGAAACAAGTGGGCACAAAAAAGGACAACCTTAGTTGTCCTTCCATTAAGTGGTAAAAAGCCCTAAAGCTATTGCATACTCGCTATTTTTTAGTCGGGCGGGGCCAGTTCGCGATATTACGCTGCTTGCCTCGTGCTACTGCTAATGCCGCACTCTCTACTTCGGTGGTAATGACTGAGCCAGCACCTACCGTGGCATTGTCACCAATCGTTACGGGAGCCACTAACGAAGAATTAGAGCCCACGAAGGCATTCTGACCTATAACGGTTTTAGATTTATTCACGCCGTCATAGTTACAAGTAATAGTGCCAGCACCAATATTGGCATTAGCGCCCACTTCCGCATCACCTAGGTAAGTAAGGTGATTAACCTTCGCACCTTCACCTAGCACGGTTTTCTTCATTTCCACGAAGTTACCCACTTTAGATTTTGCATGCATAACAGCGCCAGGGCGCAAGCGGCCAAATGGCCCTACCGTGCAGCTTTCACCTACGATGGCTTCTTCGATAATAGAATTTGCCTCAATGACTGCGTTGTCTGCAATTTCACAATTTTTCAAAACGCAGTTTGGCCCGATCGTCACGTTATTACCTAAAATAACGTTACCCTCTACCACCGCATTAATATCAATGGTCACGTCCTGCCCTGTGGTTAGCGTGCCTCTTAAATCAAAACGCAGAGGGTCGGCCAATGCCACGCCATTGGTCATTAATTCGTTCGCTTGGCGAAGTTGTAATGCGCGTTCTAGATGTGCTAATTGAATGCGGTTATTTACGCCTTCAACCTCAACCACTTCTTGGGGTTGTGCTGATTGAATACGCTTGCCTTCATTAGCTGCCATTTCAATGACATCAGTAAGGTAATATTCACCTTGTGCGTTGCTATTGCTTAACGCGCCCAACCAACGTTTTAAATCGCTTCCGGCCATCATCATCATGCCCGTATTGATTTCACAAATTTGCTTTTGCGCATCGGTGGCATCTTTGTGCTCAACAATGGCGGTAATGTTGTCGTCTTGACGAATAATTCGACCCATACCTGTTGGGTCGTCTAATTCAACGGTTAGCAGGGCTAGATCACACTCGGCTTTTACGGCTTTTAGTTGAGCCAAGGTTTCTTGACGTATAAGAGGGGCATCGCCAACTAGCACAAGCACATCTTCATCATCGTTAATGTGAGGCGCGGCTTGCTGCACCGCATGACCAGTGCCTAACTGCTCTTCTTGCAAACACCAGTTTAAGTTTTCGCCCGTTAGTGTAGCCTTTAGCTTGTCGCCTCCATGACCATAAACTAAATGGATACTATCAGCCTCTAAGGCTTGAACGGTGTTGATAATACGTTGCACCATGGGCACTCCGCCCACTTTGTGAAGTACTTTTGGTAACGAAGACTTCATGCGTGTGCCTTTACCCGCGGCTAAAACTACCACTGAAAATGCCATGCTATTCCTTTACGTAAATCTAGAAGACGAATTTTGCGCTTAGTGTATCTAAGCCGTGATTATATGTCAGCGATTGATTTTTTAAGGGTTATTCTTAAGTCTAGATCTACGTTGAACAACCTAGCAGTTCATTAAATCAACGGGTATACTTTACCTTTCAACTGAATTGGATAGTAGCAGCAAAGGAGCTTGCGTAGTCAGTGAATACTTTTCGAACACTTCACCGAAGTATATTGGTGCTGTTTGCGGTCGTGGTTTTAGCGATTGTTACCCTAGTACATTTTAGTATTTCTAAGATTGTAGCGGAACAAAGCAGAGCGCAGCAACAATCACTATCGCCAGCGGTGTCTCTTATTGTCGAGCAGTTATTAAAGCCACTTCATACGTCTGAAGCATTAGGGCATTCCACTGAATTAGTCACCCTAATGGAAGGTGATGAGGTTGACGAGGCCGCGATATTTAACACCCTAAACCGTCTTGAAAGAGAGTTTGGTTTATCCTTCTTTATTGCCAGCGAAAGCGCCAAACGACAATATAATTCCGATGGTACCACCATCGATTTAATTGAAGGCGAAGTCAGTTGGTATTTTAAGTACCGTGATGGACCTCAGGATGCAGTGGCAGATATTGGTAAATGGGAAGACACCCATTTTTATATCGACCTTAAGGTCTTTGATGACGATGGCCGGTTTCTGGGCTTCTTTGGCATAGGTAAAAGCTTGCGCAGCTTCATTAATGTCTTCGATTCTTACAAAGAGCAGTACGGCTACGACTTTCTTTTTGTCGATGAAAAGGGAGACATCATGCTGTCTTCCGATCCTTCTCTTGTAGCCTCGTACTCTGATTTCACCAACCTTTCAGAGCTACCTTGGTATGCCAGCCTTCCGATTACGGTGCAAGACGAGCAAGCCCTTAATAACAAGTTAGTGACTATCGATCAAAAAGACTTTTTGATTGCCGAAGTTAAATTAAACCAGTTCGGATGGACGGTATTTTTACTAAGTCCTTTAGAAGATAGGCAGACCGAAATATCGCAAGCCTTCATTTTCAGTGTAGTAACATTGTTAGTGGTTGTTTTCTCACTCTTTTTGCTTATTTATAACTTACTTTATTATTTCAGACGAGACATGCAGCCCGACTTAATTGTGCGCCATGCTAATCGTTTGCCCGACCGCACCAACCTAGAGCTTATCTATCAATCGCTGTTAAAAGAGCAGCGCTCTATTAGCGTGATTTTAATCAGCGTAGACGACTTTGGGCACATTATTGATGCCCATGGCCGAAATGCGGGCGATGATGTGTTAGATAAGGTTGTGGCGTATCTTTCTGACCACTTACGTGAGCAAGATGTGCTAGGTCGTTGGAGCAGTGAAGAGTTTATTGTGTTACTGCCTCAAACAGGCCCGCATGAAGCCTTCGATACTGCACAAAACTTGCGTCATGGCATTGCCACATTAACGCCGCTAAGTGAGTCGCCGCAACTTCAATTAACCGCCTCTCTGGGTGTATCGTTCACTGCTACCACTCGTAGCATGAATGAAGTTACCGCCCATGCAGAAGATGCGTTGTATCAGGCGAAAAGAGATGGTCACAATTTAGTGCGTATGCAGCTTATCGAATAGGTAAGCTGCTAAATTTTGGTTTGAAATTTAACGTACAAGTTTCAATATATAACGCTTAGCATCACCACATGTAATAGCTGCACTTAATTGTATTAAGCTGTATTTGGTATACTGAGGTGATGCTAACGCTCTTCTTAACTGGGCAAACAAATTGCCTATGCCGTTTTGGCTGCCCTGCTACGTTTTATTATGCCTATCACACCAGTGGTGAGTGCCACACCCGTTAATATCATTACCCCACCAATAATGGTTTGTAACGACAAGTGTTCTTGCAAAAATAATACCCCCCAAATAATGCCAAATAGCGGCACCATGTAAGCCACAGAAATCGCTTTTGCTGGGCCCACATTGGCAATCAATTTGAAATACAGAATGTAAGCAATAGCGGTACCTAGAATGGCCAGCGCTACAGCATTTAGCCATGCATTAGCACTTGGCATCGTAGCTGGTAATGTACTTAACGCGAACGGCGCTAACATAATAGATGCCATCGCTTGGCTTCCTGTCGCCACCACTAAAGGCCGCACGCCTTGCAACCATCGTTTCATCATGCTGGCCGCAATGCCGTAGCAGGTAGTAGCAAGTAAAGCGGTTAGAATAGGCACAAAGCTAATATCACCTTCCCCTAGCTTTTGCTGGCTAATGACCGTTACCCCTAAAAACCCGAGCGCTAAGCCTGCTATTGCAGTAGGAGTAAGTTTATCGCCCAGCCATAACCACGCTACCAGCGCGCCAAACATTGGCGCAGTAGCGTTTAAAATGGCATTAACCCCAGCTTCTAAATGCAAACTACTGTAGTTGAACAACACGAAGGGCACGGCCGTATTCGCTAGCCCTACCAGAGCAATGGGAAACCAATGCTTGAAAATTTGGCTCACGCCACCGGTCATCATCAAAATAGGCAGTAACACACTGGTAGCCAGTACGGTACGAATGGCAACCAATACATAAATACCAAACTCAGGCGCCGCCACACGCATAAAGATAAATGAACCGCCCCAAATAGACGCTAACAATAACAGTGCAGCAATATCTCTTAAGCCCATAATACGCCTTGCGCTCCTTCTAATTTTAATAAGTATTGCTTGCGTTCAAGCCCACCTGCGTACCCCGTTAGGGTTTTATTGCTTCCAATAACCCGGTGACAGGGTACCACTATCGCTATAGGGTTGCGCCCGTTGGCCATGCCCACGGCACGAACTGCTTTAGGATTATTTAGCTTATTGGCAATATCTGCATAACTGGCGGTTTCACCATAGGGTATATCACATAGCGCCTTCCATACCCCTTGCTGAAACGCAGTGCCTTTAGCATCAAAGGGTAAGTCGAATTGGGTGAGGCTTCCATTAAAATAATCTGCTAGCTGCACTTTGGCCGCTTCAGTGAAATCATTACTGGTAGTGCCACCGTCAACGTTACCATTAACGCTATCTACAAAGGCAATCGCACTAATTCCTTTGCTAGTCGCCGCTATTTCAATAAGCCCTTGTGGTGAATCAAGATAGCTTTTGCATACTGTCATGACTTTTTCCTACTGATAGATTTATACCCAACAACGCGTTAACTATTACTTAACTGCCACAACTGTAGTGTTAAGTAACTTTGCCATGGCGCCGCCTTTTGCGGCAACACCGGATATTTCTCGGCCATTTTTCTTACAATAAGGTCGCCAGCCAAGTACACATCAGGGTTACGTTCACCTCGCATCTTAAGGTAATCTAAGGTCCATTGACCAACCCCTTTGATTGACAATATTTCATCATGAGTAGGCTGGTTACCGTTACAACACAACGCCGCAAAATCACGAAGCGCAAGCTTACGGGCATTAGGCATGCGCAAAAAAGTTAACTCACTATTGGCAACCGCTTCGGGTTCAGGAAAACAATAATGTTGGTTTTGCTCGACGGGTTCACCGGTGACTACCGACCCTAAATGCTGTGCAAGCAGCCCAGCCTGATTAATCGCGGCTTTCACACTGACTTGCTGCCCAACAATCGCTCTGCACCCACTTTCAAATACAGTCCATGTACCAGGAAGCCGCAACCCTTTAGTAAGAAGGTTATCAGGCAAGCCCGCTGCTAATAGCGATTTTTCTATTAACTCTGGGGCTGCATGTAAATCGAGCAGCTGCTTGATTTGTTCAACCGTTTTATACACGTAAGCCAAATTTGGCAGACGCATTTTTACATCGAAGCCATTTGCGCTCTCGTTAAAAGTTGCGCTAATAAACCCCAATTCACCCTTTACGCTGATATAACGGCAGTAAGTATCTTCAGACACCTTTTCTACGCCACGAATAGCGCGCAAAGCGAGAAATTCACGTACTTGCTGCCAGTGATAAGGTGGCCTGAAGTGCAACCTAAGAGATATTTCAGGCAAAGCAGTATGGCGTTTGCTTCGTAATTCGGTAGGCGTTTTTTTGCAATAGGTTTGCACTGCTCGCTGAAGCTGCCTTGTAGAAGCATATCCGGCGCTAAACGCGATGTCAGTAAGCTTCATGGTGGATTGCTGTAGTAGCTGCTTAGCAAACAGCACCCTTTGTAAATCTTGATATTGTTTGGGCGACAACCCCGTATGCGACACCATGAGTTTATTTAAGTAACGCTCACTAATACCCAACCGGCTTGAAATGGTGGAGATAGACTGCACGGGTATATCACTTAATAGCGTTAGCGCTCTTGTTACCGTTGTGCCTACCCCTAACCACGCAAAAGAAGACGGTGCGCTGTCGGGCCTGCATCGTAAACAGGGACGAAAGCCATCGCTCATGGCTTTAGCAGCGTGGTTATAGTAAGCCACGTTCTTTTCATCTGGCAATTTCGCAGGGCAAATTGGCCGACAGAAAATGCCCGTGGTTTTCACCGCCACAAAGAAACGGCCATCAAAGCGGGCATCTCTACTTACCCTAGCTTTAGCGTAAGTATCGTGATGCTCATTGTCTACATGCGCTGAATCTTTTATGTCAGTGTTCATACTATGGCTCGGGTTAATGTGCGGGTTTAAACAGTTACTGCGCTATTAAGATTGAATTGTATCCTGTTCCCCTTACAAGGGTGCGACAAAATCGGAACTGACAGTAAAATTTCAGTAGAGTTGATAATCGCCACTAGCAACCGCATAATGGCGTAAGAATAATAGTGCCCGCCACCTTTGGGGTGCGCCCTTACTGAGCCCAATTCATGTTGCAAACCACGCGCAATTTAGTAACGCGCCTGATTAGAATTAGCCTATTCTTTTTCACGCTTCTCGTGACACTTCCCGCTTTAAGCGCCGATTGGCTTTCTGATTATGCCAACTATGTGCAGCGCGAGGCCGCAAAATATAATGTGCCCGGCTATACCTTTGTTTATTACGAGCAAGGCAAGGCGCCACAAGTGTATGTTTATGGCAGAACGCATAAAGGTGGAAAGCGCATTACTGAAGACACGGTCTTTCGCCTAGCTTCGGTATCAAAAACTTTCACTGCACTACTCTCTGCCAAACTTGTTGAGCAACAACGCTTACGTTGGGATACCCCCATTTCCACCCTATTGCCTGATATTCCTTTCAATGTGGACGGTATGGAAACATTGCAGCTTCAGCATATTGTGGGGCAATCGAGTGGCTTTATGCCCAATGCCTACGACAACTTAATTGAAGCTGATTATTCTCTGCAGCGGGTGTTAACCTCATTGAGTAAACTCGAGCCCTTGTGCGTGCCCGGCGAATGCTACACCTATCAAAATGCACTTTTTGGTGCGCTTGAATATTACCTTACCAACAACTATTCGTCTTATTCTCGGGAAATTCAAACTCAGTTGTTTACGCCACTGGGCATGGATACCGCTAGCGTAGGAAAAGGCGGATTGCTTGCTTCTGCGTCTTGGGCTCGCCCACATATTGCTATTGCCAGAGACCGATGGCGTGAAGGTGCAGTTGAAAGTAACTACTACCGTTTTTCACCCGCTGCAGGTGTAAACGCAAGCATTACTGATATGACCATTTACTTGCAAGCGTTGCTGGGCGAATTCCCTACAGTGATCTCACCTGACATGATTGAGGAAGTTACCACACCACGGGTTAAAACCCAGCGCGAAACTAGGCGCAGAGGTTGGCGAAAAATGCTAAAAGACGCCCATTACGGACTAGGCTGGCGAGTTTATGATTTTGACGGCAAGCGCATTAACTACCATGGAGGCTGGGTAAAAGGGTATCGTGCTGATGTGGCGTTTGCGCCCGATTATAAAACCGGATATGTGATGCTGATGAATGCCGAATCGAATATGATCAATTCCACAACGGCTGAGTTTTGGAAGCGTTATTTTAAACACGCTGAGGCTAAGGAATAGGCTGGCACTTAAAACCCGTTTTCTATTACGAATACGAATTTTAAGCGCCACCGTGTGTTTGTTCTTACGTTAACCCGCCAAAATTACGGCTTTAAGTAGGTATAACCGCTTAAGCAATTTTCGTAAAAATCGGTCCAGCGAACACCTTCTTTCGGGTTAATTTTCCCACCTGACACTTGTCTGTCGATAAGACGTTTCACATCAGATGCCATAGCCCGCGGGTTGTATTGCATAATGTTGAGAACATCTTCAACTGAAGAGCCTTTCACCACTTCTTCAATGTAAAAATCTTCTGGATCGTCATCGTAGCTAAAGATGTGAACTTCGTTCAAGCGACCAAACAAGTTGTGCATGTCACCCATTACATCTTGATATGCGCCAGTTAAGAACAAGCCAATATAATAAGGCTCATCTTTCTTAAGCGGGTGCATCGGCAATACATCAGTAATTTCACGGCCTATCGAAAACTGATCAATTTTGCCGTCACTGTCACAGGTAATATCAACCAATGAGCAGTTCACCGTAGGCTTTTCGTTCATGCGCGTAAGCGGCACTACGGGAAGCAGTTGGTCGATGGCCCATGTATCCGCAGCCGACTGAAATACCGAGAAGTTACACAAGTATTGCGAAGACAAGCTGTAATCTAACTCTTGCAGTTCTTCAGGTACGTATTCTTCTTTGCGATACCATACTTGCAAACGCGCCATGATATCCCAGTAAAGGGTTTCAATTTTCGCCAATTCTTCCAACGACAATACGCGTAATTTAAAGGCACCGAGTGCTTGTTCTTTATATTGCGACGCATCGTTATACACTTCGTGCATATTGGTTTGATTCTCGAAATCGTCTGACAACTCACGCATATTTTTCAAAAATACGTGTTCGTTCTCATTTTCAGACGTGTCGATTTGTGCCGCATTCGACTTAATTTCGCCTACTATCTCTGTTACTACACAACTGTGGTGTGCAGTGATAGCTCGGCCACTTTCACTCACTAAATTTGGATGCGGTACGCCTTCTAGGTCGCACATCTCTTTCATGCCGTAAACCACATCGGCAACGTATTCTTGCATGCTGTAGTTACGAGAAGACTCGTTAGTAGAGTTACTACCATCGTAATCAATACCTAATCCGCCACCTACATCAACATAATCTAGTGGGAAGCCCATCTTGTGCAAATCGGCATAAATACGCGCGCCTTCGGTCATAGCCTCTTTTACTGCACGAATATCGGTAAGCTGACTACCAATGTGGAAATGCAATAATTTAAGGCAATGCGACATACCTTGTTCTTCAAGATAACGGGCAGTTTTAATAATTTCGGTAATGGTAAGGCCAAACTTAGCGCGTTCGCCACCAGAGCTTTCCCATTTACCACGGCCTTTCACCGTCATTTTAGCGCGTACGCCGATAATAGGGTCTATGTTCAGTTCTTTAGACACTTTTACTAACAGCAGTAGTTCACTGTACTTTTCAACCACAACGACTATTTTGCGACCAAGCTTTCTACCTAATAATGCTAGGCGCATAAACTCGTCGTCTTTATAACCGTTTAGGATGGTCAAAGAATCTTCGTTGGTGTTCATGGCAAGTACGGTAAGCAGCTCGGCTTTGGAGCCAGCCTCTAAACCATAGTTAAAAGGTGCGCCCGCCTCTACAATTTCTTCTACCACTTCACGCATCTGGTTTACTTTTACCGGATACACGCCTTGGTAAAGTCCTTTATACTCAGCTTCTTCAATAGAGCTGCGAAAGGCTTTGTTCAGACTAGCGACCTGAGAACGTAAGATGTCGTGAAAACGAACCACTACAGGGAATTGAACCCCTTCTTTTCGAATCTCTTCAACAACCGATTTAAAATCGATGCGAATACTGGGATCATCAGGAACTGGAGTCACATGCACGTTACCATTTTCACCAACTTGAAAATAGCCGCCACCCCATTGAGACACGCCATAGACGCGCTCTGCTTCTTCAATGCTCCAATCTGACAATGTAGTCACCTTTTAAAAACTATGCTGAACGCTGCTGTTCAGAAATTAATGCGAAATAGGGCGGTATTATAGACAACGTATAGTGTGGCGCTACGTAAAATATCGATTGTCTCGACTAATTTTGTTTATCGACAGACTTGCTCATCAAGATCATGGCGTGTAGCCCACTCAATGATGTGCGCTTTTGCTTCATCATCAAATATAGGGTCTATAGTTTTAAGGAACGCGCCCGTGTTCTTGGTACGCATTAATTTGAAATTTTGCTCACTAAAGAACTTAGCGGCGATATGTTCGGCATTTGTTGTCTCGTCCTCAAACCATACTTCGCTTCTTTGATTGCGCCTATCGAGTTGAATAGGGGCTTTCATTCGAGCAAAAGCCACAGAGTCTGGCACTTCCCATGTACGCATATCTACTATGATATCAAAGGCTCGACCTCTTCTAGCGTTGAGCGTATCGCCTAGTGCTGCTAGATACTGAATATTAGTGCTCATATTCCAGCGCCCGCGCAGTGTTACCAAAATAAGATCTTGAAACACTTCAATGTGATAATGCTGTTTTGACATCTGACTAACTGCAATCCCTTTAAAAAACTCGACAAAAGTAGCATGTGCAATGGTAAAGGTGATTATTGTCGTTGTACAAGAAATGTCTCATCTTTTTAGCAGAAAAAAATGGTGCAGGCTGATAGATGAATTTAATAGGAAATAATAAAAACACAAAGAAACAAAAACTTAGGTATAAGAACTATCACTGGGATAGAAACAGTAGCAGGCAGTTTTATACCTGCCACTGATATTTTATACCTTAATCGTCACCAAACTCTCTCACGATGCTGTTAATGGTTTCTTTTGCATCGCCCAATACCATACGGGTATTGTCTTTAAAGAAGAGCGGGTTATCTACCCCTGCAAAACCAGCATTAGCAGAGCGCTTAAGCACAAATACGGTTTTAGCGCGATACGCTTCAATAACCGGCATACCGTAAATTGGGCTACCTTTCATTTCTTTTGCGGCAGGGTTCACCACATCGTTAGCCCCAATAACAATCACCACGTCGTAGTTTTCCATACGCGGGTTAACATCATCCATTTCATACAGTTGGTCGTATGGAACATCGGCTTCTGCTAGCAGTACATTCATATGGCCCGGCATACGCCCCGCTACCGCGTGAATGGCATAGTCTACCGTGCATCCGTTCTCTTCCAATAGTGACTGCATTTCGCGTACTGCGTGCTGCGCTTGTGCTACTGCCATACCATAACCAGGTACTACCAATACCGACTGCGCCGCTTCTAATACATAAAATGCATCTTGGGCAGACAAAATCTTAATTTCGCCCTCAATTTTTTCACCCGCTTCCACCGGCTTCGAAAACCCAGACAACAACACATTCATTAGTGAACGGTTCATCGCCTTACACATAATGTTAGTGAGAATAAGACCTGAAGCACCTACCAGTAGGCCAGTAACAATCAAAATAGTGTTGCCGGTTGCTAAACCTGCCGCCGTAGCCGCTACCCCTGAATAACTATTCAACAAGGCAATAACCACTGGCATATCGGCGCCACCAATTGAGATGGTTGCCCACAGGCCGAAGCTTAGCGCCAGTGCAATCGCGCAGTACAGCCATAGAGTATTTTGAGGTTCAGTGGTAAATAAGTACCCTACCACCAGCATCGCAATTAGATGCAGTACGCTAAGCTCGCGAAGACCAGTAAAAATCACGGCTTTAGATGACATTTTGCCTGACAACTTACCCCAAGCTACCACGGAGCCAGAGAAAGTTACGCCCCCCACTAAAATCGTGAAGAACAAGGTAATGTACGTAAATGCAGTAGCAGTTTGAAGTGCCACCATGCTCATGCCAGACAATGTAGCCCAACCCAGCAATAATGAGGCTGCTCCACCAAATCCGTTAAACAACGAGACCATTTCTGGCATGGCTGTCATTTCCACCGATTTGGCTTTCCACGCCCCAAAGGCACCACCAATAACAACACCTAAAATAATCCATTGGTACGTGATTATTTGTTGGTCGAGCAAAGTCACTACAACGGCAATCAACATACCTACAGCAGAGACAAAGTTACCTCGCTTTGCTGTATCTGGATGGCTAAGCAATTTTAGCCCTAAAATAAATAACGCTGCGGCTACAACGTACGCAAGATTGATTATGGTTTCGATATCATTCACTTGCATACTCCTTATTTTTTATCTTTCTTTTTGAACATACTTAGCATGCGATCGGTTACTAGGTAACCACCCACAACGTTAATGCTGGCAAGCGCTACCGCCGCCGTTCCTAATACCGTGGTCAACACATTGTTGTCGCCACCAGACGCTGCCAATGCGCCCACTAACGTAATACCTGAAATAGCATTAGAGCCTGACATTAATGGCGTGTGTAAAGTTGCAGGTACTTTGCGAATTAACTCAAACCCAAGAAAACCAGCAAGCAGCACAATAAACAGTAAATAGATAATCTCCATGATTACGCTCCTTTGTAGGCGTTGGTTAACATGTCGTTGGTAATTGCGCCGTTATGAGCAATAACACAGCCACTTAAAATATCGTCTTCTAGATTTAAACCAAACGCGTTGGTTTCGGTGTCGTAGAATTCATCGACCAAGTTATAAATATTATTCGCGTACATATCAGTGGCTGCGCGGGCAACCGCTTGGCTCCAGTTACCTGTGCCTATCACTGTTACACCATGAACCTGCGCAACTTCACCGGCCACAGAACCTTCAACGTTACCGCCAGATTGGGCTGCCATATCGACCACCACGCTACCAGGCTTCATTAGTGCCAAAGTCTCTTTGCTAATTAGCACTGGCGGTTTGCGACCAAACAGCTGTGCCGTGGTAATAACAATGTCTGAATCAGCAATAGCATCACGCTGTGCGTCTTGCTGCTTCGCTTTTTGTTCATCGGTAAGCTCTTTGGCGTAGCCATCTTTAGTTTGACCCGTTTCGCCAATATCGATTTTAAGAAACTTACCGCCTAGAGATTCCACTTGCTCAGCAACAACGGGGCGAGTGTCGTAGGCAAGTACGTTCGCCCCTAATCGTTTCGCCGTTGCAATAGCTTGCAAGCCAGCCACGCCAGCACCAATAATGAACACTTTGGCGGGCTTTATTGTTCCCGACGGTGTCATCATCATAGGTAATATAGAAGGTAAGTAGTTCGCGGCTTGCATTACCATTACATAACCGGCAAGGCTCGCTTGTGAACTTAGCGCATCCATTTTTTGGGCTCGAGATGAGCGAGGGATCATTTCAACTGAAATAGCCGTTAAGCCTTTGTTTGCTATTGACTCAACCAGCGGTTGCTCAAAGAAAGGGTCAAGATGGCCAACCACAATGGCCCCTTTTTTCATCACCGACAGTTGGGATTCAGCCGGTTTATTTACGCTTACAAGCATATCGGCTGTTGATAATGCACTATTCACATCATCAATAACAATTCCACCTACATCTACATATTCTTTATCGGCATATCCCGATAACAAACCTGCCCCACTTTCTATATGAAGCTGTGCCCCTTTTTTCACCAAACGTTGCACACTTGATGGGGTTACTGCACAGCGCTTCTCCACATTGGATAGTGGCATCGGTATTTTCGATTCGTTTAATACTATGATTTTCACACGCTTCTCCTCACGTCCAGGCTCCACGAGAATGACATCCTTTATAGATGAACAAGCCATTTTATTCACTTATGCTTAACATGCCTTTTGGAAATCAAATCTATTTTCATTCCGAAGTTGCGCTAAAACACCTTTGTCCTGAGTACTAAAAATTGCGTCTAAAGTTGACTATTGTTATTACTCAGCAAGAGAACTTACGATATATACTTATACTCAACTAGTATTATTTAGCTACGACTCATAACTAGAATTCATATAGAGTTGGCATAGGAAAAAACAATAAATCACAACTCGGCCATTAATTTCATGAATGAGTCAGTATTTACGAGGAAGTTGGCTGGATTTAGTTACAAATAATTAAGGCATGCAGCATGATCAGAGTACACTTCACTGATGTATAAAGATGAAAATTAACGAGAGTATGGCTATGTTCGGTATTTTTAATTCTAACCCATCTAAAAAAATGCGTAAGCAATACAATATTTTGTTGGAGAAAGCCATGCAGGCTCAACGCAACGGTGACATGAAAACCTACGCAAAATTAACCGAAGAATCGGAAACCTTGTGGGGTGAAATTGAAGCCTTAGAGAAGCAGCCACAATAAAAATGAGTAAAGTATAGCGCGCACTTTCATACCAGTTACAATAGCGGCATTAGTTTTCGGTATTGCAGCGCCAATGATGCAATGCCTGATTGTTGCGGAATTGCGTTATGTATAAAAGTTTTTTGGTTTGTTTAGCTATTGTGGCGGGGCTTACCGTATATCAGCCTACGGCAACGGCGATGGATGCCGGACAATACTACTATTTCATTTCCGACAAGTGCATTCCTAAAGGTCCGCAGACCCCAGAAGAGCGTGGCGCTGTTACCCCTGACGTATTGTTGTTTGAAGTACTACCTGCTGGTATTAGTGACTACATGATTAACATGAATACTTCAGCGCTGAGCAACTACAATGAAGAGGGAGAAGACTATCTAACCAGCTTAGAAGAAGAGCAGGTGTACACCGCAGGTCAGGTAACGGCAAATGCGAATTATACCCAACACGATTTTATGCTGCAGCGCGAAGCCATTGGGCTAAAAGCATTAATTAACGTTCTTAATGCGTTTTCTCAGCATCAAGCTGATAAAGGCTATTTTTATAAAAAGCTGCTCTCAATCACCGACCCCAACACTCGATTTAAAGCCGTAACCCGCGTGCGCCTTACCGACGTAGCTCAAGAAAATAAAATGCAATTAACGGAGTACGCTTCACGCTACTACGTATTAGATAACCAAGGTACAGCATCAAGTACCCCATTTATTGAAGTAGATCATAGCAAAGCGTTACGTCAAGATATTCACAGCACTACCAGCCCGTACCGTATTTATACTAAGCATGGCGTTTGTGGCGAACGTTGGGTGCCCTAGCTATATTGATAGTAGTTGCATTGATAGTAGCTACAATAGCACTAGTTTCGATGACACTAGTTTCGATATAGGGTTTTTATTAGATGGTAGCCAAAGCGGGTTTTAACTGGGCCATGCACCTTTAATACTTCTTTTTTAAATACAACATCGTCGAACGCTTTTACCATCTGGCCGCGACGAAACTCACCTAAATCGCCGCCTTTTTTGCCGGAAGGGCAAGTAGAGTGGCGCTTAGCCAAGGTACTAAAATCTTTCCCTTTTTTAAGCTGCTCTAATATCGCAAAAGCTTCTTTTTCAGTTTTAACCAGAATATGTAGTGCAGATGCCGATGCCATTAGCCCGCCTGTTTGTAGTGATTGAATTGACGCAAGTATACCCTATTAAGTAAAACCCGTTGACGAATCAAAAAGGAAATCTTTGCATAACTAACTAAAATGAACAAAGTAAGTTAAGTATTCAAAAAGAGTAAAATAATGAAACTAAGTTTAATCATTCCGTTAATACCCACATGCGCATAACCATTTTTTTAACCGTTTTTTTCTGGCTATTTAGCACTACTACAGCTCAAGCGGATAAGTGTGGCAGTACTAGCTGCTTAATAACACAGGTGGTTCCCGATGGCATAGAAATAAGAATACGCCCTAGGTTGCCAACCACTCATGCCTGCTTTATTCGATGGGAAAATTACCACTACACTGAAATTCTAAGATTAGAATCTAAGCCTTACCTTTTAAAAGATAAGTTTGATTTGAGTGGCGTTAGATGGCGATGCGATGATGCGAACACCTGTCCAAACTGGATGAAAGATGCTGGTTTGTGTAAGAACTAGTAAGTCATTATGATAATTTAAGCAACCTACGACTATCTCAATAATATCCGTAGGTTTTGAACCCTCTAAAATATAAGCTTTACCTATTTATTCATTCGCTTAGCTCGTACCCATCGAAAAATTGTAAACACTACTGCTGCACATATTGCCCAAAATAGTATGTGGTAAAAATTGTGATGGGCGCCTTCCCCTAGAAACGTATCAGTATGCGCATTCGCAGTATTCGTAAAAAAGAAAAAAGCGCTCAGTAATATGTAATGTAATCTCATGATTTAATCCCTCAATATTAATGTTAAGTCTTACAAGCTCAGCATGCCTTCCTTTTCGATAAACGAAATTATGTCTGCAAGGCCCTGCTGAGTTTTCATGTTGCTAAATATAAACGGTTTGTCGCCACGCATTTTTTTAGTATCTGCATCCATTACCTCTAGCGATGCACCAACTAAGTCAGCTACGTCTATCTTATTGATGATTAATAAATCCGATTTTGTAATACCCGGCCCACCTTTTCGTGGAATTTTATCGCCCGCAGAAACATCAATAACATAAATGGTTAGGTCAGAAAGTTCTGGGCTGAAAGTAGCACTAAGGTTATCTCCACCGCTTTCTACCAATACAAAATCGAGATCATTATGACGTGCCTGTAACTCGTCTATAGCCGCTAGATTCATTGAGGCATCTTCGCGAATAGCCGTGTGTGGACAGCCACCCGTCTCAACCCCCATTATTCGATCGGCAGCCAATGCGTCATTTTTCGTTAAAAATTCGGCATCTTCTCTGGTGTAAATGTCATTCGTAACAACCGCCATGTTGTACTTGTCTCGTAACGAAAGGCAAAGCTGACGAAGAAGGGCTGTTTTACCTGAACCAACCGGTCCTCCCACACCTATACGCAAAACTTGTTTTTTCATAATTTGTGTATCTCTTCTGGTTTATCTTTTTAATTTAATTTCGTTTCGGTCTTACGACCTGAACAACCGCGAGTATTGACTTTCATGCCACGCACTGGCCATCGTTAAGTGGGGTAGGCTATTACCTATATCGTTGTCACTCACATCATTTGCTCGAGCAATTAGCGCTTCGCAATTATTGCTTAACCTAAACAGGAGGTTCTGTGCTTGAGTCTGCCCCAACGGCACTAGCTTAGTCGCGGCAGCTACTTGATTATCTATATAAGTCCAACAGTAGCCACTTTGGGCCAATAAAAGATCTAAGTTGAAAGTGAAAGCGCACAGCGAATATGCGCTTACGAAACTACAATCTAATCCTTCAAGAAGGCCAGAATAGGGAGTGATATTAAAATCATCTAGTTGATTCATTAGGCGCATTAACGCCTTCCCCATAGCTAAATCAGATAGCAATAACTCATGACTCTCTCTACACGCTACAATATGCTCATTCCAATAGATAAATGCCTTCGTATCACCTACATTAAGCGCCTTATACAAACGATTGATTATAGGAAGGTCGGTCTGAGCGATAGACTCTGCCAAATTCACTTCTATCCAGCTTTCAGTACTCGCGCTGTCGGTAAGCCAACCATTTTCAGTAGCGAACTCTAAGCCTTGTGAAAATGAAAATCCGCCCACCGGTAGATTAGCGCTGCATAACTGTAATAGTCGCTGAAGTTGTAATGGGCTAGTTTGAGGAGCCGGCTTCATTTAATGCTCATGAGAGTGACTATGACCATGATTGTGGCCTGATTTTCCATAAGCTCCACTCTCAGGCTCAAACACAGCAGGTGTTTTATTGATACTTAACCCGTAGTTTTCAACAAGCTCTTCTAAAACATGATCGGGCTTAAAGCGTACCCACCGCTCACCAATTTGTAATGATGTATGGCGATTGCCCAAGTGATAGCAAATTTTCGAGAAGCTCAGCCAATCATCTGCAATAGCTGTAGCCACATCTTCGGCTTTTCCTTTTACAACAATATATTTACCGCATTCAGTTTTCAGTATTTCTCCAACAAGAAGTGGATGTCCTCGCTCTAAAAATACGCCGATATCTATGCCCGTGTCTGTGGTACTTTTAATCCGCGCTTTCTTTCGGGTGTCATGATCAAGGGTAATAGAATCATCAATATTCTCATGAATATGCGATAGACGTGTGTAAGCTAGTAACATTTATTTATTCCTTTAAAACAGACAGTAAAGCTGTGCCAATGGGAGTGTCGTTGCTGGCTCACATGTAAGTAACTCGCCGTTCGCTCGCACCTCATAGGTTTGAGCATCCACTTCAATAGTAGGTTGCCAACTATTGTGGATCATGTCATCTTTGCCTATGTTGCGTGTATTTTTGCAAGCACTTACCATACGTGTCATACCTATTTTATCTGGTACCCCAGCATCCAAAGAAGCTTGAGACATGAACGTCATTGAAGTATTAGCAGATGCCGATCCATGCGCACCAAACATTGGTCTGTAGTAGACGGGTTGAGGAGTGGGTATTGACGCATTCGCATCGCCCATGGGGGCTGCCGCAATAAACCCTGACTTAATTATCATTGCGGGCTTGATACCGAAAAAGGCAGGCTTCCAAAGCACTAAATCTGCGAGTTTCCCTATTTCGATAGAACCTACTTCATGGCTAATGCCGTGGCTAATTGCAGGATTAATTGTATATTTCGCTACATACCGCTTTAATCGAAAGTTATCATTTTTTTCAGTATCCGGCGCTAAGGGGCCACGTTGCTGCTTCATTTTATGTGCAGTTTGCCAAGTGCGCGTAATCATTTCACCCACACGACCCATCGCTTGGGAATCTGAGGCAATCATGCTAATAGCCCCCAAGTCGTGCATGATATCTTCAGCTGCTATGCTTTCTTTACGAATACGAGAGTCAGCAAACGCGATATCTTCAGGTATAGCCGGGTCTAAATGATGACAAACCATTAACATATCAAGGTGTTCATCTATGGTATTAATTGTGTAAGGTCGCGTAGGATTGGTGGATGAAGGTAAGACATTTGATTCACCACAGGCGCGGATAATATCGGGAGAATGACCGCCACCTGCGCCCTCCGTGTGATAAGTATGTATGGTGCGCCCTTTAAACGCACCTAACGTATCTTCAACAAAACCAGACTCATTGAGTGTGTCGGTATGAATTGCTATTTGAACGTCATATCGCTCTGCTACTGATAAACAATTATCGATAGAAGCGGGGGTAGTCCCCCAATCTTCATGCAGCTTCAAGCCACATACGCCTGCTTCTATTTGTTCTTCTAATGCTATAGGTAAACTTGCATTCCCCTTTCCTAAGAAGCCAAAGTTCATAGGAAAATCATTGGTAGCTTGAAGCATTTTATGAATATTCCAAGGCCCAGGGGTGCAAGTGGTAGCGTTGCTACCCGTGGCGGGCCCTGTTCCACCACCAATCATCGTAGTCACTCCCGACATTAGCGCTTCGTCTATTTGTTGTGGGCATATAAAATGAATGTGCGCGTCTATACCACCGGCCGTAACTATCTGCCCTTCGCCTGCAATGATTTCTGTGCCGGGTCCAATTTCAATATCAATATTGTCTTGAACATCTGGGTTACCAGCTTTACCAATAATAGCGATACGGCCATCTTTGATACCAATATCGGCTTTAATAATTCCCCAATGGTCGAGAATAACCACGTTCGTGATTACAAGGTCTGGCGTATCAAAACAGCTTGCTTGGCTTTGCCCCATACCGTCCCGAATTACTTTTCCGCCACCGAATTTCACTTCTTCACCATACTCGGTAAAGTCTTTTTCCACTTCAAGCCATAAGTCCGTATCACCTAAGCGAACACGATCGCCAATAGTGGGACCAAACATATGTGCGTATGAATGTTTATCGATAGTTGCCATTAGCTCAATACCCCTTGTACTTTACCTTGAAATCCAATGACCGTGCGGCTGCCTTGGTAAGGGATCAAAGTTACCTCGCGCTCTTGCCCCGGCTCAAATCGGATAGCAGTACTTGAGGTAATGTCTAAACGGTAGCCTTTGGTGGCTTCCCGATCGAACTTAAGCGCATTGTTCACTTCATAAAAATGATAATGAGAACCTACTTGTATTGGACGATCGCCCGCGTTAGCCACTTTAATCTTAATACAAGGTCTACCCACATTCAGCTCGCGGTCGCCTGAGTCTGTTTTTATTTCTCCGGGAATCATTTGCCTATGCTCCTGTTAAAAATTGAGACTTTTAAATAATAGGGTTATGAATAGTGACTAGCTTTGTGCCATCTGGGAATGTAGCCTCTACCTGAACTTCTGGAATAAGCTCACTTACTCCTTCCATCACCTGCTCTTTGGTGAGTAGAGTGCGGCCATAATCCATCATTTCTGCAACGGTTTTACCGTCTCGCGCGCCCTCGATTATTTCCATCGATATGTAGGCCATTGCTTCAGGGTAATTAAGTTTAACGCCCCGCTTTAGTCGCCTTTCAGCTAACAAAGCCGCAGTAAAGATTAATAACTTATCTCGCTCTCTGGGTAATAAATCCATTCTAAGCTACCTTTTCATTCTATTTTTAAGTAAGCCAAATACGAGGAACATTAGCTTCTTTTTGGATGTAAATTGGCCTGATTGTTTTCCAAATACTGGTAAATATGGCTTTGCACTCTTCGGTATGGTCGCCTAGGTATCGCACTACTAATAGGTCTCTTATGTAAGTTACGCTCACTTTCTGGCTAGGTTTGTCTACGCCATCTGTATGTGCAATTTGTTCTCTTAAGCGCTCTACCAACTGGCTTTTCTCATTCCCATTTATACGTACTTTCGGCGCATGGGCCAACATAGTGGCAAAAACGGAGTGGTTATTGAGGCCCGCAACGTGTGCACGAACATTGTTATTTGGGTTTAGATTAATTCGGTCATGAAAATTAAGTTTACCGTCGATAAACACTCGATTTAGTTGAGTATACCGGCCTTTCTTAAATGGCTGACCAGCGGCGGGTAACCCTAAGGAACTTATATCCCAGCCAATATAATGTGCTTGTGAACTTAACGATAAGTCCAATTGGTTAATTGCGTCTGCGCCTTCATAAACGATAGTTTCGAGTGGAAAGTTTTCACAAACACCCTTGCCTAACACGTTAACGTTACTTATTTGTATTTGCTTACTGTCGCCAATTGCTAAATTGGTTCTTGCTCGGTAAAAGCGATTGGCGCCTGGCGTAGTAATAAGCGCATGCGCTGAATCTTGAATACAAATTTCAATGTTGAGTTCATCACCCGAAACAATCCCTGCGGGAGGGTGAAGCAAGTAAACATGCGCACAATCTTCACCTTCAGGGTAAAATGCCTTCTGAACATTCAAAGGTCCGTGACGGCTAGTTTTAACTAGCTGAGACACATTGCTTTTAATGGCGAATTCTAGGAATAAGCTAGCCAACCACTTATTTTTGAGGCCTTTTACTGCACTGGCCTCATTTACAGAACTTGATGCACCCGATAATTGTTCACTCACAAACTCTTGTTTCATATCATCCATTTCAATACATAAGCTATACGGCTAAATACTTACTAACAAGTTCGTCGTTTAAATCCGGCATATCGCCTGTAGCAATTACCTGACCTTTTTCCATCAATGCAAAGGTTTCACCCACCGCTCTTGCGAAAGGAAGCTTTTGCTCCACTAACACAATAGTTAGCCCTTGCTCTTTATTTAACTTCAACAACACATCCCTAATGAGCTGCACAATATTTGGTTGGATACCTTCGTTAGGTTCATCCAATATCAAAATATCAGGGTTTAACACCAACGCTCGACCTATCGCTAACTGTTGTTGTTGTCCGCCCGACAAGTCCCCCCCTCGTCTGTGCAACATTTCCTTTAAAACAGGGAAGAGTTCAAATATATGCTCAGGTATAGTCTTACTAGTTTGCCTTTTGCAGTTTAAACTTATCTTCAAATTTTCTTCAACGGTTAGCTGAGGAAAAATATGACGCCCCTGGGGTACATAGCCTACACCTATCTCTGGTCGCGACTCTACCGAGGCTTTAGACATATCTTTATTGTTAATAGTGAGCTTGCCAGCGCTTATTGGCAACAGCCCCATAATGACGTTTAGCAACGTTGTTTTGCCAACACCATTTCGGCCCATAATAACGGTTCGAGAACCCTTTTCTATTTTCAGATTCACATCCCAAAGAATTTGAGTACCGCTATATTGTTGATCAATATTCTGTAGTTCTATCATAATGTTAATGCCTTCGCACAGGTTTGATAATGCTTAATGATCAGTTTCTTCGCCTAAATATACTCGAATAACTTCTGGGTTCGACTGGATATCATTCATGGTGCCTTCCGCAAGTACAGAGCCTTGATGCAGCACGGTAACTTGACGAGCAATTGAGCGAACAAACGCCATATCATGCTCGACTACCACCACGGAGCGTTCGCCCGCTAATGATGTTAGAAGTTCAGCGGTGCGTTCAGTTTCTTGCCCCGTCATACCCGCTACTGGCTCATCAACTAATAGCAACTTGGGATCGGCAGCCAATAACATACCTATTTCAAGCCATTGCTTTTGTCCATGGGACAATCGGCCTGCGGGATAATAGGCTTCATTTACTAACCCTATAGTTCGCAAAATGTTATCAATACTGTCTTTTTGCTCTGGGGAAAGTCTATAAAACAAAGATGCCCAAATACCTTTATCACCTGACAGACTCAGTTCAATATTTTCAAATACACTGAGCGCTTCGAAGACGGTGGGCTTTTGAAACTTACGTCCAATACCTGCTCTTGCAATTTCACACTCGTCCATACTGAGTAAATCTATGTTTTGGCCGAAATTAACTTTGCCCGAATCAGGCCGCGTCTTCCCAGTAATAACATCCATTAACGTTGTTTTGCCCGCACCGTTCGCCCCTATTAGGCATCGTAATTCACCTTTATTGATGTAAAGGTTCAAGTTGTTAAGCGCCTTAAAACCATCAAAACTTAGGTTTACATCTTCAACGTATAGAATTACACCATGGCGCGTATCTGGATGCTTACCAACAAGCTGAGGAGTTTTATTAGCAAGCTGAGGACTCTTAGTAGTTTGAGCGGTCATCATTCTAATTCCTTTTTAGTACCTACATGGGAGGGAGCTTCTTCTTTTGAAGTTGTAGGCCCACTATTAAACATTGATAGTTTGTCGAAGATATTAGGTAGCAAGCCTGCTATACCCTTTGGAAGTAAAAGCGTGACCAATACAAATAGTCCTCCGAGGGCGAAAAGCCAGGCTTCTGGCATAATAGCGGTGAATCGTGTCTTCGCGTAACTCACTACAATAGCTCCGATGATCGCACCATAAAGAGTGCAGCGTCCGCCAATCGCAACCCACACCACCATTTCTATTGAGTTGAGCGGAGAAAACTCACCAGGGTTTATAATGCCAACTTGAGGAACATAAAGGGCACCTGCTAAACCGGCTAACATTGCAGAAACGACAAATATCCATACTTTATAATGCTCTGGCTTATACCCTACGAAGCGAACGCGGCTTTCTGCATCTCGCGTAGCGGTAATAACTCTTCCCATTTTTGAAGAAACTATAAAATGACTAATGGCATAACCAATTGCTAATGCAATGGCTGTAGCAACAAATAACCCAATTTTGGTACTGGGGTTTTGCAAAGAAAAACCGAATATTTCTTTAAAATCGGTTAGTCCGTTATTGCCACCAAATCCCATTTCATTTCTAAAAAATGCCAACATCAGGGCGTATGTCATTGCTTGGGTCATAATAGATAGATACACCCCGCTTACTCGCGATCTAAACGCCAGTGTTCCAAAAATAAAGGCAAGTAACCCAGGCCCTAGAAACACCATCACAACCATCCAAATTGCACTGCTACTTCCTGCCCAATACCAAGGAATTTCTGTCCAATTGAGAAAAACCATGAAATCTGGAAGGTCGGGATTGCCATAAACACCCCTGTCACCAATTTGACGCATAAGATACATGCCCATGGCGTACCCACCGAGTGTAAAAAAGGCGCCGTGCCCCAAGCTAAGCACGCCACAGTAACCCCATACTAGGTCAACGGCTAAGGCCAAAAGTGCATAGCACAAATACTTTCCAAAAAGACTTACTGTGTAGTCACTAACGTGTAACAAAGCACCGTCAGCGAAAACCAGATTACAAAAAGTTACGTAAGCGGTTGATAGAAATAAGACGCTCACCACTACATGAAGGTTGCTCAGCGTTTTAAATTTCTCTTGAAAAACGTTTAATAAATTAGTCATTAGTCTGCGCTCCTACCCTTTTGTGGGAATAAGCCTTTCGGACGTTTTTGGATAAACAATACCAAGCCTACCAGCACGATAATATTTGCCAGCACAGACCCCGTAATAGGTTCAAGAAATTTATTAATTGTACCGAGTGACATAGCCGCAACTAACGTTCCCCACAAGTTGCCTACTCCACCAAATACAACGACTAAAAATGAATCGATAATGTAGGCCTGACCTAGGTTTGGTCCGACGTTGGTCAATTGACTAAGCACTACACCCGCTACACCCGCAATACCCGAACCTAAACCAAAGGTAGCAGCATCTACCCAGTCACTTTTTATACTAAGCGCGCGTGCCATGTCCCTGTTTTGTGATACAGCGCGAACGTGCAAACCTAATGATGATTTTTTAAGGATTAACATCAGTGTAAAAAACACAACGAGCGAAAATATAATGATGTATAGCCGATTGTAGGTTAACGAAAAGACGGGATTTATAACCCAAGATCCCGTCATCCATTCAGGCGCCTGCACCTGTCTATTAAGTGGAGAAAAAACCGTACGCACTAATTGCTGAAGTATTAAAGATACGCCGAACGTAGCTAATAATGTCTCTAACGGGCGCCCTTTTAAGAAGCGAATTACGCCTCGCTCAATTAATACCCCCACAAACCCCGAAACTAAAAAGGCAGCGGGAATAGCCATTAATAGCGAATATTCGATAAGGGACGGAAAAGTAATTTGTATGACATATGTAGTATAAGCGCCCAGCATAATCATTTCGCCGTGCGCCATGTTAATTACACCCATCACGCCAAAAGTAATTGCTAAGCCAATTGCAGCTAACAATAATACTGAGCCTAAACTTAATCCAAAAAATACATTTTCAATAAATCCGTAGCGGCTGCGCTTTGCGTCTATATTTTTAATGACTTCATTGAGCGCCGCAGCTAGTTCTGCTTCTTGCGCATTGCGCTGACTTTGTGGCAATTCCCTTAATATATTTGCCATGGTATTTCGCACTTCAGGCTGCAGACTACTTTCTAAATCACTAACAGCAACTAGTTTGGCTTGATGCTCACCCGTTTTTAGCTGGTTTAATGAAAGCACCACATTCATTAATTCTGACACTTCTGGGTCTTCTTCTTTATCAAGCCGTAGCGTGATAGCGTCTAACCCCATCGTGGACGGATTGTCGAGTAACTGCTTTACGGCTTGTAGACGTACATCCTTATTAGGGGAATTTAAGTCTAGTACAGCGATAGCACTTCGGATTAAACCCCGCAGTCGGTTGTTTGTGCGTACCTTTCTAATTTTCGACTTTTTAACCGATGCGAGTTCTGAGTCATGCAATACATCAGTTAGTTCGTACTCTTTACCTACCTTTATAGCGGCAACAAGCAGCCTATTTGATTTGATATAGTACAAGTCACCGTTCAACACTAGTGACAATATTTCTCGGGTTTTTGGGTGAGGAACTTGGCTAATTTCTGTTACCAAAGATTCCATTTGGTTCAACTTCGCGCTTGGCAATTTAGCTGCGAGTGAATAAAGTGCAGCGTCATTCTCATTGCTAGGTTGAACGGTCTGAACATCTGCTGTTTGTGCATATACAGGTGCTTTACACAAGCATATTAAGCAGATGAATAACCAACTAACCCACCGGGTGTGCGTTCGAATCATCTTATATTCCTCTTATACAAAGCTTAATGCACAACGTTTAAGCCGCTTCTAGATGCTCTTGTACTAACAGTGGTAAATACACTCTATTTAAAGTACGTTTGGGATTCAGGCTCTTAACGTCATGGAGGCTGGCTACTTGTATGTCAGTAGCCAGGCTTCTCCACTCTCTTTAAAACTTCTAACCCGAACACTTACCCGTAGTTACATCAAAATTTCCACAACGAAGTGGTGCAGTCCAGTCCGACATGAGGTTTTTTGAACTCGGAAGAAAGTCTGACCACGCATCACCAATCACTGTATCTGGTGTTTCCCAAACCACTTCAAATTGACCATCTTCTTGAATTTCGCCTATTAGCACGGGCTTCGATAGGTGATGGTTTGCATTCATAACTGCGATGCTTCCTGTGAGATTAGGCACTGCGATACCGATCATCGCTTGCTCTACTTCGTCTACATCTGTAGTGCCTGCTTTTTCTACCGCTTTTACCCACATTTTGAAGCCAATATAAGTTGCTTCCATTGGGTCATTGGTTACACGTTCATCATCACCAATGTAGCTTTGCCAACTTTCGATAAATTCATCATTTTCATCTGATTCAACACTTTGGAAGTAATTCCAAGCAGCAAGATGTCCAACAAGAGGCGCTGCATCAAAGCCCGAAAGCTCTTCTTCACCTACAGAGAATGCCACCACTGGAATATCTTCTGCAGAAATGCCTTGGTTGCCTAATTCTTTGTAAAATGGAATGTTCGCATCGCCGTTAATTGTAGAAACCACAGCAGTCTTCTTGCCTGTTGAGCCGAACTTTTTGATCTCAGAAACAATACCTTGCCAGTCAGAATGACCAAATGGGGTGTAGTTAATAAGAATGTCTTCGTCTTTAACGCCTTTCGCATTCAGATACTCTTTTAATATCTTGTTTGTCGTGCGTGGGTATACATAATCAGTTCCTGCTAGAACCCAACGAGTAGCACCGATATCATTCATTAAATAATCTACCGCTGGTATAGCTTGCTGGTTAGGCGCTGCGCCTGTGTAGAACACATTCTTCGAAGACTCTTCCCCTTCGTATTGCACAGGGTAGAACAACAAGCCGTTGAGCTCTTCAATTACGGGCAATACGGATTTTCTTGACACTGACGTCCAGCAACCGAAAATCACATCGACCTTTTCCTGTGCCAGTAACTCCCGAGTTTTTTCTGCAAACAGCGGCCAGTTTGACGCGGGGTCAACTACCACAGCTTCTAGCTTTTTACCCAGGATACCGCCCGCTTTATTCTGTTCTTCAATCATCATCAACACTGTGTCTTTCAATGTTGTTTCTGATATTGCCATGGTGCCCGACAGCGAATGTAGTACACCTACTTTAATAGTATCTGCCGCTAACACGATTTGAGAGCAAAATGTACTAACTATAATTGTGCTGGCGAGGGCGATCTTTTTAAATTTCATTTGAGTATTCCTTTTATCAATGTGATTGAATTAGCTTAGAAAGTAACTAGTGCTTCAAGGGCCATAAGGTCTACATCTACCCCATTTTGTTCACCCATTCGGTATTCAAATACCACCCATAGGTTTTTGGTAAAGGTATAGCTTGGTGCAATCGTGATAGCGCTGCCATCTTCTACTTCTGCGCCACTTGCATCATCGATTGCATAGTCGTGATAACGTAAAGTAATAGCAAAATCGTTCATTGCGTAATTGCCCATGATTAAGTAACCAGAGGCTTCTGAATCGATGCCATAGCGATAGGCATAAGCTGGAGCGTTTTCTGAAGTGTTATATTCAACGGCAAGGGTGAGAGAGCCTTCTATATACGCGGCCCACAAATTTACCAGTGTGGTAGTTTCATCTGTTCCGTCGAGCTTGTCGCTTGAATAAAAAGCTTTTGCAATTGTGGCTTCAGTGGGCGTAACTGCTAACATTGCTTCAAACGCAGGATGATCTGTATCCCTGTTCTCACCTTCTAAGTCCCCTAAATCGTTAACCAATGACAAGGCAACTTGGTAGCCATTTCCCTTGTAAAAACCTGAAACTCCCTGCTGATAACCACCGTAAAAGTATGCGGCATAGCCAGTTCCTGAGTACTGATAGAGACCCGTTGGTTCTTCCGTTTCCCAACCTGTATAACTAAGAAAACGTCCTGCTTTTACACTAAAATTTTCTGATACTGCGTAGGAAATAAAAGCTTGTTCAATGTCGACTTCCTCTCCAGTTCCGTTGTCTTGGTATTCCAAGTCAACTTGCGCTGAAAACTTACTGTCAAAACTATAAAGAAAATCTATTTCGAATTGATCTAAACCGGATGACTGTTCGGTGCCAACTCCTTCAACGTCAACTGACGACCACGACATATCAATAAAGCCAGTAACCGAAAGACTGTCAGTTAATTTAAATTTATCGTCCGCGTGCGCCGTACCTGTGAGACTCAAAGCGATAAATCCAACGGCCGCGGCCGGTTTTAATGTTTGGGCTAGTTTCATTTGCATTCCTTTATTAAAGTAATCAGCACATGGTCAGTGAGCTCTATTTATTGTGTTTATTTCCAACACGTTCATTATGAGTTTTGAATGCAATGAAAAGAATGCGCAAAAGCACGCAACCACCTACGTATAAATACGCATGGTTAAGTGGTTTAACTTATGTAAGATGGGAAGATCTAAACAACGAAAGTTCGTTGATAAATAATGTATTTCTTTGTAATAACTCAAAAAAACGTAGCACTTTAAAATGCAATCTAATCAAAAAATAATTCCGACCCGACGCAGTTACAATAAACTTGTTGCGAATGAAATGATGGAAGATTTCGCTTTGCGTTTTACCGCGAAGAAAGCTCGAAAGTGGTCTTTGAATAAGGTTGCAGGAACTGCCCTCGGGATTGTTTCTTTTCTCGTACTAGAAGCTATTGGTGGTGCCGCCACAATTAATTTTGGGTTCATTAACGTGGCATGGGCAATCTTGTCAGTGGTGTTTGTTGTATTTTTGACCGGCACGCCTATCAGTTACTACGCGGCAAAATACGGCGTCGATATAGACCTGTTAACCAGAGGGGCCGGATTTGGTTACATAGGCTCTACTATAACCTCACTAATTTACGCCTCTTTTACGTTCATTTTTTTCGCACTTGAAGCAGCTATCATGGCGATGGCCTTGCACATCCTATTTGGCATATCTTTGGAAATCGGGTATGTGATTAGTGCATTAATAGTACTTCCATTAGTTACGCATGGGGTTAGTTATATAAGCCGATTTCAGGTTTGGTCTCAACCTATTTGGGTAATACTTCAGTTAGTGCCTCTCTTTTTCGTATTTCAGCATCCTGACAGCAATTTCAAAGACTGGATTGCTTTTACTGGAATTGGCGAAAATGAAACCGAGGCAGGCAATTTCAACTTACTTCTATTCGGAAGTGCTTCAGCTATATTACTTTCCTTAGTTGCGCAAATTGGTGAGCAGGTAGACTTTCTGAGATTTCTACCGGAAAGACCCAAAGCTGGCAGATTTAAATGGTGGTTTGCTTTGATAGCTGCCGGCCCTGGTTGGATTCTTTTTGGCGCATTAAAGTTATTTTTAGGGTCTTTTCTAGCGTACTTTGCACTTACTCAAGGCATGGATATTGACTTAGCCGACGATCCTGCACACATGTATAACCTTGCTTTTAGCTTAGTTTTTGACAACCCGACTATAAGCCTTATCTTTGCCTGTAGTTTTGTGGTTATTTCCCAGTTAAAAATTAACGTCGCCAATGCATATGCAGGCTCATTAGCGTGGTCTAACTTTTTCTCTCGTGTAACTCGCACTCATCCCGGCCGAGTGGTATGGACCATGTTCAATGTAGTAATCGCATTGTTGTTAATGGAGTTAGGCATATACCAAACGATAGAGACCATGTTATCCGTTTATTCTGTATTGGTATTGTCATGGCTAAGTTCTGTCGTAGCTGATTTAATTATAAACAAACCGCTAGGTATTAGCCCTAAACACATTGAATTTAAACGTTCTCATCTATACGACATTAACCCTGTGGGGATTGGCGCAATGTTCGTGTCTTCTTTCATCGGTATAACGGGCCATTACGGCTGGTATGGTGAAACAACTCAAGCTCTCGCCTCATACGCTGCCTTTTTCTTACCTTTTATCTTGGTTCCTGTCATTGGAACGCTCACCGGTGGTAAATACTATTTGGTTGATAATAAAGTAGCTATTACACAAGCCAGCTGTGTATGTTGCATATGTGAAAATGAATTTGAGCAGGAGGATATAACTTTTTGTCCAGCCTATAGTGGGGTCATCTGCTCGCTATGCTGTTCATTAGATGTAAAGTGTGGAGATATATGTAGGCCAGAAGCTACGCTCTCCACACAATCCCAAGTGTTTTTTCACCGCTTTTTAAGTATCGACCTCCTTAAAACCTTAACTACCCCTATGTCACAATTTATAGCGCTAACATTTGCGCTAAGTTGTGTTAGTGCCAGCATATTATATTTAGTTTACCTTCAAGTACCTTCTACCTCAGATGCAAATGTACTCTTTGCAGATATGCTAATTAAAATATTTTTCTTACTCTCTATTATTATCGGTGTTCTAAGTTGGCTATTTATTTTAGCGAGAAGTGCTAACAGAATAGCCCTTAAGGAACTTCGTTCCCAAGCGTCAGCTTTGGCCGATGAAATAGGAGCCCATGAAGTAACGTCCATTGCGCTTGAAAAAGCAAAGAATGCTGCAGAGGCTGCAAATGAAGCCAAGAGCCGGTATTTAGCGGGATTGAGCCATGAGCTACGTACTCCATTAAATGTGATGCTAGGCTATTCACAGCTTTTAGGTAAAGACGGTAGTTTAAGTGAAAAACAACGGGACACTATGGGCATCATGCGAAGAAATGGGGAGCACCTCGCCAACTTGATTGAAGGCCTGTTGGAAATATCAAAAATAGAAGCTGGCCGCCTAACACTTCACCGTGATGAATTTAATATTAGAGCCATACTGAAACAACTCATCGATATGTTTGAATTGCAGGCAAGTAAGAAAGGTCTCAATTTTCACACTAACATCAGTACAAAGCTTCCCGATGTAGTGGTTGGCGATAAGCAAAGACTTAGGCAAATATTGATTAATTTAATATCTAACGCTATCAAATACACAGAGACCGGTAACGTTAGATTCGATGTTCAATATAGAAATGAAGTCGCGATCTTTGTTGTTGTAGACACTGGTTCCGGTATAAGCGAAGCACATAAAGAAACCATTTTTCAGCCCTTTGAGCAAATTAGAAATACACATACACAGGCGATTGGTGGCACTGGGTTAGGATTAACGATATCTCGCTCATTAACTGAATTGATGGGCGGCGAACTAAGCTTTAAAAGTTTACTAGGGAAAGGTTCAACATTTACTTTGCGCTTAATGCTTCCACGCATTATTCAACATCAAACCACGCCGGAAAATCATAGCCAACAAGTTTGTGCATACTCAGGCACGCGTAAAACTATATTAGTGATAGACAATGAGCCTCATCAACAGCAGTTGCTTAAAGATGTATTAACTCCACTTGGTTTTAATGTATTGCTAGCGGAAAATGAGAAGGAAGCGTTCTCTCAATTAGAAAATCACCACATTGACTTAGTTACATTAGATGTAAAATTATCTAACTCGAGTGGATGGGATTTGCTGTCAACACTAAGAATAGATAGTTGGTTGATGCCAGTACTCATGGTTTCAGCCAACGCTCGCGAGTTAGAGCACCATACGGCCCAAACCCAACTGCATAACGGGTATATTTCAAAGCCGTTTAATTTAGACTCTCTATTCAATCAAATTGGGCAGTTGTTAGAGCTTAATTGGGAATATTCCCCCAATGAAACCACAAGCATAACGCAGACAAAAAAACAGCTACGAACGCCCGTCACATCAGACCACTACAGAGAATTGATTACATTAGCTGAAATTGGGTATCTATCTGGGTTTAATAGCAAGCTAACGGAAATAGAAACCCATCATTATTTTTCGCCTGATGTAGAGTCAAATATAAAGCAACATATTTCCCAATGTAACTTTCCAGAAATAATCAGATATTTAGGTGAGTGTATTCATGAATAATATCAGTGATGTCGTGCTAGTTGTCGATGACTCCCCCGAGTCGCTGGGGATGTTAAATGTCGCATTAAATACCCAAGGTTTCACCGCGCTTGTAGCTTTAAACGGTATTCAAGCTTTGGCTATTGTTGAGAAAGTTAAACCCGACGTTGTACTTCTCGATGCCGTTATGCCTGAAATGGATGGTTTTGAAACCTGTAAGAGACTGAAGAAGATACTCCCTAACACCCCAATTATATTTATGACAGGGTTAACTGAAATAGACGATGTAGTAAAAGGTTTCGATGCAGGAGGGATTGATTACGTCACCAAACCTATTTCCCCTGATGAAGTCATCGCTCGAATAAAAACCCACATACAAACAGCGAAGCTCGCCTTGAGTGCACAAAGTGCGCTTGATAGGACGGGCAGCAATACTTTTTGTGTAAGCCCTGAAGGCCGCTTGTCTTGGGCAACTCCAAATGTTCATCAGTTTATCGAAAAAATATGTGGCAAGGACACTAGCCCGTGGGCGAGTATCTCAACAAAGCTTGCTCCTTGGCTTCAAAGTAGCGACTTGAAAGAGTCGGCTATATTGACAATAAACTGCTTTTTATCCCCTTTGCCCATTCAATATTTAGGTATTCAAGATTCCTATCACTTACTTAAAGTTGTAGAACCTTCGACGAGCAAAACATCTACATACTTACAAGAAAATTTACCTATCACCAAACGCGAATCTGAAGTTCTCTACTGGATTTCTTTTGGTAAAACGAGTTGGGAAATATCTCAAATTCTTGATATTAGTCCTCGGACAGCAAATAAACATCTTGAACAGATATACAAAAAGCTTGGAGTAGACAATAAAACCTCTGCCGCAGCTATCGCCCTGAGGCTTTTAGAACGTTAGAAATATACTTAAATGAAGAAATAAATTTACGTTAAATCTATCCACCTTAACTACATTTTCAACTGCCCATACCCCCCAATTCACTATTTTCGAACTTGCCAGCAATGATATGTTATATTATAACAATATTAACCTTAAATATTTTGAGCGAATTCCGATGAAGAGTAATAAACTCCCCGTTACTGTGCTGTCAGGTTTCTTAGGTGCAGGTAAAACAACTGTCCTTAGTCATATTCTTAATAACCGTGAAGGCAAACGCGTGGCGGTTATCGTTAACGACATGAGCGAGGTTAATATTGACGCTTCTATCGTTAAAAGTGATGTGTCGCTGAATCACAGTGAAGAAAAGTTGGTTGAGATGAGTAACGGCTGCATATGCTGCACGTTGCGGGAAGATTTGCTTCTAGAGGTTAACCGCCTAGCGACAGATGGCAGTTTTGACTACTTGCTTATTGAGTCTACCGGTATATCAGAGCCCCTTCCCGTGGCAGAGACCTTCACCTTTGCCGATGAAGACGGTGTGTCGTTATCAGATATTGCTAGTTTAGATACCATGGTGACAGTGGTTGATGCGGTCAACTTCAGTAAAGACTACGAAGAAGCCAAGTATTTACAAGAAACCGGTGAATCCCTTGGTGAAGAGGACGAGCGCAGTGTCGCTGATTTGCTCGTAGATCAAGTTGAATTTGCCGATGTTATCCTAGTCAGCAAAACTGATTTGGTAGACGAGGAACATGTTGCTAATTTAACCGCTATTTTGAAAAGCTTAAATACATCGGCAAAAATTATTCCTATAAATAAAGGCAATATCGATATTGATGAGGTGCTTGGCACACAACTATTCAATTTCGAGAAAGCCCAGCTTGCCCCAGGCTGGCTTAAAGAAATGCGGGGGGAACACACGCCAGAAACTGAAGAGTATGGCATTAGTAGTTTTAGCTATCATGCACGCCGTCCTTTCCACCCGCAAAAGTTTTATAACTTTTTGCATACCACCGAAAACTACGGAAAGTTACTACGCTCCAAAGGTTACTTTTGGTTAGCCTCGCGGCCTGAGTGTGCGGGACAATGGAGCCAAGCCGGTGGTATTGCTCATTATGGTTATGGTGGTATGTTTTGGAAAGCTCTGCCAAAGTCAGAATGGCCTGAAGATGAAGAATATTTGGCCTCAATAGAAAAGCAATGGATGGAACCTTTCGGCGACATGCGCCAAGAGTTAGTCTTTATTGGGCAAAACCTTGATGAAGCCACAATTACCAAAACCTTGGATACTTGCTTACTAGACGATGAAAGCCTTATAAAGGGGGTGGATTATTGGCGAACCCTTCCCGATCCATTTCCTCGTTGGGAGGGTTTATAATGGCACAAGCGCTAGCTGCTAACCCCTTAACCGAAAGCCCCCCGACTACTGATAAGCGCATTAAAAAGTCGAGTACGTCGGTAGAGCCTATTGTGCTTACCGATATCTATAACGACGAGTGTAATATTGCGATTTGGCAACGCCACTTAGACGATACCTTTTTAACCTCGTTAGCTACCTTCGTAAAAGGTGGCGGCAAGCTTACTGCTGCAAGACAATTAAGTTCCGATTCAGCCGAAGCCTATATTCGCACCTTAGCCGACGGCCAACCTTTTGCGCCCCAATTACATACCTATATAGCCGAGTGACGTGGTCAACCAAAATCA
>NZ_PYHU01000048.1:61464-216216 GCF_003989595.1 Alteromonas sp. KS69 | reverse complement strand
TTGCCAGTAACCAACGGGGGGGAGCCGACGATGACACGAAAAGCCCACTAGTAGCATATGTGTTCCCCGTGCCCACGGGGCTTATCCGGCGTAGAGAGGCAAGTGTTGCGCTTGCTGGGGGTGTTCCCCGTACCCGCGGGGCTGAACCGTGCTAAAAACTTACCCCACGCTAGACGACTTAGTGTTCCCCGTACCCACGGGGCTGAACCGCTATCCGCTTTGGGGTAGTAGCCATCGGCTCCCGTGTTCCCCGTACCCACGGGGCTGAACCGGCAATAAAACCGTGGGCGCTGAAGAAATAAAGGTGTTCCCCGTACCCACGGGGCTGAACCGAGTTCTGGACAACGTGACCAGATTATGCTTACGTGTTCCCCGTACCCACGGGGCTGAACCGGCTGCTAAGAGTGAGCCTGAGTGGACGCATGTGTGTTCCCCGTACCCACGGGGCTGAATCGCCCTTAAACGTGGTTTTACGTCGTATAACTTGCAAAGTGAAACGTAAACTTCTAATCATCGGTGTGAATTTCTTTGACGGTTATGATAGTAAAAGGTTACCGACCAAAACCATCAAAACATAACAATTGACTCTGTCACATTACTCTGTCACATTGAATGCATACTTACTCACAGACCACGAGTTCTGTAGGCTTCAGTTTTGTGGAGGAGAATCCCTCTCTCTCCGCCAAATAGAAAAAGCCCCGTTTCTTTGCGAAGAACGGGGCTTTTTTGTGTTTAATGCAAAATGTGTAAAAGCATAAACCATGCATGCATAAAAATTTTAAAACTCAGCTTATTGAAGTACCAAAATTTAAAGCCTCTTCAATGAGCAGATGACACAACCACTACATGAATAAATTTCATGATCTTAATTATCAAAGCGCGGCACCAAGTAGTACAATCGCGTTTTTTATTTCATCATTCGTTAGTAGAGCCGTAAAATGAAATTCTTTATAACCCTTATTCGCAACTTACTTGGGGCTATCATTGCATTTGTCGATGTAATAACCCGGGGCACTAAACTAAAACGTTCGCCAGAACAACAAGTGCAAGTGGCAGAGGAAAGCCAAAATTTGGCTTTATACCAGTTCTTTGGTTGCCCTTTTTGCATTAAAACTCGCCGCGCAATGTACAAATATAATCTGCCTATTCAAAAGCGAAATGTATCAGAAGGTTCGCCTTACAGAGAAGAGCTGTTACAAGGCGGCGGAAAAATTCAAACGCCATGTCTTCGAATTGAAAATAACGATGGCGTTGAGTGGCTATACGACTCTAAAGCGATTATCGGCTATTTAGAAACACGCTTTGTTGAAGCAAAGTAACTGATTATTATAGTTGAAGTTATTGTTAAAGTTCCTAGCTTCACTGTAACGGCTAGCCCTGCTAAAAGGGCTAACCCTCTACGAAGAACAGCTGTAGTGTGAAATACCTCCAGCATTAAAATATTCTCGCGGGCGCAAACGGTAATAACCGCTTTGTGTTTGCTCTGATTGTTCTTCGTAGGGTTTAGTCAGCACGTCTTGCAGTGCGTGAATACGATCAAAATTGCCAACTTGTGCGTCTTTATACGCCGGTACAACTAACCATTCACGCCATGTAAACTTAGGGTTAGTAAGCTTCATCTTTTTTGAAATATCATTAATATCACCCGACTTTTCAAGTTGAGTTCGCCAACTTTTTAGCCACTCATTCCATTCAAAACTCATGCTTTCTTTAAGCTCAGCATAAAAACTTGTTTTTAGTGCTTCAACATCCTTAGGAAGGTTAGATAACTCTCTAAAAAAGTGGTTATAGTCCACACCAGTGCGCATCATTAAGTGTAATAGTTGAAGCAGCAGCTCATTATCGTAAGCGTTAAGCCCGAGTTTTGCGGCCCACATGTTGTCCATCTTTTCTTGCATGACCGTGGCAAAGTTGCTGTTCACATCACGTAATGCTTCTAGTTCAGTTGGTGCATTGATGAGCAAGGGCTCCACAGCGCGACAAAACATATCAAAGTTTTTTTCTGCCGCTACAGGCTGGTTTAAAAACGAGAAGTGACGACCTCCACCAGTCCATGGTTGGTAAGCTGGGTCGAATAACTCACAAAACCCAAAGGGTCCGTAATCAAGTGTATATCCTCCAGCCGCGCAGTTGTCGCTATTGAAGTTTCCTTGGCAATAACCTACTCGAATCCAATGCGCCACAAGGGATGTGAGTCGGTCTTGAAACGCGGCAGCAAGGGCAACAAGCTGAGCTTCAAAGGATTGGGCTGTATCGATATCATTTTTATATTCACGTTCAATCAAATGTGCTGCTAGAAGCTGAAGCTCTTTTAAAGCCGTAGGGTGTTGGTTGCTTCTTGCTCGTCTTCCAAAAAGTTCTAGCTGGCCCACGCGAATAAATGAAGGGGCAACGCGGGTTGAGATGGCCACAAGGTTTGGCACCATGACTTCTGGGTCTTGAGAGTTTGAGCCCTCTAAATACCAAGGTCTGTCGACAGTTTCAGACTGAGACATAAATAAACTGAGAGAACGCGACGTAGGAACACCCAATGCGTGCATATGCTCTTGTACTAAAAACTCTCGAACACTCGAGCGCAATACTGCTCTGCCGTCTGCGCCCCGGCAGTATGGTGTTCTTCCTGCGCCCTTTAACTGCATTTCAAAGCGCTTTCCATTAGTAACAATTTCCAGTACTGAAAGGGCTCGGCCATCTCCATATCCATTGCCCGTTGAAAATGGGCATTGCTGAATATATTCGGTGCCATAAATTGACAAGGCATAGCCGGTAGCCCAGCCATAGGGTCGTAACTCGGCGGGTAGGGAAGTCATGTCACCAGCAAACAAACGCATAAATTCAGGCGTGTGGGCAAGACTGTTATCAAAGCCTAATTCTTCAAAGAACGTTTGGCTATGAGCAACGTAGATAGGGTTTTCAATAGGGGTGGGCGTTACCGGTACATAATGGCCAGAGAATACCTGCCTTGGGTTATGCTCATTACCATCTTCTTTAGCGTGCGGATCCACAACCAGACTATTTAAAAATGAATAATCAACGTATTTTGCAAGGTCGCTAACAGTTTGAATTGGCTGTTCAGTTTTATTTTCTTGATCGTCTAACATTGGCGCCTCTTTAACACGTTTGATTTAGAGGGCATTGTACTACATATCCATCTCGTTACTTTACACTGTGGTGAGTATTTGAAGTTGCAGCTCATAGTGGTAAATTTAGATAGCCGATTCATGTCACAATTATGGTCACTTAGTCGGTGATACGGTTCTCAAAACGATTGCCGACACCATTAAAGTGACCTTGCGGGATTATGATACTCCAGGGCGTTTTGGCGGCGAGGAGTTTATTGCTATTTTGCCAGGCACTTCAGGTGAACAAGCCCTGACCATTGCTGAGCGGGTTAGAGCAGCTGTGAGCAAGCTAGAAATTGGCTTAGAAAACTCATCACAGGTATCTAACGTTACGGTTAGTTTAGGCGTAGCTAACCTAGTACCAACCGACAGCAAAGCAGAATCTATCATCGGCAGAGCCGATAAAGCCTTGCTAAAAGCCAAACAGATGGGCCGCAATCAAGTGGTACTTGGTGATTAACTGTTGCACAACCTATTCGTTCAATAAGACCCAGATGCATGTAAACCTGCTTGCAACCCTACACATACGATTTTACACTTCCGTTTTTTAAGACCCGTAACGGAAATTTTATATGAATTACGACAATGTCGATGCTTTAAAAAAGCACTTAATTGAATCTCCTGAAAGCATTGAGTTTGGAGATGTAACAGCCTTTATCGATAATGCATTCACATTCACGCCAACGGCCTTTACCAATGGTGAAGTAACTAATGAAGCTAACCAAAACAATGGTTCTTGCAAATTACTCGCGTTAGGCCAGCATCTTCAACTTAACCAAGCACAGACATTAGCACTGTTTGGTGGCTTCTATCGTGATGACGTTTTAAAAAATCCTGATGGTGATGACCACGCAAATATTCGCAATTTTATGCAGACAGGGCATGAAGGCGTGAGTTTTGAGGCTTTTCCGCTATCCGTTAAAAGCTAGATTCTTATCTAGGCTCAGAATCTCTTAATGTTAGTACTTCTGCGCCTGTCGCCGTTACCAATACCGTGTGTTCCCACTGAGCAGATAGTTTCTTATCTCGTGTAACCACGGTCCAACCGTCTTTTTTAAGCTTTGTTTTATACGTGCCTTGGTTAATCATGGGCTCTATTGTGAAGGTCATGCCTGCTTCCAATTTAAGCCCAGTTCCCGCGCTACCCACGTGGACTATTTCTGGCTCTTCATGCATTTCTTTGCCAATGCCATGGCCACAATAATCGCGAACAACACTGTACCCATGTTTCTGCGCATGCTCTTGAATAGCGGCACCAATGTCACCAATTGTCGAGCCGTGTTTAACGGTCTCTATGCCTTTGTACATCGCTTCATAAGTCACATCAATTAACTTTTTCGCAATAGGTGAAACTGTACCAATTGCGTACATTTTGCTGCTATCTGCAATATAGCCATTTTTTTCTAGGGTGATGTCTATGTTGACGATATCACCATTCTTAAGCTTTTTAGCTGCAGAAGGAACACCATGGCAAACCACGTCATTCACAGAACTATTGAGTACAAATTGATACCCATATTGCCCTTTACTTGCGGGTCTTGCTTTAAGGCAATCAACAATAAACCGTTCTACAAAGCTATCAATTTCAAGGGTGGTAATGCCAGGAGCCATAAAGCTATCTAGCTCGTTGAAAACCTTTGCCAGTAATTTGCCTGATTCACGCATTAGTGCAATTTCACTGGCTGATTTTATAAGGCTATTCACTAACCAACCTTACTGAAGATACGTTTTGAGAGCGCATCTCTAAATCAATGATTTGTTCATAAGATAATTTGGGATTTTGCTCTGCTAGCCGGCCGACTTTCATCCAAAATTCTGCTTGCGAATTAATAGAACGTTCCATCACTGCGCTGGTTTTACGCACCTCTTCATGCAATGCATCAGATATCTTAACAATTCCCATAATAAACCCAATTTAGAAATATATGTTTTGCTACATAATGTACTAAAACATGTATCTTGTCTAATGCTTGATTCGTGAACTTAATAGCAGCAGACGTTAACAAAACCCATGCGACACTTTTTGTCGCATGTGTTATTTATGCTAATAGGCAATTCCAATAACAGGTCGATACTTGTGAACGCATTCCAGCGAAAGTTAGACATTCTACAATTTATACCCCGCGCACCTCGTAAAGTGTCGAGTCGGCAGATTTTAGATAACTTGCAAAACAGTGGTCACGCCAATATTGATATGCGTACTGTGCAGCGAGATTTAAAAAGCCTTGAGCAAATAGGCTTGTTTGGCCTTGAAGTGGATAAACGCTCAAAACCCTTTGGCTGGAATATTAATGCCTGTTTCAAGAAATTAAACTTAAGCTTGATGGATGGCAATACCGCCCTTGCGTTCAATGTACTCGAGCAATCTAGTGAAACCCTTCCGAATACTACATTGAAAGAACTACAGCCTTACTTCAATAAGGCCGAGCAAATACTAGCTCATGATAACGACTCGCTTTTGCAGCATTGGTCAAAGTCGGTGAGTAATGTGCAAGTGTCACAACCTTTGGTGCCACCTGATATCGACCCGGTTACGTTAGAGCGTTTAAAAAACGCTTTGTATTACAAAAAACAGGTGAATGCAGATATAAAAAGGCTTTTCAAGCGCGCAAAAAAAGCAGTATGGAAGCATTATGATAAAGTGAACCCAATGGGGTTAATACAGCAAAATGGTCGTCTAATATTTATATGTACTTTTGGATCTTTGCATACCAGACGATATTCCTTACCGATAAATTTTATTCGAAATGTTGAGGTGACAAAGAGTGATTGCCAGCAAAGCAATGACTATCACAAAAGCCTCCGAGCTGAGTTGGTGTCAACGCAAGAAAAAGCGGAATTGAAACTGCTTATCAACGACAATTCTTTCTTCCTATTACACGGCTATAAGCTGGCTGAAGATCAAAACATCTGCAGCTCAACGATTGCCGGAAAGTCACTATTGACGGCAACGGTTACCGACGACAGTAAGCTTCGCGCATTTTTAAGAGGGCTAGGAAGTAATATTGAAGTTCTTGAGCCCTTATCGCTTAGACGTTACTTTACAGGCTTGTCGGAAAGCCTCTACCAGACTTACTGCAATTAATATAACAACGCGCGTTTTAGCGTTGATTATTCGGGCTGGCGAAGCGTTATTCTCTAGCCTTTTCCTTTTAGCCTCACGAAAGTCGGGGTATCTAGATACTCGCTTTTACCATTATAGGGTTGAGATAGTCTTGGTCGCTTCATCTCTACTATCTTTTCAGAAGAAGGTTCGCTTTGCGCATCAGGTGGAATGCCTGTCGCAATAACCAACACCTCAGCAAAGTGGGGAAGTTCTTCCGAGATAGTTACGCCACTAATAATCAATGCTCGAGAGCTGTCTATCAAGGTTTGTAGCTCAGCCAGCATACTTTCGTACATTGCAAGGCTGGGCTCTTGTTGACAAGATAGCTGAACTATTACACCTTGCGTGCCTTTAATATGGTTGGTTTGTACTAAAGGGTTCTTCAAAGCATGCGTTAGTGCATCACAAAGTGTTTCATCACTGTGCGCCACGCCAACGCCTAAGGCGGTATCACCTTCAAGTGATAGAATATGGCTGAAATCGTTGATATCAACATTGATGTAACCCGTGCTGGTTAGCATAGTAATGATGGATTCAACAATTCGCTGCATTTGCGTGTCACAATGCCGGAAGGCGCTAATAATGCCCACGGTTGCATCAAGCGCGGTGATAAGTGCATCGTTTGAAAGCACCAGGGTCGCGTTGGCTTTGCGCTTAATTTCTTCAAGGGCGTGATAGGCTATTTCTTTGCGTTTATCCCCTTCAGATTTAAAGGGCAGGGTAACAAAGCAAAGGGCATCTATTCCCATTTCTGATGCTAAATCTAACAACACTGAAGTGGCACCGCTGCCGGTTCCTCCTCCAAGCCCTGCTATCACTATAATGAGGGTGTCGTCGGCGATCAGGGCTTTTAATAACTCAATACTATGTTCGGCGGCATGTTTAGCCACGTCAGGGTTGGCGCCTGCGCCGAAACCTTTTGTGGTGTGCTCGCCAATCAACACAACTTCATGCTTTGTTGAATGTTCTTGAGATTGTTTATGTGAAAGGTTTTGACACTGGTTTAGCGCAGAAATATCGGTATTAATCGAGCTAAACCTAATGGTGCTGTGCGCTGAAGCGGAAGACATATTGCTAATTGCGTTACCTCCACACCCACCTACACCAATAACGTGAATATTTATTTTTGTTGCGTCTTTTTCCCACATAACCACCACCGAAACTTGACCAAAGAAGAGTACTTAGGATGATGTATTAATGCGGTAAAAACTGACGCACCCAGCGTTTACCTCAGTAAAAGAGCACAGTTATTTTAGTAAAAAAAGAACCTAAATCTCAAAAAGGCACTTTAGTTATCACTTTGCCATCTATCGCACGAAACATCTCTTTGTGTTCTTTCCAATAGCCGCTTACTGTTACCCTAAGAAAAGCGGATAAAAAGGCTATAGCCTCAAACCCGCGAATCTGCGGGCCCGAGCGGATTAGTGTGAAAGCCTGTAGCACAAGAGCCGATGGCATTGGAGCTCGTGCACACACAAGCCTAGTCAATTACGGGGTTTCCACGTAAGGAATAAAGCGCCCTAAAATAATAACGCTAGTCCACAAGAATAGTGATATCCAAGCTACCACCTGCGCATTTTTATCTAGTTGCGCCGGGGTATTCAACGCACGTGCAGACATGGGCATAGTAGCCATTTGCGGCTTAACACGTATTACAAAATAAAGCGTGTTAAGCCCCGCCAATATTATGCATCCCATTTTGGCCCAAAACGCAATATTCACAAGATACCTATCGGCATCGCCTACAACAAAGAGTAAGCCCGAAACCACATTGATGGCGAAACCAATCAACGCCCAACGTAAGAATACGTCAACCTGCTTGATGGGCACAGCCTTAGCAAAGCCTACCATTCTTAAATCAACTACCAGCAGCGAGCCAAAAAGCAAACACAGCCCTAAAAAATGTGACATTTCTAATGCTGGAAATACGACGGCATTGTCCATAACAAAACTGCTGATAGGGCTAGCATTAAGGGTATCGATAACCCACGAAAGTAATGAATTCATAGGTAACCTCCTTAAGACATGTAGCCAATTAATCGGCCAGCAATAATTGCGGCCACCCAACTGACCATGGCAACGGCAGCAAGTTTTTTATGCTTCGTCGACACGCTGTCAGTTTGTTTAATACAAATAATGACTAACCGCCATGTCAGCACAAGGCCTGCAACAACCAACAGAATTTTAATCCGAAATGCCCAATTAAAATAAAGCTCTGATGCATTTCCACAAAATAGCGCCACACCTGAAACTAAATTAATGCCAAACCCAACTAAAGCCACTCTCCAATAGTTTGCCATTGCAGTAACCGGAATAACTGAAGCGAAGCCAAGCACCCGAAGGGTTAGCATTAATGCTATGCCCACCATGGTAGCCATGCCTATTGCATGTAAGGACAGCACGATAGGGTAGCCCCATTCGGTATTTGATATGGTTTGACCTACCTTTGAGTCTTCAAGCTTGTACAGCGTACCCATGGCTGATTGACGGGCTGCGTTGTCGTCTTTTAAATTGTCATTTCCTGCAGTTTTGTTGTCGAGTGTTGTGGCGCTAGGCTCAAGATTACCTGAGCCTCGTTCGGCAGTAAGGTCGTCACAGTCATAAGGCTGATAGCTGTCTTGTGTGAAGGTGACTTCATCTGAACCTGTCATAGGTGCTTTAAGGTAAAGCGGATCGGTAATGGTATATTCACGTTTTAAGACCGTGCCATCTTCGTTTAGTGAGAAGCGCTCTACAATCACCATCTCACGGCTGTTTTTAGCCGGTGACGGTGGACCGCCATTGCCTCTTGGGCCTGCTGGTGGGCCATTCCTACCATCTGGTTCGCCTTCAGGGCGAGGAGGACGATTGTTGCCTTGAGGGCTCCCCATACTAGCCCCAGTGCTAGCATCGTCAGGCTTTCCTCCAGGACCTCCGCCCATGGGCGCCATTAACCATCCTTCGTCAAAGCCAGTGGTGGTTACCACTAAGGTATTTCCTTCCCATATACCGGTCGAAAATCCTGCTCGATTGGGCTCATAGTCTTCGGGCATCTTAGTACCATCTAAATAAATGGTACGTGTCAGACTCATAAATCCGTAAGTTAGGTTTATCTGTGTGCTGGACTGTTCAATTTTATTAACCATAAGATCGAACCACCAATCCATGATGATATTAGTCGGTTCACATTGGTATCTAGGGTTTTCATCTTGAGTCGCCCCTTCTACCGCCAAAGCACCTGCATCAGTTAACTGTGCAAAAGCGCCGCCACCGCCAGGTCTGCTACCTTCTTTGCGCACCATTGCCCAATTTCCTGCTAGATTTGGTCTTCCATCAGCGCGAATAGTTTCGCGTTCAACGGTAACGTCACTGTCAACAGCTGATGCGGTACTTGCGCCGTTAACAAGGCTCCCGTTATCATCAAACACACTATTTCGGTTAGCGGTTACGCCATTTTCGAAAGTAATTTGCTGCATATAACATGTAGTGGGGTCGTTTCTATCTGGAGAGCCTAAAATGGTGATAGCACTGCCTGCTTTGAATTGCTCTGTGTTCCATCCTCTACGTTTGAGTAACGAGCCTGACTGTAGCTCACAACGCATATTTGTTACGCTGCCATCTTCGTTCGTAACATCGAAATACACATAGGCATGCGGGTTAACTAACCGTACTCGAGTAATCTCGCCAGACAACTCAATCGTTTTATTCGTTTCAAATTGACCGCTACTTCCATGATGGGCGAAGGCCACATTCGGTAAAATAAGCGCTACAAGTACACATAGGCATCGTAGATTCCACATTGGTGTTGATTCCTTCCCACTTAAAAAATGTAAATAATGCGAGCCGTTCCTCGCCTACTGAGTATCAATGAAAAAAGCAGTGATGCTAGTAATGTAAAGATCATAAAGTAAACTCGCAACGCTCGCCATTGACGAAATGTAAAGACTGGTTAAATACTTTCAAAAGCTCGGCCTCAAAGCGGTTGCTGTCATCACAAATGATTTATCAGCCATTGTGATTGACTATTATCTTCATTTTCAAAATTCTGTTTATACCTGTATCCCATTTATCTCTTGTCCTTAAAAAACTATATTCCCTCGCATCGGGGAAACCTATACCATTTTTTAAGGAGTGCTTTATATGGCTATAGCCACAGTAAACTATCATGTGAAAAGTAACGAAGTTCAGGCATTTCATTTCGATGTTAATGGCGTTGTTGGGAATTTGATTTCGCCTGAATTAATTTCAGTCAAAGTGCCGGTTACTGATATACGAAAAAAAAACTATTCAGTGAATTTCAATAAAGATGGGATCACTTTTATAAACGCACCAACAAAGGTACATGGGTTCGATGAGTCTGAAGCGTGGGCGAGTGACTATGAAAGTGAGCTTACTGCCATTCTGCAGCAACAGATAAAAGCAAAAGAAGTCATTGTATTCGACCACACAGTACGAATCGACGACCCAAATGCAACACGAAGACCTGCCCGCAACGTTCACAATGACTATAGTGAAGGTGGGGTAGAAAAGCGTTTGTTGGATATTTTAGGTGCCCAAAAAGCGCAAGAGTTTCAGCAAGGGCATTTTGGGTTTGTTAATGTATGGCGCCCAGTGGAATACACGATACCTTCATCCCCTTTAGGGTTTATCTGCCCACGCTCGATGCAAGAAGATGACTGGATGAACATCGAATTGGAATACCCCGATCGCAAAGGTCAAATATTAGGGGTAGCGGAAAATAGAACCCACGAATGGTTCTATCAATCTGATATGACACCCGAAGAAGCGATTATATTTAATATCTATGATAACCGTGGAAGGCCACATTTGGCGCATAGCGCACTCGATATGGAAGGCGATACTGCTGTGACGAAACCACGAAAGAGTATTGAAACGAGAACCCTTGTTCGGTATTAGTCTTTTAACATGGTACAGAGCGCACTTCAGAAATTGTGGGTGGTATATAAATAGAGGTGAATACCTTTTTAAGGGTTGAGGTATTTATTCAACACTTCAAGCAGCTTTTCTTTTCGAATAGGCTTGCTGACATGGTCGTTCATGCCTGCATTTAAACAGGCGTCAATATCTTGCTGCATAGCATTTGCTGTTAACGCAATAATAGGTAAGGTACCGTTCATTTGATGGCGTATGACCCGAGTGGCCTCGTACCCATCCATTTCTGGCATTTGAATATCCATCAAAATAATATCAAATGATTGTTGAGATAACGTGTAAATAGCGTCGTTTCCGTTAGCAGCACGAATTATTTGTAGATTTGTGGCGTTTAGCATTGCCATTATAACTTCAACGTTTATGTCATTGTCTTCGGCCAATAGCACGCGTGTTTTTTGGAACTGGGTAATGAGTTGTTCGGCTTCTGGGTTCTGAATGTATTCTTCACCTATTGAATGACAAAATTCCAAAGTAAAGTAAAAGCGTGAACCTTGTCCAATGGCGCTAACAACGTGAAGTTTAGAGCTCATTTGCTCTAATAATTTATTGCAAATATTTAAGCCTAGGCCTGAGCCTCCATACTTTCGTGCCGTTGAGCTTTCAGCTTGAATGAAGGGTTGAAACAAGTTTTCTTGTTGAGACTCACTAATACCGATGCCGTTGTCCTGAACCCATACGTCGAACAAGCAGTGGGTGTTGTCTTTCTGTTTAACCTTAATACCTATTTCTATATCCCCAGCACTTGAAAATTTAATGGCGTTGCTAATCAAGTTAGCAAGTACTTGTTTAAGCCTAAGTTCGTCAAAAATCATCTCTTTAGGAAGCTCTTTATCGATATTTAGCTTAATCGTTAATCCCTTGTTGCTTGCTTGCGCGTGGAATATATCAAGTAGCTTTCTTATGCTTTGACGTAAGTTATACGGTCCGTAATCTAGCGCTAGCTTACCCGCTTCAATTTTAGAGAAGTCCAGTAAGTCATTAATAAGTTGCAGAAGCATTTCAGATGAATTGACAATTTGGCTGGTGAGCTTTTTAGTTTGTTTATCTTCTAGTTTGTCAGTCAGTACTTGCCCAAAACCAATGATAGCGTTCAAAGGGGTTCTAATTTCGTGGCTTATGTTAGAAATGAACTCTGTTTTAAGCCTGCTGTGAAGTTCGGCTTTTTCCTTCGCTGATATATAAAGTGCATTGGTCTTGCGTGCTTTTTTAAGCAAAATTAAAATAATAACCAAGGTGACAAGGGTTAATGCAATAAAAATCACGAGCCAGCGGGTGAAGAGCTTTTGCGTTTGCTGAGCAGCTTCCCTAGCGTCAAGCAGTTCAGAAATAGCGCGGTTTTCTTTTTCTAATAGTGTGGTTTTTTCTTTTTGCTGCTCTATTTCGTAAACTAAATTTGCGCTCTCTAATAGCTCTAAATCTTCGTACTTTTTAGCTTCAAGGTATTCGTTATGGTAAACCTCGTATTCCTTGTACGCCGTTTCAAAATCACCTTCTTTGGCGCTAATTTGTGAGGCGAGCTTTTCAAGTTCTGCCCGCCATGTGGTCTTTTCACCCACGCGGTAGTCGTCATAGGTGCTGCGAGATTTATCAAGGGCCACTCTCGCTTCGCTTAAACGTCCCCGTTCCATCAACGCCTTCGCTTTTAATCTATAAATTTCGCTATCGTAAAAAGAGGTGGTAAGTGGGTGAGAAGTGACCGTTTCAGCCAGCTTCAACGCTTCTTCAATATTGTCAGTTCGAAAATAAGTAGACGCCATTCCATATAAGGCGATGTATTCTGCGTAATTAATGTCTATCTTTCTGTCAGATTCAATGGTTTGCTTAAAGTAGGTAATCGCTTTATCGAAGTTGCCCATATTTCTAAATAAAATGCCTATGGCGTACAGGTTGTCACTAACAAGCGGCCATTCATTGAGGGCTTTTGACTCTGCTAACGACTTCTCATAATACTCAAAGGCAATATCAAAAGACTTTACCGAGTGATAATAATCAGCAGCTATATAGTGATACAGGGCCGTGGCATAAGTGAGGTTATTTTCATGAACCAGTTCGTTAAGCGTATTTAATAAGTTAGCGCTTGATGCGAAAACTTGCCCTTCATTGTATGAAAGGATGAGATACGCAATTGCTATAGCCTTAACAGAAGAACTGGCAGCAGGAGATTGTATGACTTCACCGAACAACTGATATGACCGGTCATAATTAGCATTGATGCCTACCATTCTGGCCAGCCCCAATTTAATGATTAAACCATCTTCCGTTTCAGTGACTAAAGATTCTAGAATAGTCATCACATCATCAGGGGCGGTGTGATGTAATTTGAGCTTAAGTTGAATGTAGCTAACGGCTATTTTAGTTTTTTCAAACGAGGTGAAGTCAGGGGTGAGTAATCGTGTTTCCAGCGTCGATATCACTTCGCCAATGGGCATGGGGCTTTCAGTTTTAACCCGTGAATTCAACGACTCAAGTTCAGTCAATACATTGGCATACGCCACATGGCTAAATATACTAAGGCCAACTATTGTTAGAACTCTAAGAGAAAATTGGGTAATGGATAGCACAGTATTTTCTTACGTCTTGTTAGGTGACTGCTAGGCTTGAACTAACATCAACGAACTAAATTCAGTCTTTGCAAATTAGCAGACTTAACACGTTATGTCTTGAATTTAGGATAATTATCCACCGCGCCATTTGAAATTTAGCCTTTAGTCTAATGTTTTAAGTTTTATTGATATTTGCTCAAGCATTTCTACGTGTTCTTTTTAAAAGCCGTTTTAGGTAACCCTTAGCCTAGTATGACAATAAGTCATCTTCGTAACAAAGGCATGATAGCCCACAAGTCGCCACGTAGCATGACCACCGAACCTGCAATATCGGGCTTCCGATGAATAATTAACATATATGCTTGTCTTCTTAACTTTCTAAAAGCAGAATACGACCACAAAAAATAGTTCATCGCCAGATAGTTGGAAGCTTTATATGATTGGTTTTTTCAAGCCTGCAGCACATAAAACTCGGTTACAAGAACAAGAAATAGATCCAGTTTATAAAAAGCTTAGATGGCAGATATTCCTCAGTATCTTTGTCGGCTATGCGGGTTACTACCTTGTTAGAAAGAACTTTTCACTGGCCATGCCTTATTTAATTGAAGAGCAAGGCTTCACAAAAGGTGAGTTAGGTTTTGCGCTGTCTGCAGTCTCTATTGCCTACGGGTTAAGTAAATTTTTAATGGGCAATGTTTCTGATAGAAGCAACCCCAGATACTTTTTAATGACAGGGCTATTACTGTCTTCCTTGGTCATGTTTATTTTTGGTTTTGTGCCATGGGCAACCCAGAGCATAGCAATTATTTTTCTGCTGCTTTTTATTAACGGTTGGGTGCAAGGTATGGGGTGGCCCGCCTGTGGCCGTACTATCGTACATTGGTACTCGGGGAATGAACGAGGACAAGTTGTTTCGGTTTGGAATATTGCGCATAACGTTGGCGGCGGACTCATTGGCCCTTTATTTATCTTGGGAATGGCGTGGTTTAATGATTGGCGTAGCGCTTTTTATGTACCCGCAGCCTTCGCTGCATTAATCGCCGGTTTTGTATTTTTAACCTTACGAGATACACCGCAAAGTTGTGGTTTGCCACCTATTGAAGAACATCGCAACGACTATCCTCTCGATTATGAAGAAAAACATGAGCAAGAACTCAGTGCTAAAGAAATATTTGTTACCTACGTATTGAACAACAAACTCCTGTGGTTTATCGCTATTGCCAATGCGTTTGTGTATCTCATTCGATATGGCGTTTTAGATTGGGCGCCGCTGTACTTGTCAGAAGTAAAAGACTTCTCATTCGAGCATAGTTCTTGGGCGTACTTGTTGTATGAGTGGGCGGGCATTCCAGGTACGCTGTTATGCGGTTACATTAGCGACAAATGGTTTAAAGGCCGTCGTTCACCCGCTGCTATTTTGTACATGGTGCTCGTATTAGTCGCCGTTCTTGTATATTGGTTTAACCCTGCTGGAAACCCATCCATAGATATGGCTGCGCTAATGGCTATTGGCTTTTTAATCTATGGGCCTGTTATGTTGATAGGTTTATACGCGCTAGAATTGGTGCCAAAGAAAGCCGCTGGCACGGCAGCCGGATTAACGGGACTGTTTGGGTATCTTGGTGGTGCCGTTATCGCCAATATTGCCTTAGGTTTTACCGTCGATTACTTCGGTTGGAATGGCGGATTCGTACTACTCACAGGTGGGTGTATTTGTGCCATTGTGTTAATCGGGTTTACGGTTAAACATGAAATTGCGCATTTGAAAAGTAAAGAAGCGTCTGCAGCTAACTAAATGATGACGTTTATTTAACGCGAAATCTTGCCGTATTTAGACGTATTTAAATCTGGCAGTGGGTAATAGCATGAGCAAAATAAAGACAGCAAACAAAGCGAATATCGTCATGTTAGGCGCTGGGAGCATCGGATGTTATTTAGGAGGCTGTTTGCTGTCTGTTGGCGCGAATGTCACCTTAATTGGCCGTGCAAGGCTAAAAGAACAAATCGGGAAGAGCGGCTTAACGTTAACCGATTGGCGGGGTAGGAATACAAAGCTTAAACCGGACGCCGTTAATTTTACTAAAAGTGCCGAGGTAATGGAGAATGCTGATTACATTTTAGTGTGCGTAAAAAGCGGTGATACTCAAGAGGCTGCGTTGCTTATTGCGCAATATGGCAATAGCCTTCTACAGAAAACTAATCCGATTGTTATCAGCTTTCAAAACGGCGTAAGAAACGCACAGGTACTATCAGAATGCTTACCGAATTATACCGTCATGAAAGGCATGGTTCCCTTTAACGTGCTAGGGCAGGGCGACGGGCATTTTCACTGCGGTACAGAAGGCAATTTGTGTATTGAAGATAAAGCCGGGAAAGCGGAAGACTTAGTCGGCCTGTTTGACATGGCCGACTTGCCTGTTCAGGTGTATAAGGATTTATCTAGTGTGCAGTGGGGTAAGCTGCTCATGAATTTAAATAACGCCGTTAATGCACTTTCAGGCAAACCACTACTTGAGCAATTGCACGACAACGAATACCGAAAAGTAATGGCGGTTGTGCTAAAAGAAGCGTTAGTCGCAATGAAAACGGCTGGTATTGAACCGGCTAAAACAGGCAAGGTCGTTCCTAAACTTATGCCTTATATTATGTCATTGCCTAATTTTTTGTTTAAAAAGGTAGCTGCTGCAACGTTAAAAATTGACCCTCAGGCACGTTCATCTATGTATGAGGACTTAGCGCTGAATAGAAAAACAGAGGTCGATTACCTAAATGGCGAAATTGTTGCTTTAGGTGAAGCGCATCAAGTGAGTACCCCCGCTAATACCGCAATAGTCAAACTCATTAAAGCAGCTGAAAGCGCAAGAGAAGGGGCACCAAGATTGACTGCAGCCACCCTACAACAAGCGATAGCTGCTAGCTAGTCTATCGCTTTTAATCGTCTTGAAGGTCGTTAATATCGTCAATAATCTTGTTGAGCTTTTTCAACAAGTGTGACTTCTGCTTAGCGGTCATTGTCTTTACCAACTCATCGGCCAACGATAAATATGCTTCTCTGTTAGCCTTTCTGCGTGCTAGGTACTCTTCGGTGCGGTAGTCATCAGGGTGAGTAAGTAGGTGGGTTAGCTTTTGTTGAAAGGCTTCTGTATTTTGTCTGCTTGCAAACAGTCGGCGCGCTTCATTCTGCATGGTTATGCGGTATTCAAGCCAGTTTCCACGGGTACGGGCGAAGTGAGGTGCGGCATTCGCTATCATCGTTTTTTGCTCGTCAGTTAAGTCACCTACACTGTCTTCAAAACCTTCTTCGAAATTCTCAATTAACTTTTCAAGCCTTTCGCTGTCAGACATTGAGTCGTACTCATCAAGCTCTTCTTGCTCTTCTTTATTTTCTTTTTGAATTGCAGCAAACAAATAAATAACTTGGTCGTCACTTAAGCGGGAAGCGAGTTCTGCTAACTCAGGCGCTATTTTCGAACGTAATGTCATTACGTGCTCATTAGCCTGATTTAGATGATTGGCAATAACAGCTTTGTTTAACTTATCTTGTTTTATATCTTCGGTTATCTGCTCTAGTTGGGCCAAATATAAAGCCAATTGTTCTTCTCTGTGCCAATCAATCCACCCTTCAAGCTTAATATCGAAAATAGCTTCTTGTGAATCGTTAAGCTCTACATAATCGTCCATGTACCAATAAATAAGCCAATCGAGGTTATTGTATGCAAGCTTAGACGAGCACCCTGTCAGTACTAAGAAGCCAAGAACAAGCCATAACTTTTTCATCTTTAAATCCGTTGTCGATGTAGCTATTAGCTACTGATATATAAATTAATTACTGAGCACTAATAGTTCTTAGTAATTTAGCCGCATTTTGGATTTCAAAATCAATAAATCGCTGCTGAATTTCTATGGCAGCGCTACACATAATATCTGGTGACTCGAGAAAATCTTTAGGTGCTGCTACCACCTCAAAATGTGCCTTACTGCTATCCTTCATGCCTTTAACTAAATTCGTGATGATGTCATCACTTTCCTCGTCAGAATACAAAGAGGGGCTTACCTGCTGATGAGCAATAAGCTTTGCTATAACCTCAAGCTCAAGTGCCTTTACTTCGCTCGATAGCTGAGCTTCATTCCCAGCATGGTGTTCTAGTGGCACCTCTTCGGGATACACAAATGCGGCGCAGGCAAGGGGATATTGCCCTTGAAGTTCTTGCATTTGTTTTATCATTACATGCCAATAATCAACGATGTCAGCATCACTACCATGGGCGATATAATGCGTAATCCTCGCTTCAAACACCGCTCGAGCTCGGGTTGCAATAGCATTAATAGAAGCGCCTTCCCGTAAACCCTCTTCATTTATAGCGACAATTCGATAGTAGGTATCTGGATCTTTGTCTTTCATGGCAACCAAGTAGGCATGAGTCAATAAACCAGATTCTACTGCTTGCGTGTTTATTTCGCTTTCGTCTTCATAGCCACTGAACCCGTAGGCGCTACTGTCCACTACTTTACTGATAATACCTGCTCGTAAAAGTTCTTTGTGAGAAGGAGCCCAAAGTTCAGTATTCGGCGTATTTCGTATTTTTTTCGCAAACCAATTTGGAACATCGGCATCTTTATACGCTTGGTCAAACGCGGAACTTAACTCTGTGTTGTCATGCATAGACTTGCCGCCTAATGCGGGAGCGTGAAACTGCAACACGCCGTCTTCACCCAATAGCCTTTCTTTTCCCGCTAAATACACAATAGTGCATGCCGAAGAGCACGAGGTTTTCACAAATGTATTAAGTCCATATTCTTTGACTACAGCAGCTAGACGAGTCGCGCCGATAAGTCTTCCGCCAATACTGTGTAAGTGTATTGTTGTTATGTTTTCATTCTGTTTCAGTACATCTAGCAGCAGTAGTTCGGAGCCAATTTCTATACCGCCATAAAGTTCTAGCTCGGTGCCATTATTTAAAACTCTAAACTTGGTAGGGGGATAGGTGGATTCAGCGCCAATTAAAGAGATACTTTCAGTAATGATGGGTACCCCTGACCGATAGAAATCTACAGTGAAATTTATCATTCCTACTACTGTCATTATTATCGCCATTGTTGCCCAACCAGCAGAGCCACCGCGATGAGGGTGACGGATGGCAGAGCGAATTATGCCAACCGATTGCCAGATAACCACGGGTGTTAACACCACGTACAAAAGCATCATGTATATACCAAGCTCAGCTCGCGATGATGCACTTTCTATTTTAAGTTCAACAAATGAGCTTAGCGCAAGTGCACCAAGTGTTATTAAAATGCCAACCACCCAATAACTGATAGGTAACGATACTTGGCCTTTCCAAAAATGAATTAGCCAGTTTGCATGCAATGCTTCGTCATCGTATCTATCTTCTGCCAATACTGGGTCGTGATTGGCAGTATTTTGAGGATGAGAACTATCTTGATGCTGAGACGTTTCGGTTTTACTTGTTAAGGGGTGTCTTAAGGCTATTTCCTTTAGCACGGCAGACACTCTATAGGGGTATTGCTCTTTGTCGATGTAGGCTAACACATCTTCAAGTTCGGCAAGGCTGTAGTTTGAATAATCCGGAGCTTGCATTAAATACTTCCATGTGGCTTTTATATTATTGAAGATGACATTCATTGACGTGTTAATAATACGGAATATTAGCCGCTAACACTACAGTATTCACCATATCTACCTGAATAGATGAGGAAAAATCATGGCAACACACGAAAAGCTTAACTACGTTGAGTTCGGTACATTCGATATCAGTAGTACTAAGCGCTTTTTCGAAACTGTATTTGGTTGGGCGTTTACCGATTATGGCCCCGAATACACGGCATTTTCTAATCAAGGATTAGACGGGGGCTTTTTTAAAGCTGAGCGCGCTAGCACCACAGCAAATGGCGGCGCGTTATTAGTTTTTTATAGCGCTGACATTAGGCAAACCTTAAGCAAGGTAGAAAAAGCTGGTGGCAATGTGAACAAGCCTATCTTTGAATTTCCAGGCGGTTGTCGATTTCACTTTATAGAACCTGGGGGCAATGAATTCGCGGTTTGGTCTGAAAAGGAATAGAGGTCTGAAAAGGAATAGAGGTCTGAAAAGGAGTAGTGGCCTGAAAAGGAGTAGTGGCCTGAAAAGGAGTAGTGGCCTGAAAAGTAATAGAAGCCTGCGCATGTTCACGCTGGCCCAGAGATGATCTGTATAAAAGAGCCCTTTATAAAAAAGCGCTGTATAAAAAAGCCCAGCTTAGAAAAAGCTGGGCTCTGTCACTTATTTTTAGCGGTGTTTACGCTATTATTTATTAAGCCTTACCAAGAACTATACGCAGCATTCTTCTAAGCGGCTCGGCAGCACCCCATAGCAGTTGATCGCCCACGGTGAAGGCTGAAATATATTCAGGCCCCATGGTCAATTTACGAATTCGACCTACAGGAATAGACAATGTGCCGGTCACTTTCGCTGGCGTGAGTTCTTGCATGGTGTCATCACGGTCATTTGGTACCACTTTCACCCACTCATTATGCTGTGCAAGAACTTGCTCAATCTCTTCAACTTGCAAGTCTTGTTTTAATTTGATGGTGATAGCCTGACTATGACAACGCATAGCGCCTACACGCACACAAATGCCGTCAATAGGAATAGGCTGCTCAGTTAAACCCATAATCTTGTTGGCTTCAGCTTGCGCTTTCCATTCTTCACGACTTTGCCCAGATGGCAACTGCGAATCAATGTAAGGAATTAAGCTTCCTGCTAGCGGCACGCCAAATTGTTCAGAAGGGTAATCATCGCTTCTGATAAACTCAGCGACTTGCTTATCGATGTCTAAAATAGCAGACGCTGGATTGTCTAAATTTGCTTTTACATTAGTGTGAATGGCACCCATCTGGCTAATAAGTTCGCGCATATGCTTAGCGCCAGAACCAGAAGCAGCTTGGTATGTCATGGGTGAAGCCCACTCAACCAAGTCTTTTTCGAATAAGCCACCTAGTGCCAACAACATTAACGATACCGTGCAGTTTCCACCTACGAAAGTGCGAATGCCGCTTTCAACGCCAGCGTCAATTTCTTTGCGGTTTACAGGATCTAAAACAATGACTGCATCGTCTTCCATGCGAAGCGCTGACGCTGCGTCTATCCAGTATCCATTCCAGCCGGTGTCGCGCAGTGAAGAATACACTTCTTTGGTGTAATCACCGCCTTGGCAGGTAATGATAATATCTTGCTTCGCAAGCGCTTGAATATCGAATGCGTCTTCTAGTACGCCAGCGTTAGCACCTGCAAAATCTGGCGCCGGAAGGCCTTTTTGAGACGTAGTAAAAAATGTGGGTTCAATGTGCGCGAAATCTTGCTCTTCTTGCATGCGCTGCATTAACACTGAGCCAACCATACCGCGCCAGCCCACTAAACCTACTTTTTGTTGTGACATTAACTTGAGAACCCTATAAAACTAAACTGTGTATTTATGTTGAACCAGCGGTGATATCACTCTGGCAACCCTATACCTGTCGCATATTCATTATTATGCCTGCAGTCTATAAACAATTTAAAACGCTGGCTAGCGGGTTTTTAGAAATATTACGTTATAGATATAAGTGAATCACATTTGGCGGGGGCATTATCAATCTTTTGTTGAAACTAATTCTTAAAATGCATAATTATCATTCATGTTAGAGAAAGGTAGTCTTGATTCAACAGTTTTTCAGGCTTTAGCAGTCTAAATGAGTACCGAGTCAAACGCGCTCTACTTTACGAAATTAAAAAGGAAATAAACGGATGAAAACTATATTAGTAACAGGCGCGACCGACGGCATTGGTCTTGAAACCGTAAAATTGTTAGCTCACGAAGGGCACAATTTGATCATTCACGGAAGAAGTGCTGATAAGTTAAAGCGTGTAGAGCAAATGTTAGGTGCCGATTACCCTGCAATAAAGGTGACAGGGTTCGTGGCAGATTTAAGCGACTTTCAAGCAGTTGATAAATTTGCAACTGATGTGGCAGGCGCTTTTTCAGCCATTGACGTTATCATTAATAATGCGGGTGTGTTTCATTCTCCCGACATTGAGACAAGCGCAGGACTAGACGTACGCTTCATGGTAAATACGATAGCGCCGTTCATCATTACTAAACGTTTGTTGCCACTTATGCCAAGTGATGGCCGTGTAGTTAACGTGTCATCTGCGGCTCAAGCCCCCGTTAACTTTGATCTGCTAAGCCAAGGCCCTTCTATGAGTGACGGCATGGCATACGCACAAAGCAAGCTTGCTATAACCATGTGGACACGCTTTTTTGCCGAAAAATACGCAGCAACAGGGCCATTGTTCGTGTCTGTTAATCCTAAATCTTTGTTAGGCAGTAAAATGGTGAAAGAAGCTTATGGTGTAGCCGGAGGTGATTTAGCAATAGGTGCGAAGATATTTGTGGAAGCAGCTCTTAGTGATAGGTTTGCAAACGTAAAAGGTGAATATTTTGACAACGACAACAATCAGTTTGCGCCTGCACATCCATTTGGTGAAAACTCAGCAAATAGAGAGCAATTGGTTAATGCAATTGAATCTATTGTTGCCTGTCACCTAAGTTAATAATTTCCAAACATTAGCATCTTCATGTAGAACACATCAGGTCCTCTGGTGTGTTTTGCCTATTCGGCACTATTTCATTTTTTCAATCTTGCCTTTGTACTATTTTTAATCCTTATCATTGCTTGCCTTGCGAGTATGTAAAATATTCCTTCTTCTTGTAATTCCTCTAATGCCTATAAATCGGTTTCAACTTAAGTCATTAATTTTATTTAATAATTTAACATGGAATTCTCCTTGCTTCGTTCAGTTCTGAAACATGAATGTTTCACCCTAGACCGTTATTACAACGTAATCAATTAGGTTATCTCTATAAGGAACTGAAATGGCTGAATCGTTTAAATACCAAGGACAAAAAGGGAAAGGCGGCGAGTTACATCAAACCGCGGGTAATGGACACCCAGCTATGACAACAGCGCAAGGTTGCCCCATTCACGACGATCAAAATTCTCTTAAAGCTGGCCAACGAGGGCCTACTGTTTTAGAAGATCACGTACTTAGAGAAAAGATTTTTCACTTCGACCACGAGCGTATTCCTGAACGTGTGGTACATGCTAGAGGCTTTGGCGCTCACGGCTATTTTGAAACTTACGAATCATTATCAGATATTACATCAGCAGATATTTTCCAGCGTAAAGGCGAAAAAACGCCTGTATTCACACGCTTTTCTACTGTAGCGGGCAATAAAGGTTCACCTGACTTAGCGCGAGATGTGCGCGGCTTTGCCGTGAAGTTTTATACTCAGCAGGGTAACTGGGATTTGGTGGGAAACAATATCCCTGTATTTTTTATTCAAGATGCTATTAAGTTCCCAGATCTTATTCATTCGGCAAAACAAGAGCCTGATCGCGGCTTTCCTCAAGCGCAAACTGCCCATGACAACTTTTGGGACTTTACCAGTCTATCGCCAGAATCTACACATATGTTGATGTGGGCTATGTCAGATCGTGCAATACCTCGGTCTTTCCGATTTATGGAAGGTTTCGGTGTGCATACCTTCAAGTTTATAAATGCAGAAGGTGAGATGAAATACGTTAAATTCCATTGGAAGCCAAAGCAAGGTTTACAATCGGTCGTATGGAATGAAGCACTTAAAATTAATGGCGCAGATCCTGATTTTCACCGCCGAGATATGTGGAATGCCTTACAAGCAGGTGACTTCCCAGAGTGGGAATTAGGCGTTCAGGTGTTCGACCAAGATTTTGCCGACAGTTTTGAATTCGATGTTTTGGATGCGACTAAACTGATCCCTGAAGAACAGGTGCCTGTGAAAATAGTAGGCAAAATGGTACTTAATAAAGAGGTTGATAACTTTTTTGCAGAGACGGAACAAGTGGCGTTTTGTACCCAAAACATAGTGCCAGGTATCGACTTTACCAATGATCCTTTGTTGCAAGGCAGAAACTTTTCCTACTTAGATACGCAGTTAAAGCGGCTAGGTAGCACGAACTTTACGCAGCTTCCTATTAATGCACCCAAATGCCCAATGCGCCATTTTCAACAAGACGGCCATATGGCAATGCAAAACCCGAAAGGGCGCGCTAATTACGAACCAAATTCGTGGGATGCCGATGAAAATAACCCTCGTGCGTGCCCAGAGACGGGTTATCAATCACATGCAGAGCCTATGGAAGGCAGTAAAACACGCTACCGCTCAGAAACCTTTGCAGACCATTACAGCCAAGCACGTCAGTTTTATATTAGTCAAACTGAAACAGAGCAAAAACATATGCGTGATGCATTTGCGTTCGAACTGTCAAAAGTTGAACGGTTAGCTATTCGCGAGCGGGTAGTGTCTCATTTGCTAAATGTAGATAAAACATTAGCCGAAAGCGTTGCACAAGAGTTGGGTTTTTTAGAAATGCCTGAACCCGCTGAAGCAGCGATGCCTACAAGAGAAGATTTACCGGTATCTGACGCTCTTAGTATCTTAAAAAATGCTCCTAGCACTTTTAAAGGCCGTAAATTAGGCATTCTTGTGTCTGATGGAATTGATGCCGATATGCTTTCAAATGTTATCGACTCCCTAATGGCTGAAGGGGCTATGTTTGAGTTAGTGGCGCCTAAAGTAGGTGGTGTAACATGCAGCGAAGGAAAACATATTGCGGCGCATCAAAAGATTGATGGTGGACCATCAGTGCTTTATGACGCGGTACTATTATTACTTTCAGAAGATGGCGCAACATCTTTATCGATGAAACCTGAAGCAAAAGATTTTGTTTCAGATGCGCATGCTCACCAGAAGTTTGTAGGTTACACGGCGAACGCCATGCCATTGATTAAAGCTGCAGGTTTGGGTGATGCAATGGACGATGGTTATTTGGATATCGAATCTATCAAGCCAGATGCGTTTATCAAACAGCTTCGCGACATACGTTTTTGGGCTAGGGGGTAAGGGCGTTTTTTGGCCATTTCCCCTTTAGCATATTTACTGTAATCGAAAAGGAATTGGCCCTAGTCTTCAACCTGAGGGGGGCGCTTTATAGGCGTTTCCCCCTATACCCAAGCAAATTTTCCCGTGCTAAGTTGAATTTTAATTTAGAATAGCTAAAAGGCTCGTGAGCTTTACTTTGCAAGTTGCGCAAAACGCAATTGCATTTGCGGTAAAAAGTAGCAAGGCTATATGAAATATATAAGAGCGCAATTTCACTATGTCTTTTATAGTGATGCACATTAATAACTATCGCGTTAATAACCGTCGCGTTGCCCGAGGAAAATATGCAGTACGATACACATCAAAAGTTTTCACCTACCACACTATTTTTACACTGGACTGTTGGCTTAATCATAATTGGCATGCTGGCTTCAGGTGTCTATATGGTAGAGCAAAATGCCTATTGGGTATTTTCGTGGCATAAATCTTTTGGCTTTATTGTGCTATTCCTAGCATTAGCTAGGGTGGCATGGCGAATGAAAAATGGTTGGCCTACAGCGGCAGGGGATTACTCTGCGTTAGTACACGGCGTAGCTAAAGTGATTCATTGGGTACTTATTCTTAGCACGCTGCTAATGCCAATATCAGGGCTTATGACTTCGGTACTGGGTGGCCACGGTTTATCTGTGTTTGGATTAGAGGTATTCGCACAAAATTTCAGTGTAGAAGACCCTGAAAAAACGTTGCCAATAAACTACGAGCTTTCAAAACTCGGCGGCACTGTGCATCATTATTTAGGCTATGTATTGATTGGTGCTGTTGTACTTCACGTTGCCGGTGCGTTAAAACACCACATTATGGACAAAGACGGCACGTTACGACGTATGTTAGGCAAAAGTATTTAGTTAGTAAAATTTAAGACTAACGGCTTCGAATAGACAAAAAACCACAGTTTACTTGCTGTGGTTTTTTTATGACTTTTCTATGCTTTTTTTAAAGACCCGCTTCTCTTAACACTTTATCCCAGTAGGGTTCACCACTATACCGCTCTTTTAAAAAGTCGATAAAGGCGCGCACTTTGGGCGCTAATAAACGGTTGCTTGGATATACAGCCCACAGTGCACACTCAGCGGTTAGGGGGTAATCTTTTAAGACTTGAACCAATTGACCACTTTCAAGATATGGGTAGCTACACCAGGTGGCCGTGAGGGTTAAGCCGTTGCCACCAATAGCAGCGTCGCGTACTGCTTCACCATTATCCATACGAATTCGCGTTTTAGGTTTTATCGATACTACGCCCTGCGGTGTGTCGAATTCCCATGTTTCCAAACCCATAAGATTTACAGCAGCATGTTGAGGTATGTCTTGTGGGGTTTTCGGCGCACCATATTTCTTAATATAGTCTGGTGACGCTACAATAATTCGCTTGTCATCGGCCAGTTTCCTAGCATGCAGATTAGAGTCTTTTAGCACCGCGTCACGAATTGCTACATCAAACCCGCCTTCTATCAGATCTAAAATACTGTCGCTGAATCGAAAGTCGACATTTAGCTGAGGGTAAGAGGCTAAGAATTCTTCCATAGCGGGTACTAAGTGTAGGCGACCAAAAGAGGCTGGAGCGGTTACTCGCAATGTGCCCTGTGGCGTTTGTGAGCCAACCCCAACGGCGGCTTGAGCGATCTCAATACTCGATAGCACCTCTTCCGCATGAGGTAAGAATAGTTTTCCTTCATCGGTTAACGACACTTTTCGCGTGGTTCGGTGAATAAGCCGCACACCCAAATTTTCTTCCAATTTATTAATGTGAGCGCTAGCCACGGCCGGTGAAACATTCAGTTCACGCCCAGCAACACTGATGTTATTGGTATTGGCGATACGTACAAAAAGCTTAAGGTGATCGATGTTCATAATGGATTATCAATAAAATCTATAAACTGTATGTGTTTATAACCTAATTATCATATGCCTGGCTAGTGTCTATTATTAGTCTCGAACTTAACGCAACGAGGCTAACTCACATGAAAGCAATGGTTATTAACGAATTTGGCGGACCTGAAGTATTTACTGCGGCTGAAATAGATGCCCCACGACTTAAAGCGGGCCACGTCATTGTGCGTATTGCAGCAACTAGCGTAAACACTGTAGACACCATGATCCGTGAAATAGGTCAAGACCTACCATTTTCCCCTAAACTTCCAGGCGGTGTTTTAGGGATGGATTTCGCCGGAACAATCGAATCTGTAGGCGAAGGCGTAGAAGACTTTAATGTAGGTGATGAAGTTTACGGTTGCGCGGGTGGATTAGCTGACTTGCAAGGTACATTAACTGAGCTCATTCTAGCGGATGTGCGTTTGATTGCGCCAAAACCTAAATCTCTATCTATGCGTGCAGCGGCAGCGCTACCTTTAGTGGGGATCACCGCTTATGAAGGATTAACCCGCGCACAAACTGCAAAAGGTCAAACGGTGTTGGTCCATGGCGGCGCTGGCGGTGTAGGTCACCTTGCTATCCAAATGGCCCGTCACTTTGGTGCAACCGTTTTTGCTACAGGTGGCTCAGATGAGCAAGCCGCGCTTATTGAGAAGCTGGGTGCTACTTATATTGATTATCGCTCAGAAAAAGTGGCTGATTATGTTGCTAAGCACACCGATGGCGCAGGTTTCGATGTGATTTATGATTCTGTGGGTGGCGGCAATTTACAGAACTCTTTTGAAGCAGCAAAACTATGCGGTCAAGTGGCGACTACTGTTTCATTGATTGAAACTGATTTGAGCCCTGTGCACTTCAGAGGTTTGAGCTTACATGTGGTATTCATGCTGATCCCTATGATCCACGACTACAAGCGTGAAAGTCATGGCGCTATATTACGCGCTATAACCGACATTGTTGATGCAGGTGCATTAACCCCAATCCTGGATAGCGAGGTGTATACCCTTGATCAAGTAAGTGATGCACATGCGCGCTTAGCAAGCGGCAAAGCCATGGGCAAAATCGTTATCGATGTAGCCTCTTAAATTTCCGAGCACAAGCTGTTGAATACGTTCTTGAACAAGCTCTTGAATACGTTCTTGAAATAACAACTTTTGCTAACTTTTAGATTTGTACTGTTTACTTTCCCTAAGCGCTACCCTTTGCGCACTTTTACCCTTGGTGATAGCCGTTATGCTCGCCAAGGGGCTTTTATTTTTTCTCTCGCCTTTAATTAATCGTCAATATCCTTATCTCTGTATTAAACCATAGAGCATATTTACTTATGTTCGCATGTTGCGTTGCGAGTTTTTTAGCGCTATTGGTATTTTGTACTCGCAATTGTAAACATCCCCTAAACTATCTTCACTTGCTAATCAGGAAGGAAATTTTATGAAAGTAATGCGTTTGAAAGACAACAGTGAAGGATTAGCATCACTTTACTGCGCAGACGAAGCAGAGCCAACCGTCGTCGGCAACGATGAAATTAAAGTAAGGATCCATGCTAGCTCTCTAAATTATCATGATTACAGTGTAGCGACGGGCGCTATTCCCACAGAGGGCGATCGTATTCCTATGTCTGACGGCGCTGGCGTAGTGGTAGAAGTTGGGGAAGGCGTTACACAATTTGCCCCAGGAGACCATGTGGTTTCTACCTTTTTCCCTGACTGGTTAAGTGGCGCACCTACGGTAGGTGATTTTAGTCGCACACCTGGCGACGGTATTGACGGTTATGCCAGAGAAGTCGTGGTAAAACCGCAGCAGTGGTTTACTAAAGCACCGAGCGGGTGGTCTCATGAAGAAGCGGCTACTATCACTACAGCAGGATTAACAGCTTGGCGAGCATTAGTCGTAGAAGGCGGCTTAAAAGCAGGTGACACGGTTCTGTTTTTAGGCACCGGCGGTGTTTCTATCTATGCGCTTCAAATAGCCAAAGCAATGGGAGCGAAAGTGGCTATTACCTCAAGCTCTGATGAAAAGTTAGAGAAAGCAAAAGCCCTAGGAGCAGATTTTACGGTTAACTATAAAACAGATGAAAAGTGGGGCAAAACCGTTGCCAAATGGACGGGCGGAACAGGGGTTGATCATGTGGTAGAGGTGGGTGGCCCTGCCACACTAGGACAATCTATTCATGCATGTAGAGTAGGGGGAAGTATTGTACTTATTGGGGTGTTAACCGGTATTAAAGGTGATATTCCAACAGCTACTCTTATGCGCAAACAAATTAGGTTAACTGGGATTATTGTGGGTAGCAATAAAGAGCAATGGGACTTTGTAAGTGCCTTGGAATGTATGAACTTCAAACCTGTGGTTGATACAACATTTGCTCTAGAAAGGCTACCGGATGCGTTTGCTTTTGAGGCGTCGGGTAAACACTTTGGTAAAATTTGTGTGAGTCTTTAAATCAAAAAGTGGGGGCAGCAACATTGCACGCTGCGCCCTTATTGAGCACTATAGGAATGGTTAGGCCTAACGTAAAAATAAGAGTAAAAGGAATACCATGAGTTTGTCCCATATCATGTCTACTCGTGTAGTCAGTGTACACATGGATGATAGTTTAGAGTTGATACAGACTTTGTTCGCCGAAACCGGGTTTCATCATTTGGTGGTAGTGCATCAGAATCAACTTCAAGGCATCATTTCAGACCGCGACGTCTTAAAAGCGACTAGCCCTTTTGCCAATACGGTTAATGAACGCTTTCGCGATAGAGCAACACTGGAAAAAAAAGCGCATCAGATTATGACGCGAAACGTGTTTACTCTTTCTCCAAACGATTCAATTGTTAGCGCCATTTCCCTGTTCAATGAAAATAAGATTTCCTGTATCCCCATCATTGATGAGAAACGATGCCCGGTTGGCATTGTCTCTTGGCGAGATGTTATGCGATTTATGGAAGCGAGGGTGAATGCTAAGAAAGGTTAGAGGCTATTGGTAGAAGTTGTGAAAACCATATAATCAGCGATGCTAACATCAATAAAAAAGGTGCGTATAAACGCACCTTTTTTGATTCTTTCCTAGTTTACAGTAAACAAACTAACTGGCTTTTCGATAGCTTACTTTGAACAAAATGCTATAGAGAACAGGCACTGCAATAAGCGTTAGAATGGTGGCAAAGGTTAGTCCGCCCATAATCGTCACTGCCATATCTGCAAAGAAGGCATCGAATAACAGTGGCGCCATACCTAAAATAGTGGTTAATGCAGCCAACGTTACAGGACGCAAACGGCTTAGCGTTGCTTCTACTATTGCCTTTTTAATTTCTAGCCCTTCTTCAATTTGTAAATCTATCTCTTCAATAAGTACGATGGCATTTTTAATCAACATACCAAATAAACTCAAGAACCCAAGAAGTGACATAAAGCCAAATGGCATATTGGTAGACAGAAGCCCTGTCACTACACCAACTATCGCCATAGGCACCACTAACCAAATGATCAGCGGCTGACGAGCGTGTCCAAATAGCAGTACAGAAATAATGAACATCACTAAGAAACCCACAGGTAAACCTGCACCAAGCGCCGCTTGTGCATCGCTAGAGCTTTCAAACTCACCACCCCATTCAAGGGCATACCCGGCAGGAATGTCCATCGCTTCAATTTGAGGGCGAATACGGGCAAATGCTTTCGCGGCAGTTTCATTGTCGCCTGGCTCAGCCTCTACGGTGATGGTACGCAATCTATCTCTACGATGAATACGTAGCTCTTCTGTCACTATATCTAAACCGCTCGATACCTGGGTAAAAGGCACGTACTGACGTTGCTGAGAAGACCATACTTGGCTCTCTCGGACTGATTGAATGGCGGTGTCATCGGGATGCCCCATTTTTGCCACAATACTGTAAGCATAATCACCGTCTTGCACACTGCCTAAACGCAACCCGCTACTAGCATACTGCACCGTTTGACTGAAGTCTGAGTGAGACAAGCCCGCAATACCGGCATTGTAATTATCGTACTGGGTATTAATAGCCACGCCTTTTTCACGCCAATTGTGGCGAATATCTTTAATATTGCCATCAGCGAACATCAAGCCTTTCGCTTCTTCGGCGAGGGTACGTAACACTTCTGCATCAGGGCCTGAGAAGCGTGCTTCAAGCTTAGCGCCAGAACCTGGACCAAACTGCATACGCTCTTGGTAGAAGTTAGCATCAAGGTCAATATTATCGAGCAAGCCGGAAAGCTTTTCTTGAACGGCAGGAATATTCTCTAACTCATTAACCCGTACCATGAAAAATCCATAGTTTTCATTGGCACTTTTGGGCGCGTATGTAAGCGTGAAACGATCTGCTCCTTGACCAATAATGGTGGTGACAGCCGTTACATTTTCTTGCGCTAAAATACGTTGCTCAGCTTCTTTAATGATTTTTTCGGTAGCGCGAATATCACGATCTTGTGGGCCCCAATAATGCACAAAGAAAAGCGGTGCATTTGAGGGCGGGAAAAAGCCTTGTTTTACCATACCGAAACTGCCGTAGGCCACCACGGTAATGACCACCAGTACGGCAATGGTCACCCATCGTAATTTTAATGCCCCGGTGAGGGTTTTGGTGAACCAGCGCTGCAACACAGTAGGTTCATCGCCATCGGTTTGCTTCACGCCTTTACGAAACACTAATTCGCCAAGCACTGGCACTAAGGTAACGGCTAGTACCCAGCTCATCATTAAAGAAACTAATACAACAGCAAATAAGGAATATAAAAATTCACCGGTAGCATCATCAGATAACCCAATTCCCGAGAAGGCCGCGATACCTATTACTGTTGCACCTAATAAAGGCCATTGTGTTCGCTTCACAATAAAGCTTGCCGCATCTTTGGCCGACGCGCCGGTAGCCATTCGCAGCATCATGCCTTCGGCCACTACAATCGCGTTATCTACTAACATTCCCATGGCGATAACCATAGCGCCAAGGGATATGCGTTGAAGCTGAATATCCATAAGCCACATGATAAGAATAGTGCCAAGTACGGTAACTAACAGTACTGCGCCTACCACTACGCCAGAGCGCCAACCCATGAATAGGCACAACGTCAGAGTAACGACGACTACCGACATCACAAGGTTTGAAATAAAGCCATCGACCGACTCATCAACCACCGAGGCTTGGTCGTAAATGGGGGTAAGGGTAATCCCCACAGGAAGGGTATTAAGTAGGTGATCCACTTTGGCATTTACCCGGTTGCCAACATCAACAATGTTCACGTTAGAAAGTGCTGAAACCGATACGGTTAATGCTTCTTCGCCATTATAACGAATAAGTTGTGACTGGATATCTGCAGGCTCTAATTTAAGCGTGGCGACATCGGAAACGCGAATAGAGCGATTGGTACCTGGAATAACTAACGAAAGGTTAGATATTTCTTTAATTTTATCTGGTGCCCGCTCTACGATTAATCGTACATTCTTTTCATCTACCAACACTCTTCCACCATTAAAAGGGCGCAAGTTATCTTCAAACAGCGAGGTTAAATCAGGAAAGGAAATACCTAATCCGGCAAGCTGATAAGGATTCACGTAGGCAACTATCTGTTCGGTTTGCACACCACTTACCGTGACTTTTGCTACCCCATCTGTGGTTAATAAGTCTCTGCGAATTAAGCGCGCAAATTCCCGTAATTCACTGGTGGTAAAGTCGGGGGCGCTCAAAGCGTAGTAAAGGCCGTAAACGTCACCAAAGTCATCAAAAACTACAGGGTCTTGTGCACCTGTCGGCAAGGATGTAGCGGCGTCTCGTAAACGTTTCCTAAGTTCATCCCAAATTTGTGGAAGTTCAGTACTGTCATAGTTGCTTTTAACTTCGACAGTAATTTCAGATAAGGCTGGCGAAGAGATTGATGTGAGTTCTTTTAGTTGCGGCATTTGCTGGATAGCAATTTCTAATGGTTCGGTAATTTCCCGTTCCACTTTCTCTGCGCCAGCGCCAGAGTAGCTGGTGTAAACCTTCACCTGTTTAATCGTGAATTCTGGGTCTTCTAAACGACCAATATTGGTCATTGCAATAATACCGCCCAACAGCAGTATCACCACCATTAGCCATACATTTACGGGTTTATCAATTGAATAACGAGCGATATCCATAACTTACTTTTCTCCCTCGTAAGGAAGAACCTTCATGTCTGCTCGCATTTTAGTTGCGCCTGCTGCAACCACCTTTTCACCCAGCGCTAATGAACCACTTAGTACTGCGAAATCCTCGTGAATGTGTTCAACAGTAACGCTAACTTTGTTCACTAATTTACTGCTTTCGTTATATACCCAAACCCCAAAACCTGAGGCTTTGTCACCCACTAACGACTGTACTGGGACAACAACACCGTCAGGAAATGGTGAACCCTGTAAGCTCACTTTCACAACAGCGCGAGCGCCTGGCGTAAGAGGTAAATCTGCACGTGGCTCCATAGCAAAGACGACTTCGTAAGTTTGCGATACAGGGTCGGGCTGAGTGTTGTGCTCTACATAATTAACTGGATACCACTGTGTTTCTTCTGTCGTTAACGATGCACTAGCTTGCTCTATTCCACGATTAAGGTTCGCGGTGAGTAGCCTTTCAGGCACGTTAATATTGAAGTAAATTTTAGAGACATCTTGTAATCGAGCAATAGGCGTTCCGGCGGCTACAAAGCTATTATTTTCAACAAGACGCTGAGAAACCTTGGCATCGAAAGGTGCATATAATTGGGTATAACTTAAATCCTGCTTTGCCGTTTTTAGTTCTATTTCAGCTAATTCGTAGGTGGTTTTTGCAGTATCAAGGGTACTTTGCGCAACCAGTTTTTGCGCATACATCTTTTCAATACGGTCCAATTCGCGTTTAGACTGTTCCAAGCGGGTGCGTTGTTCGTCAACACGGCGTTCGAAAGGTTGTCTGTCAATCGTGGCTAACAGCTTGCCTTCTTCAATATCGTTACCTGTCGTTAAGTCGGTTTGAACTAATCTACCTGATACTTCAAAGCTAAGATCCACCGTTTTTACCGCAGAAACGACTGCCGGAAAGGTAAATTCATCAAATGCAGGAACCGTGCTCACCTCGGCAAGTTTCACATAGCGGGGGGCTACCGTTTTATTTTGTATGTCATCCTCTGATGTACAGCCAGCAAGGGTAAGAACAGACAAGGCAGTAAACGCAACAAGGTGACGAATTCGCGAAATGGGCATAGGAAATTATCGATCCGTATTTGTGGTGAACACAGTATAGACGACTATATTCACTATAATTAAAGTAAACTGTGCGGTGCATTTTAAAGATCATCCATTGAAAAGTAAACTGTGCAGTGTAAAATGGCTACATAATATTTTTAGACAGCAAAATTATGACTAGCACTACACGTACCCGAAGTGATGTTAAGCGAGATGCCATTATTCAAGCGGCAAAGCACGCATTTCAGGAGTTTGGCGTAAATGGAACCAGCATGGATAAATTGGCTGAGCTAGCAAACGTGTCTAAAAGAACAGTGTACAACCATTTCTCAGCGAAAGAAGAGCTGGTTATGAATCTCATTAAAGAGCAGTGGCAATCGGCCCTTGTTGATATAGGTGCGCCTTACAATCCTAAGGCGTTGTTGGCTGACCAACTTACCGATCTTATTATGGCCGACATCAACTTTATGAGCGGTGATGAGCACTTAGAGTTGGCTCGTGTAGCTATTGGCCATTTTTTTTACGAACCTAATCGTTTAAAAGACGAAGTTGCTCAACTTCAAGCCCAAGAAAAAGCCATGCATAGGTGGTTAAAAGCCGCAAAAAAAGACAACCGTATGGATTTTGATGACATTGAGCAGGTGGTTGAAGAGTTGGATAGCCTTGTAAAAGGACAGTGTTTCTGGCCTCAATTGTTTAAGTTAGAAGACCCACTTACTGAAGCGCGTAAGTTGCAAATTGCAAAAGGCGTGACTGAACTGATACTTTGTCGTTATGGCGTGAACACTTAGTTCAAAGCAGATGCAATAAGGCTGCGAAGCTAATCAGCATACTAGTGAACCCCACAATATTTTCTTTCTGCGTCTTAATATTCCCACCGCTATACACCAGTGGGAATATTGTTAGACGTTAAAAAATCTTACCTAGTTGCCATACTCAATCTCAACCTCCACCTCAGAATCATTTGCACGAGATCTACGAAAGATTTTACGTTTTATCCACGAAAACGGTACGGCTAAGTCGAGCATGATTAAGTACAAGCAAGGCACTAAAATTAATGTGACCAGTGTGGCGTAAAGTACGGCAAAACCGAGTGCGGCGGCCATGGGTACGACGAACGCCGCTTGTAGGCTACTTTCAAACATAATCGGCAGTACACCGGCAAAGGTAGTAATCGAAGTCAGTGTGATAGCCCTGAAGCGCGCACTGCCAGCTTCTGTTACCGCTTCTTTAACACTGTAACCTTGTGCGCGGCGTTGATTAACAAAGTCTGTCATTACTAGGGAATCATTTATCACCACACCAGCGGCGGCTATCAGACCAAAAGTAGACATCATGCTTAAATCTAGGCCGAGCCAGAAGTGGCCCCATATAGCTCCAGTAAAGCTAAATGGAATAACCGACATTATGATAAGCGGTTGCCCGTAGCTTTTAAGCGGTACGGCCAGAAGAATATAGACCATAATCATCGCGGCTAAGAAAAACAATAATTGCTCACTTTGCTGCGATTGCTGTTCTTCAATATCCCCGCCAAGCTCGGTCATCACTGATGGGAATTCTTCCTGTAACTGTGGAAGTAGTTTTTCCTTAATCTGCTCTACCACTTCGTTCGGCTCTACCGCCTCTTCATCGATATTGCCCCACACATACACGCTACGATATCCACCTTCACGGCGGATATAACTGATGCCTGGTTTTTCTTCTAACAAGACTACATCGCCAAGTAATACATCACGACCTTCAGGCGTTTTAATAACGGTATATTTCAAATCAGCAAAACGCTCACGGGTAAGTTCGGGATAGCGCACCATTACCTTCACTTCTTCGCCATTACGAATAACGCGTTGTGCTTCGCCGCCATAGAAGCTAGCGCCAACTTGAGAGGCAATGTCAGAAAGGGTTAAACCTAGGTGATAGGCCACCGGCAACATAACTAATTGCACTTCTTTGCTGGCAGGATCTATGGTTGAACTAACGTCAAATAGTCCATCTTGTTGTTGAAGCATTTCAATAAACTTCAAACCTGCAGCGTTCAATGTGTTGATATCAGGGCCGAATAAGAGATAGCCAAATTCACCATCATCACCATTTCCGCCATTCACATCGTCTATCACGGTGAACGACTTCATACCGGGAATGTCCGGTATGGCTTCTCGCCAGCGCCTTGCTAACTCGAAGGTATCAATAGGGCGTTTGTCCTCGTGCACCAACGGAGTCAGAATTTGGCCTTGGGTACGCTCATTGTTGAAGGCCAGTCTGTCGCGGATCATACCGGTGCCAAACTCTTCAATAACTTGTTCTTCAACGTCTAAAATAGTTTGTTCTATCGTTTTTAACGCTGTGATGGTGGCGGTATCTGACACGTTTTCATTCATTTCAATGCGAACGCTAGGAAAGTCATGAGGCACTTTCGGATTAGGCACCATTCGCACATAGTTTGCGTTGATTAGCCCGATACTAATCATCAATATCCCAAAGAATAGGAAAAACACCGCCCAACGCCACTTTAACGCGCGCTCAACGGTGCGTTTATAAGGACCGTTTACAAAGCTGTAGAATCGGGTGTTAAATTTATCCCGCCAGCTTCCTTTTTTAATCGGTGTAAAGTGTGTATGGGCAATATGTGCTGGTAGTATTAGCTTCGATTCAACTAAGCTGAACGCTAAGCAAAAGATAACCACAATTGCGATATTGTAGAAGAAGGCACCTTCAGGGCCGCTACTTAGGGTAAACGGAGCGAACACGGCAATGGTGGTCAAAACACCGAATGTAGCTGGCGTAGCAACACGCTTTGCGCCCCGTACTACGTTATCAATGCCGCCGCCTTTGCTTTCTATTTCGGTATAGGCACTTTCCCCTATGACGATGGCATCGTCTACCACAATACCTAGCACCATAATGAAAGCGAATAACGAAAGAATATTAATACTGATGCCAAATATCGGCATTAGCATAACAGCACCTAAGAAGCATACCGGTAAGCCTACCATTACCCACAAGGCCAGCTTGAAACGTAGAAATAGGGTTAGCATCAAGGCGACAAGAATGGAGCCTTGAAACAGGTTTTTAAGCATCATATCTAAGCGAGCATTCAAGTAGTAGGTCATATCTACCAATATTTCTAAGCTCACCCCATTGGGAAGGGTTTTATTTCTTTGCTCGATATAGGCTTTCACCGTGTTAGCCACGGGGATGGTATTTTGCGACTTAGTCGCACTTACCGACATGTAAATGGCGTTTTTACCATTGTATTTAAAGTATCGTTCGCCTTCGGTAAAGCCATCTTTAATTGTAGCAATGTCACCCAAAGTGACTTTGGCCCCTGCAGTGCCAATCTTAACGGGAATTTGGGCAAACTCATTTCCGCTGTAATACTGGTTTTCTACCCGAACAGAAATGATGCCTGCATTAGTACGGAGCTGACCGGCTGATATGTTAGTAGAATAGTTGCTTATTGCACGGCTAACATCGGCAATGCTAAGGCTGTATTTACGCAACATTTCTGGCTTTATTTCAATGGCAATTTCATCACTGGGTGTAGACACTTCTACTAAGGACACGTTGCCTAGTTGAAGCAGTTCATCTTCAATCTCATTGGCGATGATTTTAAGCTCTGGAAGAGGTAAATCGCCCACCAATGGCATTTCAATCACGTCTTGTTGAAACTCAATTTGCGATATATTTACCGGCTCCATTCCCGCAGGGAAGGTAGCAATACCGTCAACTCTCAGTTTAACTTTATCGAGTACATCGGTGAGTTCTTCATCGGTATCAATTTCAAGTGTTACGGTTCCAGAATCACGAAAAGCGCGGGCTACTGTTCTTTTAATCTCGGTAACGTCTTTTAGCGCCTCTTCTACTTTAATAAGAATACTTTCTTCTATTTCTTGTGGAGATGCACCAGGATATTGTGCCGACACCGTAATGTAGTTTATTTCGATGTTGGGAAACATTTGGCGCTGAATCGTAAAGTAACTGGCCAAGCCCATCAAAATGATAAATATCATTAATAGGTTCGCGGCTACGGCGTTATTGGCAAACCACGCGATAATGCCCGTTTCTGAATTTGTTTTATTCATAGTGACGCTCCTATTTCGCGGTGTCGCTGCTCGCCGCAAAATCAGCGCTGTTATCGATGACTTTTACTTCCATGCCATTTTGAGGGTATTCAGGTAAAGACATCACCACTTTGTTCGGGTTAAAAGTGCCTTGAATAAGAAAGTCGCTGCCATCTTCACGAATAACCTGAATTTTTTTCGAGACCAACTTACTTTCTTCATCTATTGTCCAAAGCGTGCGGTTGGTGACTAATTCTTGAGGAATACGGTATACATTTTCTAGCGTCTTACCTTCAAAACTTATCGTGGTATAGGTACCGAATTTCACGATAGGTTTAGTTGCATTCAGGGCGTAAGGGTCTTCAATTCTGGCTACAAAATGGGTCATTCTGGTGGCACTGTCGATAACGCCCGTGTCACGATGAATTGTCGCGGTAACTTGCGTTTTGCTTACATCGTCAAGGGTAAGTATCGCTTTTGTTCCTAGGGTGTTTTCATCTAAGAATACCCGGTCGAACCCCGCGATAGGGAAGGTGATTTCTGCCTGCTCAATATTATTGATAACCGCCGCGGTTGTGCCTTGGGTAACATAATCGCCGGTACTGATCTCTCTTGAAATAATAAGGGCATCATAAGGGGCAGCCACTTCGCAGTTATCTAAGTCGCGCTTGGCAATTTTGAGTTGAGCTTCTGCCGATTTAACCGATGCTTGTGCGCTCATAACTTGCGGCTTTCTAAGATACAAGTCGGTGACCCTTGCATCAGGCATAGATTTGGCCTCTCGAGCCGCTACATCCGCTTGAGCTTGCTCTTGTATTAATTGGGCTTGTGCGCTGGAAAGGTTAGCTTGCGCGAGTAATAGCGCTGCCTCGTAGGCATCTTTTTCAACCGAGAATAATACTTCACCTCGTCGAACCAGTCCGCCACTTACAAATTTGGGGTTCCAAGACTCGACTTCACCCGAGACCTGAGCAGCAAGGTTTGTACTTTCTAGTGGCTGCACTTCCCCATATGAAGATAATGTGATGACAGAGCTTTCAACATCAATGTGCTCGATAGTGACGGTGGGACGGGTGTCTACCGCTTCAGTTATGGCTGAATCTGAGGCAGAGGCCTCAATGCCTTTCATTATAAAGTAACTTACTACCAAGATGGCAACGGGAAGTATGAATTTCATCCATTTCATAATCGGGTCTTTTTAAAAAAATTAGCTGAGTGGAGTTTAACGACAAACTGTGTCTAAGTTATTCATCAATTGTAACTAAACGTGAGTCAATAAATGTAAAGACTCAGGGAGACCAATGCTTGCATACGTAAGGGGATTGAGGGAGGGAATATCTTTGGTTGATTAGTCTAGCGACTACTTTTACGCTTGTGCTCTGTTGCGGTACATACTTTATTTCTACCGTCATTTTTTGCTTGGTATAACGCTTGGTCGGCCAAGTTTAACGCAGTAGTGAGTGTCATAGACGGCGTAATCTCGCACACCCCAAAACTTGATGTAACACGGTGCGATTTGTTATCAACCGGAATGGCATTAGCACTCAGGTTTTCTCTTATTTGTTCAGTCACCATTCTCGCATCTTGCTCATTGGTTTCTGGAAAAATAAATAAAAATTCTTCGCCGCCCCATCGTGATAGACCATCTTGAGCGCGCAAGCGACTGCTGAAAACGCTGGCAACCTTTTTTAAAACCTCGTCACCCGCATCGTGTCCGAAGGTATCATTTATAGATTTAAAGCGGTCGATATCAGCGAGCGCGATAGAAAATGGTTTTTTGTTTCTCTGCATTCTGCTGAGTTCTTGCTCAAGCTGCTGCTGCCCGCCTCTACGGTTTAAAATGGTGGTAAGGGGGTCGTATCTGGCTTGACGTTTGAACTGTTCGCTCAGGTACACGGCCGTATTGTAGCTACGTTGACGGCTATATTCATAAACTGCGGATAGGAAAGAAACCGTGATGAAAGTATAAACAATACGCGTTTTAAACTCGAAAGAATACTCTGTCGCCAATAAGGCATTATCGGGTGTAAAAAATATGACAATAATAACTGCGGCAAAACCTGTTAGCGCCATTAGCCCCCGGCGAAAACCGGTAAAAAACATGGTGACGGAGGGAACGGTAAATATCCAAAGAGGCCCCGTATTTTCACTACCACCAGTCACGACTAGTATCAGCATAAGTGACATTAGACAGGCAATTAAAACGGTAGCAGAAATGAAACTGCCTCGCTTTGCCCCTATCATTGCTTGTAGTTTATGAGATATTGCAAACAGTATGGTGGCAGAAAATAACACGCAGGTTAAGAATGTTTCTTGTGCAAACAGTGCCCGAAACCCAAGTAAAAAAGTCACGGTCATCCCAACCGCAGAGAACATGTTAACGACTCTGATTCGACGATTTAGATCGTCAGACAGAGATGCGTCGGTTCCAAGGTCTACAAACTTTTTAATGGCACTAATCATAAAAATAGGGTTATCCCTTTGTGGCTTCGCTAGCGATATTTTCCGCCAAGGCATGAATAGCTTCTCGCATCACTTCGATACTTGCAGGGAATCCATCAACTGCAAGGGGGAGTGTGTACTCAAAATCCGTTGCTGACTGCGATTCGTCGATATGTTTTACAGTGTATTGACCGCTCAGAATAATATCGCCTTGCCATGTCGCGATAAAGTCGTCTATCTGTAGGGTTAAATAGTCATTAGCCTCTTTTGCATTCATATTGTGGGTAACTAACATTACACCTTGGGAGCGCAACGATGCTTTTAATGACTTAGTAATACCCTCATCAAGTGGCTCGGCCCAAAGGTGATCAGTCGCGATATGTAAACTGGTAGAGCTGGTTTGATAAACAAGGCCACGCTGTTTTAGATAGTCGGGAAGGATAATCTTATTTATTAATAAACGATGGGGGGGAGTTTCATACTCATTTGCAAAAGACGAAGTCGTTGAATGTAGCAAGTAATATTGCAGTGCGCTGCCAGATGAAGCACAGCCTACTAGTGAAGCGCCAAGAAAAGCAGCGAAAATTAATCTTGCTCTAATAACTTTGCAAACCAGCGCATTCCTATTGTTAATAAAAGTGTTCATTATTATCCTTACAGTACATAGATAGCGCTTAGCTCAGCCGCTTCTAGGTTGGCATTTACTTGCCCACGCAAACCCAGAAGCCTTATACGTATTTTAGTTCTTAGTTGACTAAGTTTCTACTTCGCTAATTTTTCGCTTTTGGTTCAATACCAGAGCTATTGCTATCAGTAAAAATTAAGCTATTCGGTGACTGATTCAGCTTTAATAACAAAGGCTGAAGATTACGCATAGTATCTTGCATAGTATCTACCGTTTCTTTGATTTCAGACTGGCTCAAGCCCCCTTCGCTGTAGTTTTTTAACAAGCTGTCTAAGCTTATCAATACTTGATTTAAGTTAGTGTTAAGCAGCTCTGTATCTACATTTTCAATAAGCAAATCAAAGTCATCACTCGCCGTTTCAACAGACTGCGCAGCCAGTTTCATATCTTCCACGGCCAATAATACGTTTGATACCATGTCACCCAAAGGCAGTTGATTTATCTTGTCTAAAATCGCATCTGCTTTTTGCGTAATTTGCGTAAACTCGTTAGATACAGTTGGGATCACTTCGTAACCGTTCAGCACCGCTATTTCATCACTGTCGTCAGGTTTTGAAACGTGCTGTAAGTCTACAAAAAGACCACCGGTGAGTACATTACCCATTCGGAGGGTAGCCCTTAAATCTTTACGAAGCCAATTGCGTATGGTTTGTTTGATGGCATTCAAGCCTTCTTCTGTGTCCGGCTGTCTGACTTTTCCAGGGTAGATGTTAATAATGACGGGGATGGGATAATCCCGTTCAAGTATGTTGCCTTCCACGGCAGGAAACGAGTTAATAGCCGTTACATTACCGATTTCAATACCTCGGTATTCAACGGGGGCGCCTACGGTAAGCCCACGAACACTTTCATCAACTAAAAGCACATACTCGGCGGTAAGCTTGTACCGTGCATTGGAGGCAGTAGCAATATCGCCGTAAATAGTAAAAAACGCGTTCTCTACCACTTGCTCACCAATTTGAACCCCTTCAGGTACACCAAAGGTAATACCGTTGGCTAACAGGGTTTCTAAACTGCCGGTTTCCATTTTTACGCCGCTTGATTCAAGCTTAAGCTTTACGCCGCTTACATCCCAAAAACGCGTATTCTCGGTAACAAGCTTATGGTAGGGGGCTTCAATAAACGCATCGTAGTACACCACACGTTCTTCAATATTAAAGACCGCATCTTTAAACTCACCGACTTTGAAGCCTTTGTAAATGATGGGGTCGCCTGGTTTATAAGCAAACTCATCATCGCTTTGCAGAATGACGTGTAATCCAGGTGTGCCAGCAGGTGTTACCGGAGGGCGCTCGAGGGCGATAAAATTGAGCTGTTCTTTACCGCTGTCATTCGCAGCCATGGCGATATAACTACCAGAGAGTAAGGTGTTTAGACCGGACACTTCTGAAAAACTAATTCGCGGGGCTACCACCCAAAATTCACTTTTATCGGTAAGTAGGTGAGATGCATTGGCATCGATGCGCGCAGTTACTAATACACCGTCCAAGTTAGGCTTAAGCGTAATTTTTTTCACTTGCCCCACATCTAAATCCCGCACTTTGATTGGGGTTTTGTTAACTTCAATGCCAGTGGCAGATTGTAACTCTATGGTGATTAGAGGCCCTTGGTTTTTCCATTGTTGATAAACCATCCAGCCACCAACCACGACTACTAATATGGGAATGATCCATATACGAGAGATTGATTTTGTGGACGTAACTTTTGCCTCTTCTGTCATGGTAGTTGTTTCCAATGCTGCCAAATTAACCGTGAATCAAATGTCATCGCGGCTATCATCGTAGTAAAGACCACCGCGCAAAACGCAAGCGCTGCGGGGCCAGGGAAAATAGAAAGTGTATTACCCATTTGAATCAATGCAACCAATACCGCGACAACGAAAACATCAATCATAGACCAGCGTCCAATTGCTTCGGTGATGCGGTAATAGCGAATGCGTAATTGTGTAGAGCCTGTTCGGCCCAGTTGAACACTTAGATTCAACCAACACAGAATGATAATTTTAGCGACTGGTACCACTACGCTGGCCACTAAAATAATAATGGCGATGGGGTAGGAGCCCCCCTCCCACAGCGTGATCACGCCGCCTATAATGGTATTTGGGGTTTCTTGACCAAAAAATTCAGTTCGCATGATAGGTAATACGTTAGCGGGGATATACAAAATAGTTGATGTAAGTAGCAGCGCCCAAGTGCGTTGTATACTGCCACTGGCTTGTTTTTCTTCTAAAGGTTTTGGCGGTGGTAAGTTGCCTTCGTGCAGCCACAACGCAAACCCTGTACTGTCAAAGTTCGACATAGAAAGAGCCATAAATGCGGTAAAACCAATAAAAGCGTAAAAAGACATACCAATAGCTACATCGGCGAGTTCGGAGACTTTTATCAAACTAACTAATGTTCCAACTAAGAATATCTCGGCCATACTCCACGGTAGCAAGGCTCTTACCCAATAAAACATTCGCTTAATAAATGGGGTTCTTGCATTGTTTAAATGTGCTAACCCAAGGGTAATAAAACCTAAAAGCACCATGCCGGGTAAAATTAACGTCGCTAATCCGGTAATAATAGCCAACGATAAATAGTCATTTTCCATTAAAACAGAAAGACCACCGGGAAGATCGATACTATGCTTCTGACCACTTGATTTAAAAGTCAAAAAGTTAAAAGGTAGGGATAGGGCCAAGAACACAAACGCACTTATTGAAAACGCCAAAAGCCGCTCGCTCGCATTTCTCTTAAATGTGAGCAAGGTATGATGGCATCGAGGGCATACTGCCCGTTCTCGATGATTCAATTCTGGCAATACAACGCGATGATGGCATTGTTCGCAAACGAGGGTTAACCTATTACCTTCAGCCATAGGGGTAAGAAAACGACTACCTTATTTTAAATGGAAACATCGAACTGTAGATCCAAGCCTTAGAGCCGGAATGTATACCCAAACTATAAAAACGACGGTTAAACCGTTGAATTGTAATTGTTAACAGAATAGCGTATTCCACGGTTAGCGGGAAGCTTCGCTGAGAAGTACAACTAAAAATAATCACAACATAAGACATTACATGAACATAAAAATTCAAATCCAGCGCCGCTTTGGGGTATTTAAGCGCGTAATCGAGCGTGGCTTACTAAAACGATCTTCAAGGGGAACAACGTTTTGGAAAAGCCTGAATTTGGCGCAGCGTTGTTATGCTGCTGCAACCTTGGTGTATTTTAGTGAACTGTTTTTCGATATTCAGGGTGTTTTCTTTAACATCGTAATTGGCGCATTGGTGACGATTGCCATTCTTCATGAATTCTGGCCAAGGTTCATGGTGGTATGGAATAGCTTACCAGGTAAAGCTTTGATCCTTTTCATTTATGCTGTAATCGCCAATTTTGCGTTGGCTTCGGCAAGTGGATTAGTGAATAGCGTTTCGGGTGTCAGCGCAGCATCACTGCCTTACAGTCATAATTTCGCCATTATCCTCATGCTACCAAGCTGGTTTTTTATCACCACGCTCTTAGCGCTGGTACTTGTTCAATTAGTCATGCCGCTGTACTTAATTGCATTACTGCTGCTAAAGCCTTTTGGCGTTCATGGCTTATGGCATGCGCCAGACTACCGGTTTGTGTTCACCACTGCTTTAGTCCGCTACTTATGGACGATATTGATATTGGTAAAGGTGTTAGAAGTGTCGATGGAATCGGGGGTGGTGAGCTTTTTCTCAGACACGCCCTCTGAAGTCGTGTCGACCAGCTCTGAAGTTGAAGATAAAGGTGTGAATGATGCCCAAATCGGCAACGCAAAAAAAACGGTTAGGTTGGCTGACGCTGCTAATAATTTAAAAGGGCTGATTGAGGCGGAATTTGAAGCTGAGCGTAAATCTTCTGCAGTTCTCGAAGCCGATTCAAAAGCATTACCAGATGCTACCTCGCCAGGCTCAACCGAAGATGAAAAAGTGGTTAGCTTTGACCTTGCTGCTCAAAGTGCTAAGTTTCGACTTATGCAGATGCAATTGCTTGCTGAGTTTATCTTCCATTATGAAGCTGATGAGTTCTCTCGCTGCGCTAACCCCGAAGGTACACGAGTTGTGGAATTGAACGACTATGAAATTTTAACTATCAGCCTTTTAGAAAATAATGATATTGGCTATTCCTATACGGTAATACCGTGTCGCTCAGCAGCGATTGGCAATGGCATAACGCCTTAATAAAATAGCGTGAAGTTATGAGTGGTAAGAAACGCTGACTGCAGAAAACAAAAAGCCAGCACAAGGTGCTGGCTTTACATAAACAAGATTTCCGACATTTAGAAGCTTGCGTTACCTGGTGTACGTGGGAATGGAATAACATCACGTACGTTTTGCATACCAGTCACATAAGCAACCAAGCGCTCGAAACCTAGTCCGAAACCAGAATGAGGTACGGTGCCATAACGGCGAAGGTCGCGATACCAAGCGTAGTCTTCTTTCGACAATTCCATTTCTTCCAAACGGGCATCGAAAACATCAAGACGTTCTTCACGCTGCGAACCACCAATAATTTCACCAATACCTGGTGCAAGGACGTCCATAGCTGCAACGGTTTTACCGTCGTCGTTAATACGCATATAGAATGCTTTAATATCCTTAGGATAGTTTTGCATAATGATAGGCGCGCCAACATGTTCTTCGGCTAAATAGCGCTCATGCTCAGAAGATAAATCAATTCCCCATTCAACAGGGAATTCGAACGTCTTTTTGCAGTTTTGTAGAATGTCGATAGCGTCTGTGTAGTCCATGCGAACAAAGTCAGAACTCACTAGCTTTTCTAAGCGTTCAACGGCATCTTTTTTAATGCGCTGAGCAAAGAAGTTCATGTCATCTGGCAGCTCTTCAAGTACGGCTTTACATACATATTTCAGCATATCTTCAGCTAACTGAGCAATATCGCTCAAATCAGCAAAAGCGACTTCCGGCTCAATCATCCAAAATTCAGCCAAGTGGCGAGATGTGTTCGAGTTTTCTGCGCGGAAAGTAGGCCCAAAGGTATAAACCTTAGACATAGCTGTACAGTAAGTTTCAACGTTCAACTGACCCGAAACGGTAAGGTAAGTTTCTTTACCGAAGAAATCTTCTGAGTAATCAACGTTACCTTTGTCGTCTAGTGGTAAGTTCATCATATCTAATGTAGATACGCGGAACATTTCACCAGCGCCTTCTGTGTCACTTGCGGTTAAAATTGGGGTTGATACCCAAAAGTGGCCGCGTTCGTGGAAGAAGCGATGAATGGCCTGTGACAAGCAGTTACGCACACGGGTTACCGCACCAATTACGTTAGTACGAGGGCGCAAGTGAGCGTACTCTCTCAAATACTCGATACTGTGACGCTTAGCTGACATTGGGTAGGTATCTGGGTTTTCTACCCAGCCTAATACCTCAACCTCAGTTGCTTCAATTTCTACCGATTGGCCTTGGCCTTGAGATGCTTTTACCACACCCGTTACCGATAGTGAGCAACTTGCTGTTAAACGCTGTACGTCAGCGTAATTTGACAGAGAACTCAGTGCTACCACTTGAATAGGGTCAAAGCAACTACCATCGTGTAGTGCTATAAAAGATAACCCAGCCTTAGAGTCGCGGCGTGTTCTTACCCAACCTTTAACGGTTACCGATTCGCCAACTGCGTACTTACCTTTAAGCACGTCGACAACGGGCGCATGCGTCATGTTAATTTCTCCGTCTCACTGATTTATGCTGTTTTGTGTCATTATCCACACGCAACAACAATGTGCATTTGCACTAATAATGGTTTTTACGTCAATCTTTTGGATTTTTTGCCGATAATTCAGCATGTTTTAGAATTTTCATCCTGAAAAAGCGAGATAGCACTTAGTCATTTTAAAAACGCGAGAATGGCGTTTACAAGAGGACTAAAAATAAATACCGCTAATAACGCATAATCCAATAGCACGCTAGTATACTCAACCTAAAGCGGGATGCCAGAGAACAGAGTGACAAATGGGAAATAAATATAATCCGTACGGTGTTGAAGAGCGACGTTCAAGACCTAGAACCGAAACGAATTTCTTTCGTGTGATGCTGGCCCTGAATGTACTAGGGTGGTTAGCATTGGTCGTAACCCTGGTTCTATTTCACTTTGCGCGCCCCGATTTTATCAGTGGCGTTCAAGAATATTGGGGCATTGAAGGCGATACAGGCTGGTCGGCTGAATATGTAAAAGCCATGCAAATCATGCTGCAAGTGTGTTTGTTGGTGAGCTTGGTGAGTATTGTAATGCGCGCCCGCCGAAGCAGGCGACAGGGCGATCAATTCGGTTTTAATTTATTCGTATTGGCCAGCATAGCTGTGATTAGCCTTATTACGCTGGCCACTACCATGGGGGCTGCTACATAAAGGCAATGCTAATGAGCCAATAAGTGTAAATGGCGTAAGCTGCCACAAAAGCGCCACCTTCTACTCGATTTAAGCGCCCTTGGCGTTTAAAGCCGATGCAAAATACAAATAGTGCCACAGTGGCTGCTAGCATCACCACTACATCGCGATACAAGAAATCTGCACTGACTGACATAGGCTGAATAGTACCCGCAATACCCACAACAGCTAATGTGTTAAACATATTCGAGCCAATAACATTACCTATGGCTAAGTCATGCTCACCTTTTTTCACCGCTATTAAAGAGGAGGCGAGTTCAGGTAACGACGTACCAATGGCAATAACCGTTAAACCAATGATGGTATCGCTAACACCAAAGTACGTAGCAACTTCAACGGCTCCCCACACTAACATGCGAGAGCTAGCCACTAGCAGTAATAGGCCGGTAAGAAGCCATACAATGTGGGTTTTGATTGTGCCTTCAGATGCATTGATTTCCTCGCTGTATTCATCGGCGAGTTTATCTTTACTGCCTTGCATGCCGTGCCAAATACTCCAAGAGATCAGCAATACAAATAAGCCAAGTAAAGAGAATGCATCATCCTTTGATACCGTTTGGTCTAGCACCTGCCAAGAGGCAAAAAAAGTAATGCCCAGTAGTACGGGAATTTCTTTTTTAATAATGTTCGATTTAACCGCAATAGGGCTGATAAGCGCGGTTAATCCCAAAATAAGCAGTATGTTGGCAATGTTTGACCCGTAGGCGTTACCCAATGCAATACCCGAGTTCCCTTGAATAGCGGCGAAGATTGAGACAATGATTTCAGGGGCTGACGTTCCAAAACCAATGATGAGCATACCAATAAGAAGCGGAGACACCCCAAAGTGATTGGCAACAGATGCCGCGCCGCCTACAAATTTTCCTGCACTCCATAGCAAAACCGGCAGCCCAATAAGAATGGCTAAACTGGCTAATAACATACAATCTCCTACTTGTTTCTCTAAAATATGTTCGCAGTATTTTTTATAAAAAAGCTAAGTGAAAACGATCGCTTTCTTCGGCTTTCGCCTCATTTCGGCTGAGTGTGAATCACAGACTAGCGCCTTCTAACGTGCGACAGCTCTTCGCTATCAATAACCCTACTGGATAGATTAGTTTTCGTTGTCTTAACGATGAAAAAAAGCCGTGCTCAATTCGCTTTGCAATTTTCACTTTCGGCGTAAACTCAGCGCCAATCTTACTCGAGCGGTAGTGAGTATTACTTCAAATATCGCACTACTCGAATTGTAACTTACTTAATATTATTTAGAAGCGAATTACATGCACAATACGTTGATTGTGGCTGACGATGTTACGCCATTTAGCGAAACAGCGTTAACGGTACTTACCTTTCAAGATTACTTGGCGGAGTTTCCGAAGCTTAATGAACCAAAAATACGGGTGATAAACCTGTGTGATACTACCCGCTATTTAAGCCAAGGGTATTACTGTTCATTGTTAGCGCAGGCGCGTAACCATTTAGTATTACCCGGTGTAAATACCATAAACGATTTACGACTAGCAGAAGCACGCAGTGTGGATAGGCTGCCTTTTGCATTGTCGCTACCCGTGGATGAAATTGACATTCCTACTGCACCTTTATTAGTACTTTTTGGTGAAGTTAAAGATCAGCGTTTCAAGCGTGTCGCCCGTCAAGCGTTTGAAAAATATCCGTGTCCAATTTTGCTACTTACCCTGTCGGTATCTGATTCCCGTGCAGACAAAAAGGAAGGTAAAAAAGTAAGTAGTAAACATAATGTGGTTGGCTTTGCTGATATTGCTGCGAAGCCCTTTACCGCGCTAGACAGTAAACAACAGCAACAGTGTATTGCACAGTTAGAAAACTACACTACGAAACAGTGGCGCGCTTCTAAAGTAAGTAAGCGCACTCGTTGGGATATGGCTATTTTAGTTAACCCTGATGAGTCGACGCCTCCTAGCGATGAAAGAGCCATTCGTCACTTTGTAAAAGCGGCTGAGAAGGTGGGTTTTAGAGCTGATGTGGTTTCACGTTTGTCGCCTGAAGATTTGGGGCACTATGATGCGTTATTTATTCGTGAAACTACGGCGATAGACCATCATACCTACCGTTTAGCCAGAGCGGCTGAGCGAGAAGGGGTGATAGTGATGGATGATACCCAGTCTATATTGCGCTGTTGCAATAAAGTGTTTTTACAAGATGCGTTTACTTATCAAAAAGTACCGGCACCGAAAGCCACCTTTGTGTCGAATTCAGATGATGAAACCTGCGATAAGCTTATTGAAGAATTCGGCTTACCTTTGGTATTGAAGTTGCCAGAAAGTTCGTTTTCAAGGGGGGTTCACAAAGCAGAAAGCCGCGATGTGTTAAAAGCCCGATTAGTCGAGATGTTAGCAGAATCTGCCTTAGTACTGGTTCAAGAATATATTTTTACCGAGTTTGATTGGCGTATTGGTATGTTGGGCGGTAAGCCGATTTACGCGTGTCAGTATTTTATGGCGCGAAATCATTGGCAAATTTATCACCATCAAGGCGAGCGTTTTTCATCCGGTGGCTTTACTACTATGCCAACCTTTGAAGTACCTAAGCCGGTATTGCAGGCAGCAATTAAAGCAGCAAAGGTTGTGGGTGATGGTTTATACGGTGTAGACATCAAGCATTCAGGCAATCAGGTATACGTGATTGAAGTAAACGACAACCCGAGCATAGATGCTGGGGTGGAAGATAAGTATTTAGGCAAAGCCTTGTATGAGTTAATTATGCAAGAATTTGCGGACAGACTAGAGCGGCGAGGACGATAAGCATGAACAGTGCACTTGCTTCTGAATACAATAAACTTTTGCATGAATATAAAGGTGGGGATGAAGCTGAAAAGAATGCTGCGAACAATGTTAAATTGAGAAAAGCTACGTTAGATGATGTGAAACAAATACAACACATCGAAAACACATGCTTTAAAAGCGATAAGCTGAATGTCCGTCGTTTTCGTTTTTACGTTACGGCCAAACATGCTGAATTTTATATTGCCGAGCATCACACCGCACAAGGAGTTACTCTAGCGGGTTATGGATTACTGTTGCTGCGCAGAGGAACACAACTTACTCGGTTGTATTCCATTGCGGTGTTGCCCGAAGCCCGTGGTTTAGGAATCGCTGAAAAGTTGATAGCGAGACTAGGGGAGCAGGCGTTAGCCAGGGGAAAGCGCTTTATGCGCCTGGAAGTGTCTGCAGACAATAAGGACGCTATTTCACTTTACCAACGGCTAGGCTTTAAACAGTTCGGTATGTACGTTGATTACTACGACGATCATTCAAATGCCTTGCGTATGCAGAAGGTACTGGTGACATCGAAAGCCATGTCTCACGCTATATACCCTTGGTATCAGCAAACGACTGAATTTACCTGTGGGCCATCGGCACTGATGATGGCCATGTGTTCGTTGCAAAATAACTATGGAATGAACCAGCAAAAAGAATTGGCGATTTGGCGTACGGCGACCACAATATTTATGACGTCAGGTCATGGCGGTTGCCACCCTATTGGATTGGCGCTAGCGGCACAATTGGAAGGGTTTACGGCAGAAGTTCTGATTAACCAGCCTTTGCCATTGTTTGTAGATGGCGTAAGAAGTGAGCATAAAAAGCATATTGTTGGGCAAGTAGAAGCTGACTTTTTGCTTCAAGCACAAAAAAGCAATATGGCTATTGCTACTGAAGAGTGGCGGGTTGATGTTATAGAACAGGCCCTAGATGCTGGTAAAGCAGTGGTGTGCTTAATAAGCACCTATGCATTTGATAAGAAAAAAGCACCACATTGGGTGGCTATTACCAGTTACGATGAACAATGCTTTTACTTGCACGATCCCGATGCTGACGAAGGCAATAGTCAAAACGAAAGTCAGCGTGTTGAATTTCAACACATTCCGGTGGCAAGAGACGACTTTGTTCGCTTAGCCAGTTACGGTACACGCAAAGTGCGTACGTTAGTGCTATTGTCTACAAAAGCTGCTACGTAAATAACCGGTATATTAAGTACTAATTTCTAAAGCCTTATGTAGCTACAAAGGTATGCCCAATAGCCAAGATTGCTTCAATAATAAAAGGCGCAGTTGTTTTCACAACACTAAGAAACAAAAACTAAGGTAGAGCCTAAAAGCCTTTGTTTGAGAACCTTTGTTTGAGAAGCTTGAGTTAGAAAATAGCAGCGCCTTTGTTAGTGCTTAACCTGCGCAATCGTAACTTCTTCATTTAGCGCGTTCAAGCGGCTAACTAAACCTGATAATTCCTTAACTGAACCAGAGTAGGCAAGTTGCTTGCTGGTATGTTGACCTTTCACCGCAGATTTAAAAATGGCTGTGCTTTCGAAGCAGGCTGTTTTCTTATCAAGTGCGTTCCATTCAGTCTGTAACTCGTTAGGGATGCAATGACGTTTTGCACTAATTTTGTCTTTTATTTGCAACACTTTCCCAATAAGTAATTGTGCGTCAGTAGGCATTATGATTCTTCCTTACTATTTAACTAACTAAAATAATTGCGTTTTTTGTAATTGGCATAGTTTGTTTATGCTGAAACAATAAAACTCGTAATAAGGTTGTTGCATGGAGAGTGCCAAATTTGCATAGAATTTACTCAAAGTGCATTTTAGAAGAAAAAAGTAGGAGAAATAGACAGGGAAATAGATAGGGAAATAGGCAGCGCAAAAAGTGCGTTAGCGATAGCTGGCGTGCCGCGGTTTGTGCTTCAAGTGCCTAACTTGGCAGTAGCAAAGGTAAGGGCTCCACAATAATAAATTAACTAGCAAAGCAGTAATAAAACTGAAAATAATGGAAGATGGCGTAAGCGGCACCGACGGGCTGAAATTACCCAACACCTTTTGCAGCGTAGGCGCGTTTGAAGGGGAGACCATATACCAGGCTTTTTCATAATAATGCCCGTACTCAAGGGTCTTGACCCCTTGCTCTATATGGCTTAGCTTGGTGTAAAGCGCCGATTTACGTTCTGCATCTGCCCTCACCACAGCTTCACTGTTTTGCCTTAGTGCATTTAACATTGCCCCCACTGATGCATAGCCATGCTGCGTTGCTAATGCCGACATGGCCGACACTTCTTCGCGGGTTGCATCGTAATAGCCGCTTAAATACTGTCTATAGTGATCGGCTAAAATAGGCACTTGCAATGCGGCAACAAACAGAGTGGCAAAAACGATTTTATCGACAACGCGTATGAACATATAAATGACTGACCTAAAGTTATTTTTCAGCAATTAAAAGCATATAAATTTTATTAGACCAGTCATCGCACCCCTTAATTTTCACCCCTATTTTTTGCCTTGTTTTTTAACCTTATAAGTCACCTTACTGTCCGGCTTAAATAAGTGTAAATAGCATGGGTGAGTTTGCTCAGCTGGTCTGGGCTAATGATGTACGGAGGCATAATGTATACCAGCTTACCAAAAGGCCGTATCCACACACCTTGTTTTACAAAATGACGCTGAATATCGGCCACGTTAACAGGGTGAACGGTTTCAATAACACCTATTGCGCCTAGCACTCTTAAATCGGCTACCGTAGGCAGATTGGCACATTTTGACAGTTCAGTGTGTAATTGTTTCTCAATGGCGGGGATTTGTTGCTGCCAGTGATTTTCATTAATAAGTGCCAAGCTGGCGTTTGCCACGGCGCAAGCCAATGGGTTACCCATATAAGTAGGTCCATGCATGAATACACCGGGGGAGCCTTGGCAAACACCCAACGCTACATCTTCAGTACATAGGGTGGCCGCTAGGGTCATGTAACCGCCAGTAATAGCTTTTCCTAAACACATAATGTCTGGCGAAATGCCGGCATGTTCACAGGCGAATAGCTTGCCTGTTCGCCCAAATCCCGTAGCGATTTCATCACAGATAAGTAGCACGTCGTAGTTGTCGCAGAGTTGGCGGCAGCGTTTTAAATATTCAGGGTGATAAATACGCATACCGCCCGCACCTTGAACTACGGGCTCAAGAATAAGCGCTGCCATTTCATGATGATGATTTTCGAACAGCTCGGCTAAAGGTAAAATGTCGTCTTCACTGAACGTCTGGCCGAAACGGGTTTGTGGGGCTGGGGCAAATAGTTGTTTGCTTAATACACTCTCAAATAAGCTGTGCATGCCGTTTACCGGATCGCATACCGACATGGCCGCAAACGTATCGCCATGATAACCATTACGCGGTGCCACGATGCGTGATTTTTCAGGGCGGCCTTGGCACGCCCAGTATTGAATGGCCATTTTGATAGCCACTTCTACCGAGACCGAGCCGGAGTCGGCTAAAAAGACCCGTTCAAGACCATCAGGCACCATTTCTAGAAGCGTGCGACATAGGTCGACCGCTGGCTGGTGGGTAATACCGCCAAACATCACATGGGAAAAAGCATCTATTTGGCTGTGGGCCGCTTGGTTTAATACAGGGTGGTTGTAACCGTGAATGGCCGCCCACCAACTCGACATGCCATCTACTAAAACGTCGCCCGTTGAAAGCGCAAGCTCTGCTCCTTTAGCGCCAACCACTTCATAGCAAGGCAAGGGGTTGGTTGCTGACGTATAAGGGTGCCAAATGTGTTTCTTATCAAAATCTATATTGTTCAAAATTCAACCGTTAGTAAAGCTTTTGAAATGGTTAGAGTTGACAACTCGTGTTTGGAGCATAGACTAAGCTAGCATTCTTAATTAGTAAAGGACAGTCAATGACTCTGGCTTCAGCGCCTGACGCGCAAAATAATACAATTCGTCACGATTGGTCACAAGCCGAAGTAGAGGCGTTATATGCCTTGCCATTTAACGACTTGCTGTTTCAAGCGCAGGTAGTTCACAGACAACACTTCAATCCAAACGAAGTACAAGTAAGCACCTTGTTGTCGATTAAAACCGGTGCATGCCCGGAAGATTGTAAATACTGTCCGCAAAGCGCGCGTTACGATACCGGCTTAGAAAAAGAGCGTTTGCTTGAAATCGAAAAAGTGATTGAACGAGCAAAAGAAGCCAAGCAAGTAGGCTCTACTCGTTTTTGTATGGGTGCTGCATGGCGTAACCCACGTGACAGAGATATGCCTTATATTGTAAAAATGGTGGAAGAGGTTAAACAACTTGGCCTTGAAACCTGCATGACCCTTGGCATGTTAACCCGCGACCAAGCGGTAGCGCTTAAACAGGCTGGTCTAGATTATTACAACCACAACCTTGATACCTCGCCTGAATACTACGGCGATATCATTACCACTCGTACCTATCAAGACAGACTAAACACCCTTGAAAACGTACGCGCGGCAGGCATGAATGTGTGTTCTGGCGGTATTGTGGGTATGGGCGAAACCGCGGGCGACAGAGCTAGCTTATTGATTCAATTAGCGAACTTGCCGGAACAACCGCAAAGTGTGCCAATTAACATGTTGGTTAAAGTAAAAGGTACGCCACTAGCCAGTTTAGAAGATTTAGATTATTTCGAGTTTATCCGCACCATCGCGGTAGCCCGTATCATGATGCCTAAATCTCATGTGCGTTTATCAGCAGGCCGTGAAGCCATGAATGAACAGATGCAAGCGCTATGCTTTATGGCCGGTGCGAACTCTATTTTCTACGGTTGTAAGTTGCTGACTACGTCTAACCCTGACACCCACGAAGACGTTATCTTGTTTAAGAAGTTAGGTATAAACACCGAACGTACTCGCGATTTTTCTGATGAAGCACATCAGCAAGTCTTAGAAGAAGAAATTGCGCAGCAACAAGAACAAGGTTCTGATGCTAGCGATTTATTTTACGACGCTAGCGCACCGCGTAAACAAAAACAGCAGCCCGCGGAGGCATAATGGCCTTCGATTGGCTTGAAGCCCGCTTAAGTGAGCGGGCTCAGCGAGGTTACCTGCGCAAGCGGGTATGCCAGCAATACGAAAAAGACAACATTATCTGTATTGATGGTGAGCACTATTTAAATTTTGCCAGTAACGATTACCTTGGCATGCGGCAACACGAAGGCGTGTTGCAAAGCTGGGTAGAAGGCTTGGCACAATTTGGTGGTGGCAGCGGTGCTTCGCCCCTGGTAACGGGCCATACCCAAGCACATTTGGCTCTTGAGGCGTACATTGCCGACGGTTTAAATCGAGACGCTGCGTTGTTGTTTAATTCGGGTTTTGCGGCTAACCAAGCATTATGTATGGCGCTATTTAGTGGTGCTCATAATCAAAGCGCTAGTAATAAAAGTGCTAGTAATCAAACCCCAAGTGCCGCAGCCGGCATTAAACATTCCGGTGAAATTTTTGCCGATCGGCTTATGCATGCCTCCTTCCTTGAAGGTGCTATGGCAACCAAAGCCAAGCTGCGTCGCTTTAGGCATAACGATTTAGCTCACCTATCCAATTTATTAGAAAAGGTTGATACCACAAGTAACAGTGACAAGTTAGTCGTCACTGAAGGTGTATTCAGTATGGACGGCGACAGCGCCCCCCTTCGTGATATGGCGGGTATAGCAAAGCAAAACAAAGCATGGCTAATGGTAGACGATGCCCATGGTATGGGTGTATTAGGTGAAAACGGGCTGGGCAGCGTTGAAGCGCAGGCGTTGTCTCAAACCGATGTTCCTATCGTGATGGGCACCTTCGGTAAAGCCGTAGGAACCGCAGGTGCGTTTATAGCTGGAAGCCAGGCGCTCATTGATTACCTAGTCAATTTTGCCAAGCATTATGTCTATTCCACTGCCATGCCACCGGCCCAAGCAGTAGCAACATTATATTCGTTAACCCATATTGCCGCTGATTCAAGTCGAACCGATGCCTTGAATCACAATATCGCGTATTTTCGTGAACGGTTTAGTACCCAAATCGGGAGTGCACGTTGTAGCAATGATGACAGCGAAGACGAAAATGGACACATACTCAAAGCGTCATCGAACAACGCTTCGTCAATCAAAGCTTCGTCAATCAAAGCTTCGTCAAATACCCATCATGATTTAGTCTTGGCTAATTTACATAGTGCAATCCAACCTATTATTGTAGGTAGCCCTGAGCGTGCGTTAGCATTGAGTGATGCGCTAAAAGCCCGAGGCATATGGATACCTGCTATTCGCTACCCTACCGTACCAAAAGGGGAAGACCGATTGCGCATTACACTAAGCGCTACTCATACCCAGCAAGATATAGACGTACTTGTTGATGCTATTGCCCTTGCGATGGAGTCGATATCATGAGCCCGCAATCTTTAGCTAAACAAGCGCCACAGCCGCTTAAACAAGATTTATCTCAACCGCTTTGCCAACAGGGCGCAGTTGCAGTGCATGCTGCTAGTCACTCCGATGGTTTATTAGACTCACAATCTGAAAGCGGGATCAGTGAAGCGGTGATCGCGAAGCAATTTTCAAAAGCCGCAAATAAGTACGATAACGAAGCGCATATTCAGTGCGAAATTGCGCAGGCAGGGTTAAACAACTTACCTATTTCTTTAAAAGGCGACTTACTTGATATTGGCTGTGCAACGGGAGCCCATAGTGACGAACTTCAGCAACGTGGCGCTAACGTCACCGGGGTAGATATTGCACCAGGCATGGTACACAGAGCACAAGCCCGCTTCCCTGATGTTAATTTCAAGCAGGGGTCGGCACAGTCTCTACCATTTCAAAATAGCTGCTTTAGTACGGTATTCTCCTCTATGGCATTGCAGTGGTGTAACAGCCCGCAAGCAGTGGCTAGCGAACTTTACCGCGTACTTAAGCCATCGGGCATGGCGGAAATTGCCATTATGGTGAGTGGTTCTTTTTCTGAGCTTCAAAAAGCGAGAAGTGTTGCCCAACTACCTGCTGCGGTAACACGTTTGCCCGAAGCTAGGTTGTGGCTTAATTCGTTTCTTGGGGCTGGGCTGCGGGTTAGCCGTCTTATTAATAAAGATTATGTTGATGAGCACCAAGATGTACTTTCTTTACTTCGTTCAATTAAAAACGTAGGGGCGGGGGCTACGGGCGCTAAACAGCAATCGCTGTCACGTAGTGATATTAAGAAATTGTCGTTGGCCTATAAAAATATTAGCGCTGTCGATGGCGTGCTACCTCTTACTTACAAAGTGTGTCATTTCAGACTAGAGAAACCATGAAGCAGTATTTCATTACCGGAACCGATACCGAAGTAGGTAAAACCTACGTTACTTGCCATCTACTAAAAGCCGCTGAAAGCGCGCAAAAAACGAGCTTAGGTTATAAACCTATTTCGGCAGGCTGTGAAAAAGTGGGAAACGACTGGGTAAACGAAGACGCATCTGAAATTCAGCAAGCAAGTAGTATTAAACTGCCTATTAGTTCTATCAATCCTATTACGTTTGTTCCGCCGATTGCGCCGCACATCGCAGCTAAAGAAGCGGGCGTAACATTAACCAGTGAAGCTGTGGTTGAAGGGCTAGTTCGCCTGCAACAAGAGACTCCAGATCTTTTGTTGATGGAAGGAGCGGGAGGTTGGCGATTACCGTTAACCGATACGCTGTTTCTTTCAGATGTGGTTAGCGACTTAAAAATGGACGTGATTTTAGTGGTGGGTATGAAGCTGGGCTGTTTAAACCATGCATTACTTACCGCGCAAGCAATTCAAAATGACGGGCTTAATATTGTAGGTTGGGTAGCTAACGATATCACCGGTTGTATGTCTAGATATGATGACAATTTAGCTACGCTTAAAAACGTTATGCCAGCACCGCTGCTGCTGGAAGTGCCATTTTCAAGCGCGCCAAGTACCGAAGCGCTACAAACTGCTATTCAAAAGCTCTGTTAAATTTTCATTTGGCGCGATTGGGCGCTTTTCGTTACCTAAAAATATAAACCCGCCTTTCTCACCCACCAGTGTTAATTGCTGCTTGGACAAAGAAAGAGCGGTACCTTCACGAATGGCTACCACGGGTGTGGTGGGGTTTAGCACCGTAAATTCAGCCAATCGCTGATCACGTGTTTCACCATTGTGCCCCGGCGGGTGATAATCGCTGTAGTGCGGATTCAACTGAAAAGGAACTACATTGAGCGCATTAAAGCTTTCTGGCTCAACAATTGGCATATCATTGGTTGTTCGAATGCTTTGCCCACAAATATTTGAGCCCGCACTCCAGCCAATATATGGCGTGCCTTCAGCAATGGCGTGCTGAAGTGGTTCCAATAAGTTTTGTTGGTATATAGTATGCATCAAATGGAAGGTATTTCCGCCGCCTACTACAATGGCTTGATTATTTGCCTTTGCATTATTAATAGCCTTTACAGGGTGATCAAAGGTATGAATCCCTGTCACATTACATTCTGGCAGGGCTGTTGCGACAGCTGAAACATAGTTGTCGTAGCTTTGTGTCACTGCTGCGTAGGGAATAAATAGTAGGTCGCGAATGCCACCTAAGTGTGCAAGAATAAGGCTTCTCGCATGTTCAAGGTACGCTTCGTCGCCCTGACGAGAACTACTTAACATTAATACATGTGCGGTCATTACTGCTCCACAATTTTTTTAAACGGCGTTATTTACGTGAAAGTTAACATAAAGTTTAGCTTAGTGCCGTTATTGGTTTTAAAGGAATTTTTATATGGGTCAGAACACATCGGTGTTATTCGTTTGCTTGGGTAACATTTGCCGCTCACCTACGGCCGAAGCTGTGTTTCTTGCTAAGGCCGCTCGAGCTGGTTTAAAACTAGACATAGACTCTGCAGGAACCCATGGTTACCACATTGGCAAACAACCCGATAAACGCTCGCAAGCAGTTGGCGTAGAGCGTGGTTATAGCTTTAAAGGCTTAAAGTGTAGACGGGTAGATGACAAAGACTTCGAAAAGTACGACTACATTCTGGCGATGGATAATAGCAACTTAGACAATTTGCGTGAAATGTCGCCGCCGGAACACCACGAAAAAATTCACTTGTTCTTAGACTTCGCTAACAGTGAAGATAAAGAAGTTCCCGACCCTTATTATGGCGGAAAGCGGGGCTTTGAATTAGTGTTAGATTTAATTGAAGAGGCCTCTGACGTGCTAATTGCACATATTCAACAGAGCTAGATATGCACACTGTGTTAAAGGGAAGGGCTGCCACCTTCCTACTTTGTAGTGTTACCTTCTTGCTAACCGTTGGTGTGTTAGCCACGGTATGGCTAACCGATTCACCCACGGCATTAAAACAACACATCACACTACAGCTTCAAATTCCGCTTATCATTACCGCTATCTTAGTAGGTAGTGTATTAGCAGTCAGTGGTGCCACCCTTCAAATAGTATTGCGCAATCCGTTGGCAGACCCAGGTATTATTGGTATCACTAGCGGCGCCAGCCTAGTGGCTGCATCCCTGTTGTTACTTACTCCTTTGTGGGCACAGCCTTATCTTCATTACATACTGCCTTTAGGCTGCTTTATTGGTGCGCTAATAACAACGTTTGTTATTTATCGTCTTGCTAGAAAACTTCTGGGTTCTGCGGTTGCTGTTATTTTATCGGGTATTGCTATCTCTACCTTGAGTGGGGCAGTTATTGCTTGGTTGTACATGTTTAGTGATGCCCAATCATTGCGTAATTTAACGTTTTGGCTGATGGGAAGTGTCTATCAAACCACGTGGCCTATTTTATGGGTAAGCGGCCCACTAATTGTTGGTAGTTTATGGTATCAAATACGCCAATCTGCAAAATTCAATCGCCTGTATGCTGGAGATTTAGCCGCGTTAAGTAGCGGCGTGAATGTGCAACGACTTACCGAACGTAGTCTTATTGCTACCGCCGTGGGGGTAGGGGCGGCGGTGTCTATTGCGGGTGCTATTGCCTTTGTTGGGCTGTTAGTGCCCCACATTCTTCGGCTTATTCTTGGCCATGACAATAGAATACTGTTACCAGCAAGCGCGTTATGTGGCGCCAGTTTATTACTTGTTGTGGTGCTCATGTCTGAACTTACGCGTGCGATAACCTTGCCGGTATCGATGATCACTGCCACCCTCGGTGGCCCTTTACTCATTTGGGCATTACTTAAAGGGCAGCTTCGATGAGCCCAGTTATTTCATTGCGCAATATTAACGTGAACAAGCGTTTAACGAATATCACCCTTGATATCAATAAAGGTGATTGCGTCCATATTTTAGGGCCGAATGGTGCTGGAAAATCTACCCTTTTATCGATAATGGCAGGCGTATTACCCGCTGAACATGGCGAGGCTTTACTGCTAAAACAACCCCTACCTCAATGGCCTCTAAGTGCATTGGCAACATTTAGAACCTTATTAGCACAGCAAAGTGAAGCTGTATTTGCGGTATCAGTAAGAGAATACCTTTCGTTTTTTTCAAGTGAGCAGGCGTTCGAACTTCCCAGTTTGTTAGAGGCCACACTGGAAGTAACGGGTTTTTATCAAACGCCCTTAAACCGACTTTCAGGTGGAGAGCGTCAGCGCGTTGAAATTTGCCGTGCACTGCTGCAAGTTTGGCCTGCCATTAAGCGGGGGGAAGCGCTTTTATTGTTAGATGAACCCTTGCAAGGGGTAGATATTCGCCATCAATACGCATTGATGGCGCTGTTTCAAGCCTTATGCAATAAAGGGAATACCTTAGTGCTAAGCAGTCATGACATTTCATTAAGCGCAAACTATAGTTATAAAATGCTGCTCATGAAGTTGGGTACTAGCGTAAGTTTCGGTTTACCCGAGTCGGTATTGTCGGTTAAAAACCTAGAACATACCTTTGATTGTCATTTTGCAGTGAATAAGCGCGACGACTTTCTAGATATTCAAGTTTGCGCACCTATTGTATTAGATCAAATGTGGTAAAATGGTGCGCATACAGATAAGCGCTCATACAACGAGATTAACGTTTGCCTAAACGTAAAAACACTTAAATCAGGAGAACCCCTTGAGTAATTGGCAAGTAGACAGTTGGAGGCAAAAACCTATCCTTCAACAACCAGAGTACGATGATGCGGCACAACTTAAACAAGTAGAGCACACGCTAAGTACATATCCACCGCTGGTTTTTGCCGCTGAAGCCCGTGATCTTCGCCGTCAACTTGGTGAGGTTAGTTTAGGTAAAGGCTTTCTGCTTCAAGGCGGTGACTGCGCCGAATCGTTTGACGAATTTAATGCGCCAAAAATTCGCGATACCTTTAAAGTATTGCTTCAGATGGCCATTGTTTTAACCTTTGCAGGTCGGTGTCCAGTTACAAAAGTGGCTCGCATGGCGGGTCAATATGCTAAGCCTCGTTCATCAAACTTCGAAACCCGTGATGGTGTTACATTGCCAAGCTACCGCGGCGATATCATTAATAGTTTCGAGTTTAACGAAGCGGCTCGCCGCCCCGATCCGAACCGTTTGATTGAGGCGTACCACCGCAGTGCATCGACGCTTAATTTACTTCGCGCTTTTTCTCAAGGTGGCTTAGCCGACCTTCATGAAGTAAATCGTTGGAATATGGCATTTGTTGAAAACAACCCGCTTAAAGAGCGCTATCATGATATGGCCGTGCGTATTCAAGATACGTTATCGTTCATGGATGTGATTGGTATTAATTCCCAATCTAGCCCTACATTGCACGAAACGTCATTGTTTACGTCGCATGAAGCATTACTGCTTAACTATGAACAAGCCCTCACGCGAATTGATACGCTAACGGGTAAGCCTTACGATTGCTCTGCGCACATGATTTGGATTGGTGAGCGTACCCGTCAGCTAGACCATGCCCATATTGAGTTCTTCCGCGGTATTCACAACCCTATTGGTGTGAAAGTTGGGCCTAGCATGCAAGAAGACGAACTTATTCGTTTGATTGATGCGCTTAACCCGAATAACGATCCAGGTAGATTGACCCTTATTACCCGTATGGGGGCTGATAACTTAGCTGATAATTTACCTCGCTTATTGCGCCGCGTTAAAGCAGAAGGTAGACACGTAGTATGGAGTTCAGACCCCATGCACGGAAATACGTTCTCTGCATCAAGCGGTTACAAAACTCGTAATTTTGATGCCATTTTGCGTGAGATTAAACAGTTCTTCCAAGCACATAGCGATGAAGGCACACATGCTGGTGGTATTCACCTTGAGATGACTGGCCAACACGTGACTGAGTGTACTGGCGGTGCATATGAAATTAGTGATGAAGACTTAGCGCAAGCGTATAAAACCCAGTGCGATCCGCGTTTAAACGCCGATCAAGTACTTGAAATGGCGTTCTTAGTGGCAGACCATTTACGCAACGCCTAGTTGAATGAAAGCCTTATCGATGTAGTGGTAAGGCGTCATACTAAAAAGGCTAAATCGACTATCGATTTAGCCTTTTTTAATGTTTCTTATGTTTACTTAATCTTTAAGAACTTCTGCTCGCTCAGCTTCGGTCAAAATTCCCGTAAATATGGTTTCCCGCCTAAGGCTTGCTGTACGTTCATCTTCGGCGAGTAGCAGCGCTGTAAATACCTCAGGTTTATGAATAGTTTCTACAATCCCTTGCCATAACATATAGCTACCGTAACGCATCATGCCACTTTCATAACGAGCCTCTAACGTTGCTTGAACGTTAGTTATGAGTGAAGGTTGTGCAACGACTTTTTTAGCAATGCCTGTGTGCAGGCGCAATATTCGTTGATCGATAGCCTCACGTTTTTGCTTTCTTGGGCGAGCGAACATGGCTAGTCGTCATTAAGTAGAGGCTCAACAACTGACTCTAATCCATTTAGTTTAATTTCGTACATGAGCGCGAGTTGCTGCCCCAGCTTTCCTTCGGGAAAACCTTGTTTGTTAAACCAAACTAAATAAGGTTCTGGTAGGTGAAACAGGCGTCGTCCTGCATACTTTCCGAATGGCATGGTTTGGTTGATTGCACTTTTTATTGCTTCTGGATCCATATTGCTCAAAATTACTTTAATGTCGTTAGGTTGTTAGAGTGCCTACAAGGTGTCAATATTCTCGTCTGCGATGAACAGGTATATGCACTAGTGTTCACGGTTTGAATATGAATGTCGAATATACTGGATGGGTACATTCGGTAAGAGCCTCAAGCCGCATCACTTCTTTAGTATTCATTGGCCCATTTCTTCATGATTTGAATCTCGCTGCTGAGTAGCCCACAGCCGATTGTATATACCTTGTTGTGCTAAAAGAGTCTCGTGGGTGCCATGTTCGGCAATCATGCCCTTGCTTAACACTAAGATGGTATCGGCATCGACGATAGTAGACAGCCTATGGGCAATAACCAAGCTAGTATGCCCCTTTGCGGCGTCTCGCAGCGCGCCTAATATCGCTTGCTCAGATTGACTGTCTAACGAAGAGGTCGCTTCATCGAATATCATTATTGGCGCACCTTTTAATAGCGCACGAGCGATGGCAACTCGCTGTTTTTCGCCGCCAGAGAGTTTTAGCCCACGTTCGCCTACTGTTGTGTCTAGTCCGTCTGGCAAGCTTTCAACAAATTGGGTTAAATGCGCAAGCTTAATAGCATGAGTAACTTCTTCGTCGCTAGCATCAGGGTTGCCGTAACGGATATTTTCTACCAAGGATGTATTAAACAACACGGTATCTTGAGGAACAATACCGATATGGCTTCGTAAACTGTGTTGGCTAAGTTCGCGAATATCCTGCCCGTTTATGAAAATGCCACCCTCGGTGGGGTCGTAAAAACGAAACAGCAACTTCATGATGGTGGATTTTCCAGCACCACTTTCGCCAACCACAGCAATCTTGGCGCCTGATGGCACCTCGAAGCTGATTCCTTTTAAAATAGGCCGTGCTTGCTGATAGTGAAATTGAACGTTACTAAAACGTATGCTCGCCTGTTTTGCTGAGAGGTGGGTAGCATTGGGTTTATCTTCAATTGCGGGTTTTTGGGATAGCAGGGAAAACAAGTTTTGAATGTTCGCTAGCGAGCCACGGATTTCCCGATACACAAAGCCCAAGAAATTGAGAGGCATAAATATTTGCATGGTGAAGGCGTTAATTAGCACGAAATCACCAATGGTCATCTCGCCTTCCATTACGCCATAAGCTGCATTCGCCATCATGGCTGTCATTGCTAGGGCAATAATGCTGGCCTGTCCGCCATTTAAGGCAAACAGTGATAACCGATTTTTACGCCTGGCTTTTTCCCAGCCAGCTAAATCTGTATCGTATCGATTTGCTTCGAAGCGCTCATTGTTGAAATACTTTACGGTTTCAAAGTTAAGTAAGCTGTCTACCGCGCGTGAGTTGGTGGTGGAGTCAGCTTCATTCATTTGCTGCACAAATCGCGTGCGCCAATCGGTAGCTTTCATCGAAAACATGACATAGCTGATGACACTGACCACAATGATCATCGCAAACGACCAGCCAAACTGAATCAATAGCAATATCACGACTAAGCCAATCTCTAAAAGGGTAGGCACGATGTTAAACACCATAAACCGCATTAAGAAACTTACGCCATTTGTGCCACGTTCAATATCTCTTGATAAGCCGCCCGTTCTGCGGTTTAAATGAAAGCCTAAATCTAGATTGTGCAGATGATTAAATACCTTTAAACCTAGCCGGCGCATAGCGCGTTCGGTGACACGTCCGAATAAGGTGTCTCGTACTTCGCCAAGTAAAACATTGGTGAGCCTAAGTGCGCCGTACGCAATAATTAAGCTGATAGGTACGGCAATGGCCAGTGCTTCCACATCCCCATTTAAACTATCTACCGTGTATTTGAGTACATAGGGTAGACCAATGCTGGCAAGTTTAGCGGCGACTAAGCACAGTAACGCTAATGCTACCCTACCTTTGAACTCAAGAAGGTAAGGCCACAACTGCTTGAGCACTTGCCATTTGATAGGCTCATTTTCGTTTAGCGGAAATCGATTTTTTCGCATGGTGTAATATTGTTCTCACTGCATATTTGTGACGGTGTAAAACGAAGACGTTAACGGAAGGCAGGAAGGAAAGCCCCTGCATAAAGGTGAATTGTGATAGATTAACGAACTTTAAACTACATTGTTTACGGTGAACCGTTATATTTATTTAAGAGAAATAAGTTAACGGTACGATAAAACGTTCTAATTTATGCGTTATCAAACATTTCATTCTTATTTGCAGCCGCGTAAACTGGCGAAAAGACATCATAGTCTATTTAATCACATTATTTGTTTTACGTACCCCTAAAGGGAGAAAATTTGTTAGAAGATAGCTTTGGGCGACAATTCCATTATTTGCGTTTATCGGTAACGGAGGCGTGTAATTTTCGCTGTCAGTATTGTTTGCCTGACGGCTACCAAGGTCCTTCCAGTGAGCATTTTCTTTCCTTAGGCGAAATCAACACGCTATTGAGTGCCTTTTCAGGGCTGGGTACGTCAAAAGTCCGCCTTACTGGCGGTGAGCCAACACTTCGCCGCGACTTTCTCGATATTTTAAGTGCAACGGCAAATACTCCCGGCATAAAGCGAGTGGCCATGACCACCCATGGTGGTCGTATGGCTGAACATGCTGCCGCGTGGAAACAGGCGGGTTTACACCAAGTGAATGTCAGCATAGATAGCTTAGATCCCAGGCAGTTTGCGGCAATTACAGGGCAAGACAAATTAAAGCAAGTGTTAGCCGGGCTGGACGCTGCGGTTGAGGCTGGTCTTGATGTAAAAGTAAATTCGGTGCTGCTAAATGATTTTTCTGATGCACGATTGAATCGCTTCCTTGATTGGCTGAAAACGATGCCTGTCACATTGCGGTTTATTGAGTTGATGGAAACCGGCGATACTACTCATTTCTTTAAAGCGCAGCATCAAGGTGGAACCCCACTTAAGCAAACGCTTATAGATGCCGGATGGCAACCCATGGTTAGACGAAAAGATGCTGGCCCTGCACAGGAATTCTTTCATCCTGACTATGCCGGTAAAATTGGTCTTATCATGCCGTACAGCAAAGATTTTTGTAAAAGTTGTAATCGACTTCGCGTTGCCGCCAATGGTAAATTACATTTGTGCTTATTTAGTGAGCACGGTATTGATATGCGACACCTATTAGCCGACCAAGATGTAGTAGGACTACAACAGTTTTTAGTTGAGTGCTTAGGTGAGAAGCATGCAACGCACTTTTTGCATGAAGGTAATACTGGAGCAACGAAGCACTTAGCTATGTTAGGTGGCTAAATTTACGTTCGTTGCGCCAAAAAATACGAAAGCAGCAGTATAAAGTTGCTTGTAATAATGATTGGAAAGGGAAATCTATGTTTATTGAAGATAGCGCGCGCCTGTCTTTCCATTATATCACCGACGCTGATGTAGAGTTCCTGTGGGAGCTTGATCAAGATGAGGAAGTAATGCGATTTATCAGTGACGGTCAGAAAACATCTCGTGAAGATATTACCAACACCTTCGTACCACGCTTTCAAGCATATTCAAATCCAGCCCTTGGCTGGGGATTATGGCGAGTGCAAGAAAAAGAAAGTGAAGAGGATATTGGCTGGGTTTTAGTTCGGCCTTTTGGCTTTTTCACTAAAAATCCTGAGATTGATAATATTGAACTTGGCTGGCGTTTCAAACAAGCCAGTTGGGGGAAGGGATATGCCACAGAAGCAGCGATGCAAGTGAAAGATGCCCTGTATCAAATTGGTATCGACAAATTTTGTGCTATGGCAAAACCTGAAAATTTAAATTCAATCAAAGTGATGGAAAAAATAGGCATGACCTTTAGCCACGAAATTGAATATAAAGATAATCTTTATCAAGAGAAGGTTGTGGTTTACACCACCTGATCTAATAGCCCTTTAACCGTTTCGTAGCGCTGACTTTGTTCTTCAGATAGAGAAGCACTTTCCAGCGTAAAGCGGCACCTCTTCATTACCGCGTTCATATTGCCTTCCGCTTTACCTTCACGAGAGCGTCGCATTGCCGACGCTTGCAGAAGGTTTAACGCAATGGCAGGGTTTCGGGGCATAACCCTAAATGCTTGCTCGAAGGTTTTGTAAGATTTTGCCAGTTCGCCACGCTTATACTGCACTACCGCCACGTCATTGAGGTTTTTAGGGCTTATTGATATTGCTGTTTTCTCTTCAACTTCTTGGTTGATATAACGGCTAAGTAAACTGTTTGGTGCATCCAACTCTTTTTGCCGTAACGTCGCTTTATCGAGTAATTTGAGAGCGCTCCCTCTTAATCCTAAATCGTGAAACGCTTTTGCGGAATCAAGTAGCGTTTCGACAGACTGTTCTTCCAGGTTATCAATATCTAAGGCATCAAGCAGATCTTTTGCTTTATCGTTTTCATCTTTTAGATAGTGAATTCGTGCGCTAATAACTTGCAGTTGGTGGTCAAGATTCACCTTTGGGTAGGCGCTTTTTAATTGGCGCAGATATTCATTGGATTGCTTGATAATTTTGTTTGTTTGCGAGGTTTCTGCCGTCATCGCAAAATCAATACCCGCTCTGGCAACAGACAAGTACATCTCAGGGGTGTCGTGCACTGAATTCTTACCGAAACGAACCACTTTTTTTGCGCTGTTAAATTGCCCTTCATAGTCGTGGGTTAGCCTAGCAAGTTGCACTGCAGTAATATGACGCATCACATTTCGAGGTGAAATGTCGCTGGCCACATTCACACATTCCAGCGCTTCATCATACGCTTCTAACTTAATTTGCAGCTCTGCTAACAAATCATATGCGCTCAGCATACTTTCAGGTTGTAGCGCTAGCTGAATAAGGTCTCGTTCTGCATCATCAAATTCATCTAGGTGAATGTAACATTGAACGAGGCCAAGCTTTGCCCAAGTAAAATTTTGAATATTGATGATTGATTGGTAAAAGAGCTTCGCGTTTTCAAACTGTCTATTCAATAGCAACAAGTCACCCTTCGTTTTTAGGGCTAACGGGAAGTGTTCAGCGTTCTTAGGCTCAACTAAAATAAACTCTAATTCTTTAAGTGCCTGCTCAGGATTCTGCTCATCCATGTAACGATAGACATCGTGAAACATTTTTTTACGGGTGACGACTTTACTAAGTCGTTTATCTAGTTCGTTAACGGAAAATGGTTTTGCTAAGAATTCGTCAGGTTGCATCTCGATTATTGCATGGACAACATCAATGGCAGTATCGGCACTAGTAAAAATAAAACCGGTAGTAAGAGGAATAATCTTTTCGGTTTTCAGCTGCTCAAATAAATTATAGCCGCCTTGTTCTTGCCTTAAGTCATAAGCACAAACAATGACATCGTACTGCCGAGTGCGCAGTGAGGTAAGGGCGTACGCAGCACGGTCTACATAATCGATATGTTGGAAACCAAGTTGCTCCAAAGCATATTTCATATGGCTTTTTGCCAAAGCCTGATCTTCCGCTATTAATAAACGGGTTTGTCTTGCCAACTGTAGGTTCATTACAACCTCGTATATGCGTCAATGCTTACTCGTGTAAACAACCTAGTAGGAGTTTAGTAGAAGAATTAACTTATCACCATTGTTAAATAGTGTCCTAAAGATTGCGGTGCACGGCATGAAAAACAGCTAGAGGGCAGGGGAAATGAGTTTTCTTTTGAAAGAGTGGTGGACGTCTGCTGTGGTTCCTAACGAAGTTATCGTAACGAAGTTATCGCAACGAAGTTGTTGAACCAGTGATTTTTGATTGTATAAAGATAAAGAGAGATGGTGGGCGCTGCTGTGGCTCGTAACGAAGTTATTGAACCAGTGGTTTTTGATTTTATAAAGATAAAGAGAGTGGTGGACGTCTGCTGTGGCTCGTAACGAAGTTATTGAACCAGTGATTTTTGATTTTATAAAGATAAAGAGAGTGGTGGACGACTGCTGTGGTTCGCAACGAAGTTGTTGAACCAGTGATATTTTATTGTATGAAAATAAGAAAGATGGTGGACGCTACTGGGCTTGAACCAGTGACCCTCGCCTTGTAAGGGCGATGCTCTCCCAACTGAGCTAAGCGTCCGATATATCAGATTTGAAGCAAAAAGTGGTGGATGTCTGCTATGGTTCGTAACGAAGTTATCGCAACGAAGTTGTTGAACCAGTGACTCTCGCAGTACACTTTCAAAAAAAGTGGTGGACGCTACTGGGCTTGAACCAGTGACCCTCGCCTTGTAAGGGCGATGCTCTCCCAACTGAGCTAAGCGTCCAAATACTTTTTCTAATAAACAAAATTGGTGGACGCTACTGGGCTTGAACCAGTGACCCTCGCCTTGTAAGGGCGATGCTCTCCCAACTGAGCTAAGCGTCCATCTTGTTTATTATCTTGCCTAAGCAAGTGGGGCGGTATTATAGAGTCGGTTCTCATACTGTCAATAATAAAATGAAAGAAAAATGACTGTATGCCTGAAAAGTGAACATTTTGGGCTTTTTTTATCTGAATTGATGAAATTGTAAGCGTGATGCGACGCCATGCTATCAAACAAGACTTCATTAAAGCATAAATATAAGTTTCTATTGGTAGCTATATACCAAGCAAATGCATCGTGCTGCTTTTGTCGTGAAGCGGAGACTGGTAGAATGCGCGCAATTTCACAATCTAATAAAGATAGAGAGTTTTTATCATGTCGGTTGTAACACGATTTGCACCAAGCCCTACTGGCTACCTTCACGTTGGTGGCGCCCGCACCGCTTTATATTCTTGGCTACTTGCTAAAAACAATGGCGGAGAATTTGTACTTCGTATAGAAGATACAGATATTGAACGTTCTACAGAAGAAGCAAAGCAAGCAATTTTAGATGGCATGCAATGGCTTGGTTTGACTTGGGACACCGGTCCTATCTATCAAACCGATCGTTTCGACCGATATAAAGACCTTATCCAACAATTGTTAGACGAAGGTAAAGCGTATAAGTGCTTTATGAGTGCAGAAGAATTGGATGCTATTCGTGAAGCGCAAAAAGAGCGTGGCGAAAAACCTCGTTATCCTGGCACATGGCGTGATCGTACCGATCACCCAGAAGGCGAACCTTTTGTTATTCGCTTTAAAACGCCATTAGAGGGCACGGTTGTTATTACCGACCACGTACGCGGTAAAATCGAAATTAACAATAGTGAATTGGATGACTTAATCATTCAGCGCACCGACGGCACGCCAACTTACAATTTTTGCGTTGTAGTAGACGATTGGGATATGGGCATCACACACGTTGTGCGTGGTGAAGACCATATCAATAACACGCCCCGTCAAATTAATATTCTGCAAGCATTAGGTGCACCTGTACCCGAATACGCTCACGTATCTATGATTTTAGGCGATGACGGTAAAAAGTTGTCGAAACGTCATGGTGCAGTAAGTGTTATGCAATACCGTGATGATGGCTTCTTGCCTCAAGCGGTACTGAATTATTTAGTTAGGCTAGGGTGGTCACATGGTGACCAAGAGATATTCACTCTTGATGAAATGATTGAGTTATTCAGTTTAGATGCAATTGGCCAGTCGGCTTCTGCATTTAATACTGAAAAATTAATTTGGTTGAACCAGCACTACATTAAAAGTCTACCAGCCAGTGAAGTGGCCACACACTTAAAATGGCACTTTGATGGCTTAGACATAGATTTAACTGCGGGGCCTGCACTCGAGTCTGTTATTGCTATTCAAGCTGACAGAGTAAAAACGTTAAAAGAACTTGCTGAGATCTCTACTTACTTTTATCAAGATTATGAAGAATTTGATGCTAACGCTGCCAAAAAGCATTTACGCCCAGTAGCACGAGGGCCGCTAGAGCGAGTAAAAGAGAAGTTGATGGCTATTGAAGCGTGGGAGCCGGAAAATATTCAGGCTGCTATTAATGCAACAGCTGAAGAATTAGAAGTGGGTATGGGTAAAGTAGGGATGCCATTGCGTGTTGCTACCACCGGAAGTGGCAATTCTCCGTCTTTAGATGTAACCCTTAATTTGCTGTCAAAAGAGAAAGTTGGCGAGAGAATCGACAAAGCGCTTACTTTTATAGCAAACAGAGAAAATTCATAAAAAAACCGTTGACATAAATGGGGTGGATGCCTAGAATGCGCCCCGCTGTCACGGAACAGTCACACAATAGTGACTATGACACAACGGGGCCATAGCTCAGCTGGGAGAGCGCCTGCATGGCATGCAGGAGGTCGGCGGTTCGATCCCGCCTGGCTCCACCAAATCTAACTGCAAGTTTATATTGCGGTTTAGGCTGAAGGTTTTACCTTCGGGCATAAATTGTTTTGTAAGGATAAGGTCGTTCGGTTCGCGGAGCTCACCTCTCCTTACAAAAATGATTGATTGTAAGGATAATGTCGCTCAGCTCGCAGAGCTCGCTTCGCCTTACAAAAAATCTCAAAAGCGTAGCTTTTGAGTTAAGTTAGGCCGGTAATCTTTGAAATTACCAGTGACAAAAATTTATTACTTCTGTAAGAAAAGGTCGTTCGGTTCGCGGAGCTCACCTCTCCTTACAGAAATTTAGTGAAGTGTTACTTCACTAGCAAAATTTCTGTCCCCATCGTCTAGAGGCCTAGGACACCGCCCTTTCACGGCGGTAACAGGGGTTCGAATCCCCTTGGGGACGCCATTTTCCGGTGTCACAGTCCGTAACTGTGAAATAGGCCGGTAGTAATTGGAAAGTTACTATCAGCGACAAAAATTTGTTTTTGTAAGGATAACGTCGCTCAGCTCGCAGAGCTCGCTTCGCCTTACAAAAAATCTCAAAAGCGTAGCTTTTGAAAGAAGATTTTTTGTCCCCATCGTCTAGAGGCCTAGGACACCGCCCTTTCACGGCGGTAACAGGGGTTCGAATCCCCTTGGGGACGCCATATCGTTAAGCCAACCTTCGGGTTGGCTTTTTCGTTTCTACAGCTTAATTCCTGCCGTTCTTATCGATATTCCACATACAAACTAATACCAACTTGATAATATAGCCGTGTTAACAAAGAGGTTATTTATGCAAAATTATCCTATCGGCACGCCAGGAAAACCTTGGGGTGAAGAAGAGAAAGAAGAATGGAAACAGCGCCAAACGATTAAGCGTTCGTATAATGATGAAGTGCTTAAGCAGTTAGGCAGTATTCCTGAAGGGTTTGAATTAAAGCAGTATGGCGCGTTGCCTTACGATGAGTCTCGATACCCTTTGTATGCCGTAACTCCTGAAGGTATGCCTAAAGATATTGATGCAACCAAGCCTGCGGTGCTAGTTACTGGAGGGGTACATGGGTATGAAACCAGTGGTGTACAGGGCGCGCTTCAGTTTATCAATACTAAATTAAGTGACTACGCAGAAGATTTCACCATCATTGTCGTACCGTGCGTTAGCCCTTGGGGTTATGAGACTATCAATCGTTGGGATCAGTATGCGTTAGATCCTAATCGTTCATTTTACCCTAATTCTCCGGCACCTGAGTCAGCCCAGCTAATGGCATTTGTTGAATCGTTGAACTTACCATTTTCATTGCATGTCGATTTACATGAAACCACTGATACGGACAACAGTGAGTTTAGGCCTGCATTAGCAGCAAGAGATGCAACGACTCATGATAATTGGAATATTCCTGATGGCTTTTATCTGGTGGCTAATACCCAGAATCCACAAAAACAATTTCAGGAAGCTATTATTGATGCAGTTAAGCAAATAACTCATATCGCGCCTGCTGATGAAAGTGGCAAAATTATAGGTGCTGACTTACTGTCTGAAGGTGTGATTTGTTACGACAAAAAAGCATTGTATCTTTGCGGTGGAATGACAGATGCAGCTTATGTAACCACAACAGAAGTTTATCCTGATAGCGCTAATGCAACGGCTGAAAATTGTAACGCTGCCCAAGTGGCTGTAATCACCGCAGCGTTGGAATTTATAAAATAGACGTTTAGATGTTTGAATGTTTAGACGTCTAGATGTATAGTTAAGCCTTCTCGATGAGGAGGCTTACGTGTTTACATTTTCTGCATTAATTTATGATGGTTATAAACAACAACTAGTGACGGGGGATTATGAAGATAAAACCCAGTTCGACGCATTTTTAAATGCGAAGTTCGGTGTGCATCTTTGTATGTGGAGCGCCAAAGAACCTACGCAAAAAGTAATTGATGCTATGTTACATGCCTCTCCCGTCGCTAAAGATAATGCCAGTAATAAGCCAAACCTTAAGGCCAAGTATTAGTGACTATAGTTTCACTCTGTATTGCCAACTGTAAACTTGACGAAGACGATGTATGCACCGGATGTAAGCGCACCATCAAGGAAATTACCAACTGGTCGAATTACAGCACACAGCAAAAACAAAACATCCTCACCCGCCTAGAACAACAAAAGTTGGACACACACTCAAGTTAAGGTTGGACAGTCACTCAAACAACAAAAGTTGGACACACACCTAAGTTAGGATTGGACAGTCACTCAAATTTGGACAGTCACTCAAATTTGGACAGTCACTCAAATTTCTCCCAGTAACGCATTAATATGTATAAAATCGGACAGTCAAAAAAACGTACACAAACTCTGCTCGACACTTAAATAGCATGGTCATATAACCCGCACTTTGCTACACTCTCGCGCCCATTTTAATCACTCATTTTTAGCGAAATTTTAGTTATGAAAATCATGCTGGCGCCTATGGAAGGTGTTGTCGACCATTTAATGCGAGATATGCTTACTCATGTGGGTGGGTTCGATCAGTGTGTAACTGAATTCGTTAGAGTAGTGGAGCAAAAACTTCCCAATAAAACCTTCTACAAACTATGTCCCGAACTACATAATGGCGGCAAAACCCCTAACGGCGTGCCTGTGCGCGTGCAATTATTAGGGCAGCATCCACAATGGCTGGCAGAAAATGCTCATACTGCGGTTGATTTGGGTTCACCGGGTGTAGATTTAAATTTTGGCTGCCCTGCAAAAACCGTCAATAAAAGTAAAGGCGGGGCGGTTCTGTTAAAAGAAACCCAAGCTTTGTATGACATCGTAAAAGCGGTTCGTGATGCCGTACCAGCCTCACAACCTGTATCAGCTAAAATTCGGTTGGGATTTGAAGATAAATCTCTTGCCGTAGAAAATGCTATCGCTATAACCGAAGCGGGCGCATCTGAGCTAGTTGTGCACGCCAGAACAAAGACGGAAGGCTATAAGCCGCCAGCTTACTGGGATTGGATCGCTAAAATAAAGCAAAATACCGATATTCCATTAGTGGCCAATGGCGAAATATGGAATGAAGAAGACGGCAAGCGTTGCCAGGAGCAATCCGCCTGCACCAACTTAATGGTAGGTAGGGGGGCACTTGCCATGCCAAACCTAGCAAGGTGTATTCGTGATGGCGAACCGCCTATGGCATGGGAAGATGTGGCCGCGTTGCTTATCCGCTATTCGGGCTACGAAATCTACGGCGATAAGGGCAAATACTACCCAAACCGAATAAAGCAGTGGTGTGGCTATTTAAAAAGGCAGTACCCTGAAGCTGAATTATTGTTTAACGACATCAGGCGATTATCAAAATCACAAGAAATTGTAGATGTATTAGCCAGGCAAGCCTCACACTAGACTATTTAAAACATATCAACCGTGGTGTTTTGTTGATGTCGCTTAAAAAAACTAAAACCTAAACGTCTATTGAAGATATCTTCTGGCATTAGCTATGTTGGGTTTTCTGCCATATTCGCAAGCTGATGCAAACACGCAAATTCGCTCAGCAGAGCCAATAGGGCCTGTAAATTTCCTTTCTAGTTTGGTTGAAAGGGTAATCCATGAATTATTAGAGAGTTTAAGTCTGTCCAAGATAGGCTTCATTTTCTGAGGGATAGCACCCTTCTTGTCTGGTCGCATAACGCGACCGGTTTCATCTACAAGCACTAAGTAGTCGCTCAATTTGAAAGGTAGGCTTATTTCATTAACCGGAACTTGGTCATTAAATGGCATAAGCCGAGCAGGTACTTTGTTTACTTTCAATGCGTTAATTCTGTATTGAATACTGGTAAAGTTTGATTGTTCTGATGTTTTGGCTATACCGGCTCGGATGGGGTTTAAATCGGTATAGGCCATGGTTACCGCTAGCGCATTCTCCGACAATATTGCTTGGCTCTTAAATCGGCGCTCCCAAAAATATCCAGTACATTCATCTTCTTTGTTAGCTTTTCGCGCAATAAATTCATTAAGCAGGCGCATAAACCAACTTACGCTATATAGCCGATGCCGATAAATTTCGCTTAATTCTTCAACTTTTTGAAGCTCTACTTCAGAAAGTGAACCTCGACTTTCTTCATCGAGATACCGTTGGACTAATGAGGGGCAGCGATAAAAAGACTTCCACCGAAGTAACACTTCATCCATGCTCCAGTGTTCAGCTCTCGCTTTCGCTATATGCACCACAACATGGGTATGATTGTGCATTACTGCATAGGCACACAAGTCAATCGCGAAGGTTTTCGTGAGCCTATGAAGTCTATCTACAATCCACTGTCTGCGATGGTTGTAGTTTTTGCCAGTAATAGCATCAACGCCACAAAGGAAAGATTGCCGCACACAACGTGATGTGCAGTGATAGTAGGGTGTAACTTCTAAATTGACTTGCTTGTAACGAGGTAGCGGCATTTCCATATCTCCGAGTGGTTCGGAAATAATTATGCTGGAAATGCGGTAATAAACTACTGTGCTTAGGGCGGGTTTTCAATTAAACGTAAGTGTCGATACGGGAACCCACTCTACTGTCAGAGGCAGGAGCCGCTTGTTGCGTCTGTTGGGGCGCACTTACTTCAGTTTGCTGACTAGCACGTTGTTGAACCTGTCGTTGAGGTTCTTGTTGTGGCGACTGAAGTACATTCGATACTGGCGTTGACGTTGATGATGAAACGTCCATAACAATCTCCAAATTAAGTTGTTACTTGTTTTCGCATTTACATTCTAAGTTTAAGAGCATAGCACACGTTATTGATTATTCATGATCAAAGGCGTCAGTTTTTCGAACATAAATTCGACAATCATAGGCTGAGCTTTTGCGTTAGGGTGAATACCATCACGTTGCATCAAGTCTTTTTGAAGTGCTATGTCCTCAAGAAAAAAAGGAATTTTTGTAACTTCATGTTGCTCTGACACGGTATCAAAAGTGTCGCTAAACATTTGTGTATAGCGTTTACCGTAATTAGTGGGTATCTGCATGTCTTGCACAAAAACGGTTGTATTGTCCGATTTTGCTATGCTAACAATTGCGCTCAAGTTGTTCCTAATCTTACTGATACTGTGCCCTTGCAGGCCATCATTACCACCAAGTTCTACTAAAATATGGCTTGGCGTATGTTGTTCAATTAACCTCGGAAGCCTAGCTAAACCGCCATCAGTGGTCTCACCGCTTACCGCAGCATTTACAATATCGATCGATATATTCTCGTCACGCCAGCGTTTTTGTAACAAACTCACCCAACCTTCTTGTTGATCTAACCCATAAGCAGCAGATAGGCTGTCACCTAGAATCAGTAATTTAGCTGAATTATTGGGGACGATGGTATCGGTCTGATCTGATAATGCAGATAACGGTATTAATAAAAGCAGTGTGAACAAAACGGCGCTGCGAAAACGATAAATCACGAATTAATGACCCCTATATGATAAAAACATCCAAAGTAACTAAGTCTGTAAATACGAGCGAAGGTAAGCTTGAGATCCTTCATCCTATCTCTTTTGAAGTCAAGTCCGGTGAGTCCGTTGCCATTATTGGTGCGTCAGGTTCAGGAAAATCTACTCTGTTGGGGCTGTTGGCCGGCTTAGATGAAGTTTCCAAAGGCGAAATTCACCTTGATGGTGAACCACTGCATACCATGGATGAAGAGGCTCGCGCTGTACTTCGGGGGCAAAAAGTAGGGTTTATTTTTCAAAGCTTTATGTTAGTGCAAAGCTTAACCGCTATTGAAAACGTAATGCTGCCAGCCGAAATTGCGGGTTTAGATAACCCTAAGCAGATGGCGAGTAAGATTCTTGAACAAGTAGGCATTGGGCATCGCGCGAGTCATTACCCAAATCAACTTTCAGGTGGTGAACAACAGCGAGTTGCTATTGCGCGGGCTTTTATTACTTCACCTAAAATTTTATTTGCCGATGAGCCTACTGGAAACTTGGATGCAACAAACAGCCACAAAGTCGAAGAGCTCCTTTTCGCGCTCAATCGAGAGAAAGGTACAACATTGGTACTTGTTACCCACGATAACGAGCTTGCCGCTAAGTGTGACAGGCAGTTAACCATGCAGGCGGGTGTTTTGACAGAGTCGACCCCAGTATCGCCTCGTCAGCGCTCAGAGGCTGTTTAGATGGAGGCCCTATAAATGAGCATGACATCGACCTTGGCATGGCGATTGTTTCGGCATGAGGCGAAGCGCGGAGAGCTTACCATTATCTTGTTGGCAATTGTATTGTCGGTAGGCGCGGTATTGTCGCTGTCGTTATTTAGTGAGCGATTGCAAGGTGCGCTAAAAGAGCGTTCAGCGGCTTTTATCGCAGCTGATGCACAGTTGCGCTCTGATACACCCATTGATGAAACTTGGTTTCAGCAGGCTCGAGATGGGGGGCTTAACACGGCAAAGCAGGTGACTACTCGGTCGATGGTCTTTCATCGTGACGAAATGTCATTGGTGGACCTTAGGGCTGTAAACGAGAATTATCCGCTGAAAGGCACGGTTAATATTGCTGATGTACCTTTTGGACAAAAAGAAGCGGCAACAGATTTGCCCAAGCCAGGCGAAGTGTGGTTGCAGTCTCTGTTGTTTCAAACTCTGAAGCTTAGTTTGGGAGACAGTATTGAAATAGGCGATGCTGAATTCACTGTAACCAAAGTGTTGGTTGATATACCTGATGCAGGGTTCAGTGTATTTAACACCGATCCAATCGCTTTGATTAGACTGTCCGATTTGGATGCAACGGCTATAACCGGGCCTGGCAGTCGGGCACGTTACGTGGGCTATTTTGAAGGCGAAACTAGTGTTATTAGTAATTTTTACGACTGGCTCAGCCCTAAATTGCAAGATGACTTACATAATTGGCGTACCGTTGAAGATGACGAATCGGCCATTGGACGTTCGGTAGCCAGTGCTGAGCGGTATTTTTTATTGGCGAGTTTACTTGCCATAGTGCTTGCAGCGGTTTCCATTGCGGTGGCAGCCCAGCGTTACAGTCAACGTCATTTCGACCCTGTCGCTATCATGAAAACACTCGGTGCGACAAAGCAAGTCATTCGCCGTATCTATCTTCTTCAAATTCTATTTATTACTGGGCTAGGCATTATTATTGGATTAATAATGGGCTTCATTGGCCAGCAAGTTGTGGTGTGGTTAGTTGCTGAACAAGTTGATGTGGCGTTATCTATTTGGCATTGGCGGCCAGTGCTAATCGCTGTTTTCACAGGGGCAACCTGCTCGTTATTGTTCTCGCTTTATCCATTGATGCAGTTGTTTTCAATTCCTCCACTGCGTGTGCTAAGGCGTGATTTAAGCACTAATTTACGTTCTCGGACCATTCAGTATGTGGCCTCAGGCGGTGCGATATTTCTCTTGATGTGGATTTATAGCCAAGATTTGATGATCAGCCTTATTTTGTTTGGCTCTGGCGTGGTTTTAGTCGCGGGGCTGCTAGGCGCAACCTTTTTGCTGATTGCAGCGGGACGTAAATTCGGCTCAGGAAAAATGGGGCCTTGGCAGCTTGCTTGGGCGCGAATTAAACGCCGTTCAATGGAAAATAGTGTTCAGCTGATTAGTTTTTCAGTCACTATCATGTTGTTGCTAGTTGTATTGGTTATGCGCAACGACATGGTATCGCAGTGGCGCTCTCAGTTGCCAGAAGGTACACCCAATTACTTTTTGATTAATATCACTGGCGATCAAAAAACAGAATTGGACACACACTTCAAATCAAACGGAATTACCATCGAAGAGTTCTATCCTGTAATACGAGGGCGCTTCGTTGCAGTGAATGATGACAGTGTAAATACCGAAGTATCTAAAGAGGAAGATTCAAATACTGAAGGTAGACAAGGACTTGGACGTGAAGCGAATTTAACTTGGAGTAATTCGTTACAAAAAGAGAACGAGATTACCAGTGGTACATGGCATGGTGACAACCCTGATGCATTAGACGAAGGCGTATTCGCTGTTTCAGTTGAAACCGATGTAGGCGAGCGACTTGGTATTGAATTAGGCGATATGCTCACATTCAATGTGGGCAGTGAAATCGTTAAAACTAAGGTAACAAGTTTTAGAAAAGTGAACTGGCAAACCATGCAGCCTAACTTTTTCTTTGTTATTCAACCTGAGGCCATGGCGTCATTCAATCCTACTTACATCACCAGCTTCTATTTACCCGAAGCGCAGAAATCACAACTAACCACGTTGTTAAAGCCATTTGCGTCTATCACCATGTTCGATGTTGATGCGCGAATTAATCAGCTAAGAGATATTGTTAATCAAGTGTCGGTGGCCATTGAGTTTATCTTAGTGCTGGTGCTTGTAGCAGGCAGTTTAGTGTTAATAGCCCAGGTTCAAGCTAGCATGGATGAAAGACGACAAGAGCTGGCTATTTTAAGAACGCTTGGGGCGAAAGGCAGTTTAATTCGCAAAAGCGTGGTGTTCGAGTTTGTCATCATAGGTGTTGTTGCAGGTTTCATGGCAGCGCTCGCCAATGAGCTCAGCTTGTTTATGCTGCAAACCAACGTGTTTCAAATGACTGCAAGTCTTCACTTAGAGTATTGGGTAATTGCACCGATTGTCGGGGCAATTGTGGTGGGTGCTTTAGGTGCAATTGGCTGCTGGCGGTTACTTACCTTAAATACTTCGGCACTGCTTAGGAAGATGGTCTAAAGGATGTATAGCTGTTGAAAGTTAGGAAAGACCGTTTTAAAGCGTAAGGGAGATGAAAGCGGGATGAAAGGGACAGTCACTCGAAAATAAGTACAAAAATAAATCGGACAGTCACTCAAGTGAGTATCTGAAGTCGGTACAAATAGTCGTACGAGTCACTCGATTAAATGTTGCGATTAAATGTTGGACACACACTTAACTTTGAGTGTGTGTCCAATTTCGTTCTGTGTCCCATAAAGCCGGTTGGTTCAAGTTCAAGTTCGAGTGTGTGTCCAATCCTGTATTTGCTTCCGAACGTCAGTGCTTATAAATTGCATCCAACGCCCCTTGCAAAGTAGGGTAAGCAAACGTGTAGCCTGAGGTTACGAGCTTTTCAGGGAGCACCTTTTGCCCTTTTAAAATCATATCAGACGATTCACCCATCGCTATTTTTAATACAAAGCCTGGAACGGTAAACAAGCAGGGCCTTGAAAGCGTTGCCGCTAATGTGTGGGAGAAGTCTTTATTAGTTGTAGGAGATGGAGCCGTAAGGTTGAACGGCCCATGGCAACTATCATGTTCAAGTAGGTAAGCAATAGCTGACACCATGTCCTCAATGTGGATCCACGATAAATACTGTTCGCCATTTCCTATTTTGCCGCCTAATCCTAGTTTGAAGGGCAGTGCCATTTTCTCTAGTGCTCCGCCATTTTCAGCTAACACTACACCGGTTCTTAGCGTACAAACCCGCGTTTCGTCGCGGGCGACAGAGGTAGCGATAGCCTCCCATTTGGCACAAAGGTCGTGTGTGAACTCTTCATGAGGGGGCGTTTGCTCGGTAACATCAACACTACCTTTACTGCCATAAAAACCGATGGCCGAACCAGAAATAAATACAGGTGGTGGGGTGCCGGCACTATTGATTTTCGCGACAAGTTTAGAAGTAATATCCCATCGACTATCGCAAATTCTTTGCTTTTGCGTGTCTGTCCAACGTTTGTCGGCAATGGGTTCGCCAGCCAAATTGATGATAGCATCGAAAATTCCAATATCATCAATGTCACTCACATCTGAAACAAACGCTACATTGCTACCCAGCAGGTGCTTAGCTTTTTTTGGGGCTCTTGTTATGACAGTAAACTGATGCTCGCCTTTAAACTTTTCAATAAACGCGCTACCAATGAGGCCAGTGCCGCCTGACATTAAAATTTTCATACAATGTGCCTATAAGAATGACTATAAAAGTGCTTATCAAATGTCGCGCAAAAAACAATCAGCCGGTTTTATTGCACGAAAGCGTTAGCGACACCGAATCAGAAAATCGCAATGCATGCGGCTTATCCACCTCAACTTCGGCGTAACGTACTGATGAGTGTTCAGCAGCCAAGCTTAATACGTCGGCGGTGAGCTTTTCGAGCAATGAAAATCGGTTGTCCTCAACCAGCTTGATAATGGCCTTGGTAATCACCTTATAGTTTAGCGCGTCTTCCATATTGTCGCTGTCCGTCGCTCTTTGGGCATCGTAATCAATCTTCACATTAACGATAACGTCTTGTTTGTTGGTGATTTCATTTTCGTTAATACCAATATAAGTTCTCAATCTCAGGTTTTTAATTTTAATTGTGGCTAAGTTGAAGGTCATTGTATTCTCGTATTTGTAGTTATGTATAAGTCACTGTAAAGTGTCTGAGTTTTTTATTAGGAATGAAGCATAAAAATGTCCATGGAATTGCGCTCACCCATAGCGAAAGTACTTATTGTCCTCGCATGTTTAGTCGTTGTGATGGCGGGGATAAAGTCCGCTAGTACGATTATGGTACCTTTTTTCTTATCAATATTTATCGCTATTGCGTGTAGCCCAATAATTCATTGGACCGGACGTTTTGGTGTACCTAAATGGCTTTCTATTACTTTAGTAATACTAATAATTTTAGTCTTTGGATTTCTTCTTGCTGGTCTAGTAGGACAGTCTATGACGGAATTTAGAGAAAATCTTCCACAATATAGGGAACAGCTCGATACCGAATTTTCGTGGATTATAGAAAAGCTCGCACAATACAATATTAACGTTAACCAAGAACTGATTGCTACCCACTTAGATCCTGCCACCGCGATGTCGGTAGCGACCAATTTTATTAGTGGTATGGGCGGCGTATTGTCGAACTTATTCCTTATATTGCTAACGGTTATTTTTATGTTGTTTGAGGCAGACAGCATTCCAAAACGACTGCACATTGCATTGTCAGACCCCGACATGAAATTAAAACACATCGACCGTTTCATTCGTTCTGTAAATAGCTATTTGGCTATTAAAACCTTGGTGAGTTTGGGTACTGGGTTAATTATCGGTACGTGGCTTTATGTGATGGGAATAGACCATTTCCTCTTGTGGGCGGTATTGGCATTCATGTTGAACTTCATCCCTAACATAGGCTCAATAATTGCTGCCTTACCAGCAGTACTTATTGCTTTTGTTCAATATGGGTTAGCTTCAGCAGGCATGGCGGCGTTAGGTTTTGTTTTAGTTAATACAATTATGGGAAATATGGTAGAACCAAGGCTGATGGGTAAAGGCATGGGGTTATCTACTTTGGTGGTTTTTCTGTCTTTAATCTTCTGGGGATGGTTATTGGGTACGGTGGGAATGCTACTCTCTGTACCTCTTACTATGGTGGTGAAAATAGCATTAGAGTCTCGAGAGGAGAGCCAATGGCTTGCGGTGTTATTGTCTAGCGCGGGCGATAAAAAAGGGAAAGCTTAAACCGGAAACTTCACAATAAAGCGAGCGCCGCCAATAGGCGCGCGTTCGATAAGTAGTTTACCTTGGTAGATGGCAATAAGGTCGCTGACTAGAGCCATGCCTATGCCTTGCCCGTCGGCGTAAGTATCTAATCGGGTTCCACGCTCTAACAGGGCTTGTTTCTTATCTGAAGGTACGCCGGGGCCATCATCATCAATGGTCAACACAGCCCAATTTCCTTCGTTTTTCAGTGCAACTAATACCTTTGAGTCAGCAGCCTTACAGGCGTTATCTAACAGATTACCTACCATTTCCATAATATCGGTTTCGTCGGCTTTTATGGCGACATTGTTGATGGCTTCAATTGTTATCGATAATTGCTTATGCTGATATACCTTATCCATAGCGTTAGCCACTTTTTGTGTGATAGGTAACAGAGGAATAGCCGCTTGCCACCCCGTCTTACCAGCACTAGCACGTTTTAATTGGCGTTGAATAATTTGGTCAATTTGATTTAAAGATTCAACGGCTTGTTTGGGAAGCTTTTCAACCCCTAAAGCTACAGCCAGTGGTGTTTTTAAACTATGAGCAAGGTCACCTAAGCTGTTTTTATAACGAGCACGCTGCTGAGATTCAGATTCAATCAGTTCGTTGATTGACTGTTTCAATGGGTTAAATTCAACAGGGTAGTGGGCGTCAAGCTGTTGTTTCTGTCCGCTAGAGGTAAGTGAAATTTCGCTAATAAGCTTTCTTACTGGCATTAGCACAAGGCTGATGCCCACAATTATTAACACAAGCAAACCGCCGGATAAGATAAGCAACCAACGCCAGACCACCGATATAAAAGTTTCGCGCTCTTCATTAAACAGGTGTTTATTATTAAAAATATAAAAACGAACTGGCTCGAAGTTGCTTTCTGAGGCAAATTCAGCCGTAAAAGCGTAGGCGAAATAATCGGTATCATTGTCGAAATTGGCTATATACGATTCAACAAAGAGCTCGTTACCCACGTTCACGTTTAAATTCGGGGCAGGCAATGTGTAATCTAATGCTGAAGCCGACTGCCACACTACGTGACCGCGAAAAACAATCACACCCAAATAGCCAGAGCCAGGCAAGTTAAGTTGCTCCTCGTATAAAATCTCTGGCATAAAGGGAATGTCGTCATCTAGCTCGAAAGCCGAGAGTAACCCTAGGTTCATGAGTCTAAGTTCACTCATTTTGGCTTGGGTTAAGCTTGTGGTATAGGCGTCATCTAAAATAACCACAGTAAGCGGTGCAAATAGGGCAAGTACGCCCATCGCTAATAAAATGCTCCTTATTCTCAGCGACAGTTGTTTCATAGATTGCGGTTGATCCTATACCCACGTCCGCGTAGAGTTTCAATGGGTTTAAAGCTATTTTCTGGATCTAGCTTCTTACGCAATCGGCCAACAAAAACTTCAATGACGTTACTATCAAGATCAAAATCTTGATCGTAAATATGCTCTGTTAACTCTGTTTTCGAGACTACTTTTTGCGGGTTCAGCATTAAGTATTCCATGACTTTGTATTCGTACGCAGTCAACTCGAGGGGGGCATCATTTACAGTGATTTCTTCAGCGACCGTGTCCAGCAAGATAGGGCCGAACTGTATAACAGGATTTGCTTGGCCAGAGGCGCGGCGAATCAGTGCCTTAACCCTTGCCAGCAATTCTTCATTGTGAAAAGGTTTGGTAAGGTAATCATCCGCTCCTGCATCCAAACCTTCAACTTTTTCCTGCCAGCGATCACGAGCGGTTAAAATAAGTACGGGGCAGCGTATGTCTTCTTGCCTTGCATTTCGAATAACTTCGAAGCCATCCATTTTAGGTAGGCCGATATCAATAATAGCTAGGTCGTAAGCATACTCATTGAGTAGATAAAGCGCGTGCTCGCCATTGTCGGCCAAATCTACACTGTAGCCGTGTTGCTGTAATAGGCTATCAAGCTGGGTTAGAAGGCGGCTGTCGTCTTCAGCAATGAGTATCCGCATGTTAATCCTTTGAATTCTTCTTAGAGGTCTTCACTTTTCCAGAGCGCTTGTCTACATCAACAGAAACAACTCGCCCCGACTCCTTTAAAACTTTAACGCGGTATTTTTGGTTAGTCTGGCTTACACGAAGCACACGTCCAGATTCTGCCTGACGGGCACGTTCTACAGCTTGGCTTTTACTTAATTCACCACTTTTTTCCTGCTGCGCGAAGGCACTACCACCACTGCACATAAACAGTGTTAGCACTAAAGCCACAGCGCGAAGTGTATTCACCATATATCCTCACCAAAAAAGCAGGCAAAGCCCGATAGGAACCTAGTATAGAGACCGGAGCTGAACCATTACTGAATATCTGTGTAAGTCTACCTTGCCAAATAGTGCGTGTACATAAAGCGATAACAAGAATGATGTTAAGGGCTAATGAGGTTATGAATGTGGGACAGTCACTTAAGTTTACAAGCAATTCAACAAGGTACTAGATTGGACACACACTCCAATTTCAACTTTTCGGGTGACAAAAGATACTCGTACTTGAGTGACTGTCCAATATGAAGGGCTAAGAATAAATGGGCTTAAATTAAAGAGAGTGTCTAACTTTTCTTTCGAATTTAAGTGTGTGTCCAATCTTAGTCGGTGTGAAAAACTTACCGCAAGAGTGAACAGGTTATAGGTAGTAGTAGCAAGAGTTTTACTCTTTCACAAAGAACTCTGCCTATTCAGCCCCTATGTGGCCTGGCCTGTAGCGTCTAGAGATTTTCTGGCACGTAGTGTGAATTGTAATTGGGTAAGTTTATTCAAATGTATGCAACGGAGGCAATATGTCGCACGATATTAAAACGGCAATGTGGGAAGCTATGTCTAGCAGTCCAAATGTAATGGTAAGCCTTACTAGTAAAAACACGCACGCTGAACCAATGCGTGCCCAGCTCGATAAGCATGCTAATAGCGAGTTTTGGTTTTACACCACAAAAGATAATCGCATCGCTGAAGGTGGCGAAGCCATGGTACAGTTTTCATCAAAAGGGCATGACGTGTTCGCATGTATTCGCGGAACATTAGTTCAGGAAACTCGTCAAGATATTATCGACAAGTATTGGTCTAACGGCGTAGAAGCTTGGTACGAGAAAGGTAAGGACGATCCGAATTTACTCATGCTGCGATTTAATTTGGCGGATGCCGAGATTTGGGAGGCTGACCCATCCCTTAAAGGAATGTTTAAATTGATGACCGGCAAAACCATTTCACCTGATGAAATGGGCGAACACGATAAAGTGACTTTGTAGCTAGAATGCTCAAATGAGTGTGTGTCCAATTTAGACTCTAGCATTCAGTTAGCCGAAGACATCATTGGAGTGCCTGTCCTAAATTGAAAATGTTTTCGAGTGTCTGAATTTGCCAGAATATGAGTGTGTGTCCAATTTAGACTCTACAATTTAGACTCTAGCATTCAGTTAGCCGAAGACATCATTGGAGTGTCTGTCCTAAATTAAAAATGTTTTCGAGTGTCGGAATTTGCCAGAACATGAGTGTGTGTCCAATTTAGGTTTAGTCAGTGGAAAACGTAATTGGAGTGTGTGTCCAATTCAGATTCTCCAATTTAGATTCGCACACAAAAAAGCCTGAAAGGAATGCGTTAGCATTTCTCTCAGGCTTTTTTATGAGCGGTAATCAAGTTGAGTGCTCAATTGACGCTGGCTATTCATGAGGCCGAGTCAGTTAACATCACGATTGCTACTGTACCTTTGCTAGTTACAACAAAACGTAGAGTAGGTACAGGTCGATAACCGCTGAGCGTGACCGCTAAGGAAGCACTTTCTTGTAAGGTTTAACAATTACACTTTCGTAAACACCCGCTTCAATATACGGGTCAGCATCTGCCCAAGCTTGTGCCGCTTCTAGCGATTCAAATTCTGCAACCACCAATGAACCTGTAAACCCTGCTGGGCCAGGATCCGGGCTGTCGATAGCAGGGAAGGGGCCAGCTATAACTAACCTACCTTCATCTTTTAACGCATTTAAACGTGCTAAATGCGCAGGGCGGGCCGCTAAACGATTTTCCAAACTGTTTGCCACATCGGTAGCACAAATCATATAAAGCATATAATGACTCCTTAACCCTTAGCAGTAGCGGCTTTCATAGACTGCACAAACTCACCCAATGCACTTAGCATAGCATCGTTGTTGTCTAAGTTTGCTGCAATCAGGTTCACTGTAGCAGAACCAGAAATAGCGCCCGCTGCACCAGCATCAATGGCCGACTTTACTTGTGCTGGCGTAGAAATACCAAATCCAAGTAGTGGCGGTGCACATTTATGTGCCGTTAGTCGTGCAATCAACTCAGCGGCAGGAATTTCTACAGCAGTTTCAGCGCCAGTTACCCCAGCTCTACCTAACAAGTACGTATAGCCTTTCGAATACTCACCAATTTTTTCCATGGTTTCATCGGTCGCATTCGGCGGAGCTATCAAAATTTGTGATATTCCATTAGCATCAGCCGCTTTTTGGAATGGTGCTGCTTCACGAATAGGCACATCAGCAACCAAAATAGAATCTACCCCTGCATCGCTGGCTTTTTTATAAAAGCCATCGATAGACTGTGCCATCACTAGGTTGCTGTATAGAAGTAAACCAATAGGGACTTGTGGGTACTTACTGCGTACGCGCGCCAATAATTCAAAACATTTAGCTACTGTAACGTTGCTTTTGTGCGCACGAATACTCGCCGCTTGAATAGTAGGGCCATCGGCGATGGGATCTGAATAAGGAATACCAAGCTCTAGCGCATCAGCACCACTTTCAACCAATTGGCAAATAATCGCTTCAGATTGTGCTAAATCAGGGTCGCCTATCATCACGAAAGGAACAAAAGCGCCTTCATTTTTTGCGTCTAGGCGCGCAAACATTTCTGCATATCTTTCCATTACAGTTTGTCCCCTAAAATTTTGGTTACGTGAGCCAAATCTTTATCACCACGGCCAGATAAATTCACCACAATAATGGTTTCTTCTTCTGCTTCGTCGGCCATATTTAATGCGTGTGCTAGGGCGTGTGAAGACTCAAGCGCGGGAATAATACCCTCTTTACGTGCAAGCAATTGGAACGCGTTAAGCGCTTCTTCATCGGTAGCGGCAACGTACTCAGCACGGCCAGTTTCAGCTAAATAGGCATGTTGAGGGCCAACTGCTGGGTAATCTAATCCGGCAGAAACTGAATAGCTCTCTTCAATTTGTCCTTCTTGGTCCTGCATGATGAAAGTGTACGCACCGTGCAATATACCTTTAGTACCCGTCACAATAGTAGCGCCGTGCTCTTTGGTATGAATCCCTTTACCTGCAGGTTCAACACCTACAAGGCGTACAGAGGGTTCGTCGATGAAATCAGCAAACATACCAATAGCATTAGAACCACCACCTACACAGGCCACAACAGCATCTGGTAAACGGCCTTCTTTTTCTAGAATTTGTGCACGTGTTTCTTCGCCAATCATACGGTGGTATTCACGTACAATAGTGGGGAATGGATGAGGGCCCGCTGCCGTACCTAGCAGGTAATGCGCGGTATCGTAATTAGCAGACCAGTCACGCATGGCTTCGTTTACCGCATCTTTAAGTGTGCCTGAGCCAGCGTTTACAGGAATAACTTCTGCACCCATTAGTTTCATACGGAAGACGTTAGGCGCTTGACGCTCAACATCTTTTGCACCCATATAAATACGGGCTTTTAAGCCTAATAATGCGCATGCTAACGCTGTAGCAACACCGTGTTGACCGGCGCCCGTTTCGGCAATAACTTCGGTTTTGCCCATACGTTTTGTTAATAACGCCTGACCCAGTACTTGGTTAGTTTTATGGGCACCACCGTGAAGTAAGTCTTCACGTTTAAGGTATAATTTTACCTTAGGGTTGCTTACCAAGTTGCGGGTTAGCGTCATTGCTGTTGGGCGGCCTGCGTAATCTTTTAATAACCCCAAAAACTCTTCGTTGAAGCTAGGATCATCTTTCGCATCTAGAAACGCTTTTTCTAGTTGGTCCAGTGCAGGAATAAGTAGCTCTGGCACATACATGCCACCGAACTCTCCAAATTTTGTATCTAATTGATTCATGCGTTGTCCTAAGTGTTAATAGCGGCGACAAATTGAAAATAGCTCGGCTAATTTTTCAGCCGACTTTTCGCCTGGGGCACTTTCTACCCCTGAATTTATGTCGATGGTTGCACAACCCACGTCAATGCCTTGAGCAATGTTGGTTGCGTTAATTCCACCGGCTAGAATGATTTTTTGCTTGTTGGCTATATTGTCTAACAATCCCCAATCGAAGCTTTCTCCTGTACCGCCCTTGGCATTACCTACTTGGCAATCAAGCAGTACATAATCGATATTTTCATCTTCTAATAACTTAGGTAGCTGTTCAGGCAAAGCGCCTTTCACGCCTTTGGCTTGCCATATTTCACAACGTGACGGCAGGGCGTCTTTCAGTTTTGCTCGATATGTTGCATCTTCGCTGCCATGTAATTGAACGGCGGATAGCGAAAGCGTTGTAGCTAACTTAGCAACATGGTCTATGTCATGATTCACAAACACGCCCACGTAATCGCCTTCAACGGTTTCTACAATATCTTTTGCGACTGATTCGGCCACAAATCGAGGTGATTTTTCAGCGAAAATTAGCCCGCCCATGCTCGCGCCACTTTCAAAAGCAAGTTGGGCCTGTTCAACACTGGTTAACCCGCATACTTTTACCGAACCGTAAATTAAGCTTTGAACGGCGCGTTTCAAATTAGCTTGCGACATAAGTGCACTGCCTACCAAGAAGCCTTGACAAAGCGGGCTTAAGCGCAATACGTCTTCATGGGTATAAATACCCGATTCTGAAATTACCACAAAGTCGTGTGTGGCACTTTCCAGCATAGGTACCAAGTGTTCTGTGGTGGCTAAATCGGTTGATAAGTCGCGCAGGTTACGGTTGTTAATACCAATAATGTTTGCTTCAAGAGCAATGGCGCGACGCATCTCTTCTTCGTTGCTTACCTCAGTAAGAATATCTAACGACAAGCTATTGGCTACGGTAGCAAGTTCACGATACTGCACATCGTCTAACACGCTTAGCATGAGCAATACGGCATCGGCATTGTAATGACGCGCTAAATAAACCTGATAAGTATCAATAAAGAAATCTTTGTTTAATACAGGCTGTGCTACACGTTCTGTAACGTAGGCCAAATATTCAAATTTACCTTGGAAATACTTCTCGTCAGTAAGTACTGAAATGCCCGCCGCATAGGGTGTGTATGCGGCTAGAATTTCGTCTAGGTCGAAATGTTCGCGAATAAGCCCTTTTGAGGGGGAAGCCTTTTTGCACTCAAAAATAAAGCCAGCATTCGGTTCATTCAGTGCATCAAACAAGCTTTTGTTCGAAGGCACTAAATCTGCTTTAAAGCTTTCAAGCGGCAAAGCCGATTTTCTGGCATCAACTTCAATGCGTTTATCGGCAACAATTTTTTCTAGCACATTAGGCATCAGTGCTGACCTCCTGACTGATTTTGGCAACCTGGTTTAATACTGCCAAAGGTTTTGCATCTTTCATTGCTTGCATGGCCATCTCGGTGCCATCTTTAAATGAATCGGCGGTACCGGTAACTTTAAGTAGTGCGCCGCAGTTCATTGCAATGGCAGCGCGATGGGCTTCTTGGCCTTCACCGGCTAATGCAGCTTCAATGTATTTCTTGTTTTCTTCTGGCTCGCCGCCCTCAATGGCCGATAATGGGTATGAGGAAAGGCCAAAGTCTTCCGCGGTGACGGTTAACTTACGAATGTCACCATGCTCAAGATCGTAAATAAGAGATTCACCATGCAGAGCAAGTTCATCTAAGCCATCGCCGTGAACAATCATGGCGCGATGTTGGCCAAGAAGCATAAGGGTTTTTGCGTAAGGTTCAAGCAGTTCAGGGGAGTAAACGCCGAACACACCATGTGTTGGGCCCGCTGGATTGGCAAGTGGCCCCAGTATGTTAAACAAGGTTCTGGTCTTCAGGGCAGCACGGACGGGGGCTGCGAAACGCATGCCTGCGTGATATACCGGCGCAAAAAGAAATGTGAAATTTGCTTCATCTAAGCATTTTCTCGACAATTCCGGTGTAATTTCTAAGTTTAAACCGAATTGTTTGAACAGATCAGCAGAGCCAGACTTACTAGATACACTTCTGTTGCCATGTTTGGCCACTTTCACACCACATGCTGCTGCCACCACCCCTGCGGCGCTCGAAATGTTAATGGTGTTATGACCATCTCCACCTGTGCCAACAATGTCGGCAAAAGGATAGGTTGGTGCTGGGAATGGCTTGGCGTTGGCAACCATGGCACTGGCTGCTCCAGCAATTTCACCCGGAGATTCATGTTTAATTTTTAGTGCTGTGAGCACCGCGGCAATAACGGCTTCGTTTTGCTCACCGTGCATAATACTGTTGAACAACGTGTAAGCTTCGGTTTGAGACAGCGCCGATTGTTTGATGAGTTTTTCAAGTAATGGAGTAGCGTCAAACATGGCTTTATCCTTGTTGCGTTAAATAGTCGATGCTTTGCTTCAGCAGCACACTACCTTGGGCCGTTAATATCGACTCAGGGTGAAATTGAAAGCCTAGCATTTTATCAGTTTTGTTAAACACGGCCATGACGGTTTCAGTTCCATCATCGTTAACACAAGACGCACAGGGTTCAAGGGCGTCAGGTAGTGTTTGTGCGGCTAACGAATGATAGCGAGCTACATGTAATGGCTGTGGTAAGTCGGTAAACATGTCTTTTTCTGAATGGGTGATGGCAGAGCTTTTACCATGCATAACTTGCGTGGCGCGGCCTACAGTACCGCCATAATATTCAACAATGGCTTGATGGCCTAAGCAAATACCCAGTACCGGAAAAGTACCTGCTACTTTTTCAAGTAAAGCCGGCATACAACCCGCTTCGCTTGGTGCGCCAGGGCCTGGCGACAGCATTAGCAAAACTGGGCTTTTGGTGGCTTGTTCTAGCATTTTTTCAAATAACATATCTGCGCACACAGTGTTGCGATATACGTTTATTTCTAAATCAAGCGCACGTAATTCATCTACCAAGTTATAGGTAAAAGAGTCGACATTATCGAGTAAGAATAGGGTGGTTTTGTTGCTCATAGTCATACTCATGCTTGAGTCTCCGCTTCCGCTTTGAGTGCTGCGGTAACCGCGCTAATAACCGCTTGCGCTTTTGCACGGGTTTCATCGGCTTCAGCTTGTGGGGCAGAGTCGTAAACCACTCCAGCGCCTGCTTGAATGAAAGCACGGCCGTTTTTCACAAATGCCGAGCGAATAACAATACAGGTATCCATGTCACCTTGTCCGTTTATATAGCCTACTGCGCCGCCATAGCTACCACGACGTTTTTGTTCTACTTCACGAATCAGCGTAGCGGCACTCACTTTCGGCGCACCCACTAAGGTGCCCATGTTCATGCACGCTTGATAAGCATGTAGCGCATCTAAATCGTCACGAAGTTGGCCAACAACACGGGAAACAAGGTGCATAACATGAGAGTAGCGGTCTACTTTCAATAAGTCTTTAACAAAGCGGCTTCCCGGGCGACTTACTTTTGCCACATCGTTTCGCGCTAAGTCGACCAGCATGATGTGCTCAGACTTCTCTTTGTTGTCTTCACGCAAGTTAAGTTCAATACGACTGTCTAAATCGTGATTAATTGTGCCGTCAGGGCGTTTGCCGCGAGGGCGAGTACCAGCAATGGGGTAAATTTCGACTTGGTTGCTTTCGCTTTCATATTTAAGTGCAGACTCTGGTGAAGCACCAAATATAGTAAAGGCTTCATCTTGCATATAGAACATATAAGGGCTGGGGTTTTGTTCTTTTAAATGCGCATAAGCTAGAAGCGGAGAAGGGCAAGGCAGTGAGAATGTACGTGAAGGCACTACTTGGAAAATATCCCCTGCAAGAATGTGCTGTTTTAACTCAAGCACATTGTCACAGAATTCTTCATCACTTTTATCTACGTTTACCGAAATGTCTCCACCGATAACAGCGTCATCAATACCTGCGCCAGAAGTTAAAGTAGGTGTCTCAGGCATAGATTGCAATTGCTGGTGCAATGATTCTAAGCGCTGGGAAATTCCAAAGTATTGCTGGGCTACGTCTTCGCCACTAAACACGCTTCCAATCAAGTGGGTTTCGCGAGTTTGGTGATCTACCGTAATAAGCGTTTCAGCCAAGTAAAAAACGAAATCTGGACAATCATTATCGCCATCTTCTACATGAGGAAGCGATTCAAATCCCGCGAGCATGTCATAGGCAAATACACCGCCCAAAAAAAGCGCGTGGGGATGTTGACGAATAGGCGTGATTTTTTTCACGATAATACGCAAGGTATCCATTACGCTGGCAGACTTTAAACGGCTATCTTCATCTAACTGCGCATCAGCAGGTTCACATAATAAGGTGACCGATGTGTCGGTACTGTCAACGCATGTTACCCCATCAGGGCACTGAGATTTAAATATTGGCAACACGGAAGCGCCGTTTTCCGTAAGGGCTTTTACGTCAACGCGGTTTCCAGTGCACTCTAGGCGTAAAGCCGCTTGTACCATTAATAAACTTTGTAAATCGTCTTTCGAATCGATTTCTGCCGACTCTAATAACAACGCATTAGGACGTTCGGCACAAATGTGTGCGAAGGCTGCAAGAGGGTCGTCGATGTAATGCCCAACCTGCTCAATTGTTTCGACTTTGCCTGGGGTTGTGCCCAGTTCCGCTAAACTCATTTTTGCCACTCTCCGACTGCAAAAAGATAAAAAAAAGGCCCGTAAATACGGGCCTTTTGTGTTTTATTCACGCATAAACGCGCACACCACCCGTTAATCGAGGGAGTGCCACCACCAAGAAGCAATAGTTGTTACTGTTGTGATTGTCATTAATTGCATGAATAAACTCGTGTTTGGTTCAATCTTGTACGAACATCGATAGTTATCGAAGGCGTAAATCTGTATACTTGTGCGTATAGAAGAAAACAAATTCACCTTTGTGTCAACCAATTATTGAAAAGCCTTTGAAAATAGATCTCCACAGCCATACAAAATTCTCCGATGGGCACCTCACTGCAGAGGAGCTTATACTGCGTGCGCACACCATGCAGGTTGACGTATTAGCCATTACCGACCACGACACAGTGGCGGGATTAGAAACGGCGCATAACACGCAGGCGAAACAAAAAAGGCCGTTGAAAATTATTGACGGTGTCGAAATTTCCACCAATTGGCATGGTTTCGATATTCACGTTGTGGGGTTAAATGTTGATAGAACCAACCCAACATTTCTAGCGCAACTTGAAGGTCAGGCTCAAACTCGAAAAGTAAGAGCAGAAAAAATAGCGGAAAAGTTGGGCAAGTGCGGGTTTGAAGGGGTACTTCCTCGGGCCATTGCATTAGCCGGTGAAGGGCAGGTAACCCGCGCACATTTTGCACGTGTGCTGGTGAATAACTATGGCGTTGGCACCATGAACGCAGCCTTTAAAAAGTATTTAGGCAAAGGCAAGCGTGCAGCGGTGAAAGCAGAGTGGCCAAGTGTTGAAACTGCCATTGAGTGGATCCACGGTGCAGGCGGCCAAGCCGTGCTAGCACACCCCGTTCATTACGACATGACCGCAAAATGGCTACGTAGATTAGTTGATTTATTTGCCCAAGCGGGCGGCGATGCAATTGAAACTGCGTTTCCTGGTATTAGCAAAGACAAGCAAGCGCTGGTGAATGAACTCGCCGCTAGCCATGATTTATTGGCTTCGGCAGGCTCTGATTTTCACTTTCCATCACGATGGACCGAGCTAGGTAAGAATTTGGGTATTAGCAGTAACTTAACGCCAATATGGCACGATTGGCCAGTGGTTGAGGGGTTTGCTGACGCGGTGAACCAATCAGCACCTAGTATTAACGATTAGCGGCTAGTGGTTCGCAGCGTGGTATTAGCTGCCTTCTTTCGCTAAACAATAGCCAAGCAATAGGCATGAACAGGACATTATCATGAGTCAGTTTTTCTATATTCATCCTGAAAACCCACAGCAACGTTTGTTGAACCAAGCTTGTGAGCTTATACGTGAAGGGGCGGTAGTGGTTTATCCTACCGACTCTGGTTATGCCATTGGTTGTCAGATGGAAGATAAAAAAGCCTTAGAGCAACTATGCCGCATTCGAGATATTGGTAAAGATCATAACTTCACGCTCATGTGCAGAGATATGTCTGAATTATCTATTTACGCAAAAGTGGATAATACGGCATTTAGACAAATTAAAAATAACACGCCAGGGTCATACACCTTTGTACTAAAAGCCACCCGTGAAGTGCCCAAGCGTTTGCAAAATCCGAAGCGTAAGACCATCGGTATCCGTGTGCCTGATAACGCCATTGCGTTAGCGCTGCTTGAAACCCTTGGCGAGCCGCTTATGTCTACCTCGCTTATTTTGCCTGGTAATACCATGGCAGAATCAGATCCTGACGTTATTCGCGATAATTTAGAAAAGCAGGTTGGGGTTATTATTCATGGCGGGTATTTAGGCGAGCAGCCTACTACCGTTATTGATTTATCTGAAGATACCCCTGTCATTATGCGCCGTGGCACGGGCGATCCTGCCCCATTTGAATAGTGTGTACCGATGAGCAGTGAGCAATCGCCCATTCAGCAGCCGCTTCCGCTCGCATTTATTCATGGTGAGGCGTTAATAGAAAAGCCTGAAGACTTATTTATTCCGCCTGATGCGCTAGAAGTTATTTTAGAAACGTTTGAAGGGCCGCTCGACCTTCTGCTGTACCTTATACGAAAACAAAAATTCGATATTATTACCTTGCCGGTGGCGACAATCACTAAGCAATACATGGAATATGTCGATGCCATGATGTCGTTAAAGCTAGAACTAGCCGCAGAATACCTGTTGATGGCCGCTATTTTAGCCGAGATAAAATCACGGTTATTGCTACCTAAACGTAGCAGCGATAGTGATGAGGAAGAAGACCCTCGCGCTGAACTTATTAGGCGGCTGAAAGAATATGAACTCGTTAAACAAGCCGCTGAAGATTTGGATATTCAGCCTCGTTTAGAACGAGACATATTTGATACCAATGTGTTAGCAGCCGACAGTGTTGCGCCGGTACGAATTGAACCAGAGATAAGCCTAGCGGAAATTGTACTTGCGTTTAGTGGGGCAATGAAACGGGCGGCGGCATTTGAACACCATACTATTGCCCGTGAAGCCCTAAGTACGCGTGAGCGTATGTCGATGATACTCAATTTGATAAATGCCAGTGAATTTACACCACTTGAGGGGTTATTTACGGTGGAAGAGGGGCGCGCTGGTGTGGTGGTATGCTTCCTAGCTATTCTAGAATTGGTAAAAGAACAACTGATTTTTTGTATTCAGGCGGGTCCTTACGCCCGAATTCATGTAAAATTAGGCAGTAGCGTTGAGTAAAAATGAAAAAAATAAAAACAGCTCAATTAAAACAACTGGTTGAAGCCGCCATATTCGTTGCCGATGCTCCAGTGTCTATTCAGCAGTTGAGAGACACGGTGCTAAGTGACTTCACGGTAGCAGAGAGAACCTTAAAAACAGTCATTAATGAGCTAACCTTAGATTATCAACCTAGGGGTATACAATTAGTGAAGGTAGCCAGTGGTTACCGATTTCAATCTGTGGATGCGTTGAGTCCATGGTTGAGCAAACTATGGCAGGAGACTGCCCCAAAGTATTCCCGCGCTATGTTGGAAACTTTGGCACTTATTGCCTATCGTCAACCTATTACTCGTGGAGAAATTGAGCAAGTAAGAGGTGTAGCGGTAAGCAGTAGTATAATGAAGACACTCACAGAACGAGAATGGGTAAAAGTAGTGGGGCATAAAGAAGTGCCAGGCAGGCCAGCTTTATATGCGACCACGAATACTTTTTTAGATTACTTTTCGCTTTCATCGTTATCGGAGCTTCCCAATTCCGATGCCTTTGATGAAATGGCTAAAAGTATTGATTCCACCTCGTCGCTTAAGGTGTTAAATGAGGCACCGTCTGAGGTAACAGACCGTGCGACCGAAAACAAGCAAATAAAGAGTGATACAAATGACTGAAAAGTTGCAAAAAGTACTAGCTAACCAAGGGCTAGGCTCGCGACGAGAAATGGAACGTTGGATAGAACAAGGCCGCGTTTCTGTTAATGGTACATTGGCAACATTGGGCGACCGTGTTGACGAAACAGGGCAGATTCGGGTTGATGGACATTTGTTGTCTCGTCAAACTGAACAGCCTGTATGCCGCGTTTTAATGTATAACAAGCCTGAGGGCGAATTATGTAGCCGCCACGATCCTGAAGGGCGTGATACGGTGTTTGACCGTTTACCTGCTATTCGCATGGGCCGCTGGATTGCGGTAGGGCGTTTAGATATGAACACAAGCGGCCTATTGTTGTTTACCAACGATGGTGAGCTTGCAAACCGTTTGATGCACCCTAAGTGTGAAGTAGAGCGCGAATATGCTGTTCGTGTATTTGGTGATGTAACGCATCAAACGTTAAATACCTTGAAAAAAGGTGTTCAACTTGAAGATGGCGAAGCTAAGTTTTTAAGTATCTCTGGTAAAGTCGCTCCTCCAGGCTCAGAAGAAGAGAGCATGAACCGTTGGTTCAACGTTACGCTTAAAGAAGGGCGCAACCGAGAAGTACGTCGTTTGTGGGAATCACAAGGTGTACAGGTAAGCCGATTAATCCGTGTTAAATACGGTCCAATGGACTTACAAAAGCGTTTACCTCAGGGAGCTTGGGTAGAGCTGGGTTTAGAAGACGTAAACTCACTACGGGACATTGTGCAACTACCTGAAGAAACGCAAACCATGGTGGATGTACGCCAAGGCAAGTTAGATCATGCACGTTTAAGCCGTATGCGTCGCTCTGTGAAAAAACACAAGGTACGTAAAGAGAATGGCGGTGTTAAAAAGCGGGTAGCAAGAACGCCTAAGCGTTAATAATAGTGTGAAATAGCAGATTCGAAAAAAACGGGCATTGCCCGTTTTTTTTTGCAGAATTATTTTGTATACACCTGTCTTAGCAATCGAACTTGCGCTCAACAGACATTACTTTAATGCAATGAGTCGCAATTAGTCCCGGCAGCAATACCATACTTTTGCGCTTTAGCATCTATTGATTCGCGGTTTTCAATAACATAGCGATTAAGTTTAGCGAGTACTTCTGGCTGTGACTGAGTAGAGATACGATACTTTACGCCGTCAGCAGGGACATTTTTTGCTACTGCTACTAATTCTTCAGACAGGCCCTGCGATACCAATTCACTTTTAATCGTCGCAATATTTAAATCAATAGCATCCACTAACCCTTTCAAAAGCATGCGAGTAAGAATACGAACCGAACGCTCATTGGCGATAGTCAGCGTGCCGTCTGAACGCTTTTCTTGCCATTTTTCGGCAGGGGTAAAGCCGTATAACAATCCAAGTTTAGTAACCTCATCCATTGGCATGTCACTGTTTTCAGTTAGCACAACCGAGGTATCACATACGGTTATTAGCGCTTCACCGTAAATCAGGCCTGGGGTACCACTTTGGGTCCATCTAGGGTTATCAGGTAAGCGAAAATCAATGGCATTGTCTTCAAACCAGTGATTGAAACGTTGTAAGGGAAGGGGAATGAATTCAAACGAGATATTATGGCTATTGCCAAAGTCCGTCATGATATCGCTTAATAATCCGCGATGTTGCGGTGTGGTAAAGTCCATTACGGGGTAATAATTCATAGCTTCAACACCAACTCGTAGGTGCTTAATTTCAGAGGATATAGCTAAGTTGCTGATAGGAAATAATAAAAGTATCAGCAAAATAAAACGGTTAAGCATGAGGACTACAAGGCATATATTTAATGCTGAGCAGGATACGATTAAGTGGCGTCATTTTCCACTTATTTTGTCATTTTCGATGCAGATGGGCGAATTTTTGTGAAGATACAAACGGTCCAAAAATATAGATTAACTTTTTGCAGTGAATTCGATCTCCTCAAGGTTTGAGTGCGTAGGAACAACACATCAATGATTTGATAAACGTGCACACAAAAGGAGACTGATATGAAAGATATGCCTCAGTTAGGAATGGGAACATTCCGCTTGGAAGGTGATACTGCACTCAATGCCGTAACCGATGCACTAGATGTAGGTTTCAGGCATGTAGATACCGCACAAATATACAAAAATGAGGAGCTCGTTGGCGATGCGATTAAAACCAGCGGCATTACACGCTCCGATTTATTCATTACCACCAAGGTGTGGTACGAGTCTTTAAGTGAAGATAAGTTTATTCCTAGTGTTCACGAGAGCTTGTCGAAGCTAAAAGTTGAGTATGTTGATTTACTGCTTATTCACTGGCCTTACCCAGGTAATGACATTTCTTTAGAAGATTACTTGATGCGCTTGAAACAAGCTAAAGAGCTTGGTCTTACGCGCCATATAGGGGTGTCTAACTTCACGATAGATCAGATTAAACAGGCTGAGAAAATTTTAGGTAAGGGAGAGATTTACACCAACCAAATAGAGCTGCACCCGTTTATGCAGAACCGTCAAGTTGTACAAGCCTGTAAAGAGCGCGGTATCGGCGTAACGGCTTATATGCCATTTGCCGTCGGTGATGTAATGAAGGATGACACATTAAACGCTATAGCCGATGCGCATGACTCCAGTCCTGCTCAGGTGGTATTGGCATGGTTAGATAAAAAAGGGATTAACACCATTCCTTCTTCAACCAGCAAAGAGCACTTGGCGCAAAACTTCTCTTACACCGATATCTCACTCACAGATGATGATATTACCCGCATCGATGAACTAGATAACGGAGAGCGTATTGTTAATCCAGACTTTGCGCCTAAGTGGGATTAATGGTTAGGTGGAATAAGCCAAACCTAAATTTTAAGAGTAATTAAAAAGCGCGATAAAACGATTTCCCTTACTTCAAAAGATAGAGGGAAGTCGTTGTTTTTAATTTTTTATGGGCGTTGACGTTAAAAAAGCGTAAAAAGCCGGCATCTGTAAGAAGCTATCTTCTTCAGAAAGTAAAGTGAAAATTTACTAAGACTCACTACCAATAGTTTGATACCTTGGCTTGTAATAAAGCACGAGGAAACACAATGACTTTATATAAATTATCATGGATGATTTTTCTACTACTCGCAAACCATTCTGTATTAGCTCAAGAAACCTATTTCAAACATCAGTCCCTAGTAAATACAGAGCAAACGCCATCAATTGTTTCTTCTTCTCACGTAGCCACCGACTCATTTGTCGGTTGTATTGATTACAAAATAACTTATAGCGGCGTGAATGCACTTGATGAAGAAGCTCAAAGCAAAATCGCATTTTTAATAGAAAACAATACCGAAAATTTGGGCGTTAATAAGTCCTACTGCTTCAATGAGTTCGGGGATAAGTTGGAAATAAATTACAATGCCAACGTCGCGGATAAAACATGGTACTTTGCTGACACTAACGAGGAATACACATTATTTAAAAGCGGTATCATGAAATTTGGCGTAAATAATGTGGCAGAACCTGAGGGCTTTGAAGGTCTAGCGATTAAAAAACTTGAGGTTTTAGGACCTCAAAAAGAAATCTTGGGTTATCAAACTAATCAGGTATTGCTGGTAAGAGAGTCAGGAATAAAAACGGAATTCTGGGTTAGCGATAAGCTACTCCGTCATCCACTATCATACCAAAACAATAAATTTGGTTACGCCGACGAAATCTATGACGCAATAAAGGGAGTCCATCTTTATCAACGCAAAGTGATAGGCGATTTATTCATAATAGAAGAAGAGGCTACTGCCATCCACGCTGGTTCGCCGGATAAAGAGCTATTCATATTACCCAATGTGGATCTGTATCATTGGTAGGGTAATAAATACCTTATATCAGGGGCGGCTATTGTGTTTACTAACTACAATAATGAAGGGCTTCAACTGAGCCCATCGTCATTTGTAACCACAGTATGCTTGATGATTTTCGCCGGATTACCGCCAATAACAACGTTGTCACCAAAGCTTTTGGTGACAACGGCCCCTGAAGCTACCACCACATTATTGCCTAAGGTAACACCTGGATTTATTACCGCCATACCGCCAATCCAACAATTGTGACCGAGAGTAATTGGCTTTGCGAACTCGATACCGGTTTGTCTAGATGTTGGATCGATAGGGTGTGTGGCAGTGTAAATACCTACTTGCGGTGCAATCATACAATTGTCACCAATAGTGACTTTAGCGGCATCCAATATGACGCAATTAAAATTAGCGTAAAAGTTTTCACCCACATGGATGTTTTCGCCATAGTCACACTTGAAAGACGACTCTATGTATAGGCGTTTGCCCGTAGTGCCAAAAAGCGCCTTTAATTGACGAGTGCGGGCTTTGTGTTCTGTTTGACAGGTAGCATTAAGCTCGTCCAATTTTATCCTGCAGGCCTTGCGTAATCCGGTTAACTCACGATCGCTAGGGTAGTAGAGTTCACCGGATAACATTTTCTGTTTTTCGTTCATGCCAATCTACATTTGGAATAATACCAAGACCTTACTTGCTAGATGAATAACTGACAATCACTTTTTCTTGTAGAGCGGCGTTAGCAATATCCATATTTACAGGGCGTTCAAGAATTATTGAGCCGCCGATAGAAACATCATCGTCGATGGTGAGCTTAGGTTTTGTGCTATTTCTTTCCAGCCAGCCTTCATCACGCATCTTATATATAATGTCGCCCTTAACTAAGGTATCGCCTTTAAGGGTGATGTCTCCATTCATACTTTCAATATTGTTCTCAACTACGCTGTCTACAATTTTAATATCACCATTAACCGTTTCTACGCTGCCTTGAATTGTACTTTGCTTTTCAATGTTTATATCACCGTTAACGGTTTCAATACTGTTAGTTACATGCAGATTCGATCCCGCATCAAGGTCGCCATTCACGATGTTGATGTCGTCAATGCGTACATGAGAACCTATCTCTACACCGCCGTTCACAACGCTAATATCTTCCGCTTGTGCATAATCTTCAATCGATACATTGCCATTGACCGAAGAAAGATCGCCTACCGAGCGATGTTCTGCTACATCTACACTACCAAACACGCTACTTATATCCTCTCCCTCTTGGGCACTGGCATTACCAACATGAATTACGCAGCCCGAAAGCATTGTTGTCGCTGCAAAGCATAAAGTGCTGGCAATAAGTGTTTTTTTCATCGTGAAGCCTTCTCAGTGTTGTTTAACGTTCTAAATTACTCATTAATGTACGCTTATCTATCACAGAGCATGCCAAGATAAAAATAGTATAATTATCAATGTTTTAATGGTTTCTGTGTCATTTCTCAATCATAGTTTTTTATGACTTCACTAGATAATAGCGAAATACACCAATTGTTCGGCATTCAAGTTATTTCTATATGAACAGCCAAGCGCCTTAAAAGGTTGTTAATAAAGGTAGATTTGGTAACTAATCAAAAACTATGAGAATTGGACACACACTCGGATATGTAGGACAGAATATGTAGGACACACACTTAAATGAGCAGCAATTGAGTTGGACACACACTCAAATGATAATAAATATGAAATATCATATGTGTTAAGCTGTTATTATCTTAATTCAGTAAGTCACTTTTCCTACAAGGTCTAAATTATGATTGTTATTCACCACAACCCCGCCTGCGGCACATCTCGTAACGTGCTTAAAATTATTGAAGATGCTGGGTACTCGCCAATTGTTGTAGATTATTTGAACGAAGGTTGGACCCGTTCTCAGTTACTTGGTTTATTTGCAGCTGCGAACTTAACCCCTAGGCAAGCACTCAGGACAACAAAGTCACCGGCAGAAGAGTTAGGGTTACTGGATGAGTCTGTATCAGACGATGCTTTGCTTGATGCTATGTTGGTACACCCAGTTTTGGTAAATAGGCCTATAGTTTGCACAGAAAAAGGCGTAGGGCTTTGTCGGCCTAGTGAAAAAGTACTCGACTTGCTACCTTCATGGCCATCAGGCCCTTATTTTAAAGAAGATGGTGAGCAAATATTAGATGAACTTGGTAAAAGGATGTAATTTATGCACGACAAACATTCGCAGTTAAAGCGAGCGAAGCAAAATGCATTAATTTGCTTATTGATAGCCGCGGGTGTTTTCGTGATTGCCATTGTCACACAGGTGTATGTTCCCAGCTTGGCTAGTGCTAAATGGTTGGGGCTGATAAAAATGGCTAGTGAAGCTGCATTAGTCGGAGGGCTCGCCGACTGGTTTGCGGTAACAGCGCTTTTTAAACCGATACCTGCTCGGTATCCCATTCCTCATACCAATATTGTCGCGAGCAATAAAAGAGTGATAGCGCAAAACTTGTCACTATTTGTTAAAGAAAAATTCTTTCATGCTAGTGCCATTGAAAGCTTAATTGCATCTAGTCAACCTGCCAAAGGGGCAGGGCGATGGTTAGAAGACCCTCAACATGCGAAAAAATTAAGCCGATTTTTATGTGATGCACTTGCCGGCATTCTTCGTTTAGTGGATGACAAGCCAGTTAAAGCCTTTATCGGTAAAACAGCTGAAAAAGGAATTAATCAACTCGACTTACAACAGCTTATAGCCACTGTGTTGAGCAGTATTACCCGAGAGCGGCATCATCAGCTTGTATTAGATAAGCTGCTCGGAAACGTTGCTAAATTGATGGGTGAGCCTGAAACGCAAGAATATATTGCTGCCACACTCATAGATTGGCTTAAAACAGAGCATAACCGATTAGAAAAACTACTTCCTTCAACTTGGTTGAGTGAGCGGGGAGCACTTATTGCGGTAAAAGCGGTTTCTCGCGTACTTGATGACGTGTACGCCGATGATAATCACCCTTTGAGGCATGCGTTTGACGAGCAGGTAAATGACTTTTTACATGAAGTGCAAACCAGTGACTCGATGGCTCAACGTATCAACAATTATAAAGAGCAACTGGTTCATGATCCCGCCCTTAAAGCTTTTTTAAATAAAAGCTGGGTAGCGTTACATGGCCGGATGCTTGAATCTTTGAGTACTGAAAGCGGTAAAGCAGAAACGAAAGTGACACATTGGCTAAATGAATTAGGCCGTTCTTTAACCACCGATGAGCGCTTATCGAGCGCATTCGACCGGCATATTGGTGAAGCTGGAAAGTACATGGCACCAGAGTTGGCAGACTTTTTAACCAAGCATATTGAAGATACCATAAATAGCTGGGATGAAAATGAGATGGCTGAGCAAATTGAGCTAAATATTGGGCGCGATCTTCAAAAGGTACGAATTAACGGCACCTTGGTGGGAGGCTTAATTGGCGCATTGTTATTTGGTTTAGAGCAAGTTATCGCACTTACGTCGCAATAGAGAATGTTGGGTTATGCGATGTTTTAGGCAATTACTGAAGAGGGAGCGCGTTCTAAAGCCTGTGCTACTGCGCTTTAAACTTACTATTTATGCTTCAGATTGAAGACTAGTGAGTCTGCCGCTACTTTACCCTTAAGGCCACCTTCCAGTGGTTCACGTTCAAGCAGAGTAATAGAATAACTAGCGTTGTATAGCCGAGCTACCTCTGTTTCGTCAACGCAAAATGGAGGGCCAGGAATAACGCTTTGGTCATAATTGAAGCTTATCAAAAGGATGGGGGCGCATTCGGTGATATCACAAATATGCGCTGCATATTTCTCGCGAAGCTCGGTAGGCAACGCAACTAATGCGGCTCTATCGTAAATACCGGTTATGCCACCCAGTGTTTCGTTGGTTAGCTCAAAAATATCACCAACAAAAATACTTAGTGGTCCATTTTTAAATAGTTTAAGACTACCTAAGGTCGTGATCTCTGGCTCAATGTCCAACTCGGCAAATAGCTGCGTGATCGCAATTTCACTTAATTCCGCACCTACTACTTCGCAGCCGTTAGCAAGCAACCAATGAATATCCTTAGTTTTACCGCACAAGGGTACGAATACTCGCGGTGAGGTAGAAGCTAATAAGGTATCAGCATACTTAACTAAAAGTGCATTGCCCTCAGGTTCATGGAAGCCAATTTCATTTTTATGCCACTTGCTGTGCCAAAAATCATGTTCCATCAATATATTCCTTAACGTGTGAGGGCTACAGATAAATCGAGGGGATAAACTTGTTTAAAGCAACTTGTGTAAACCTCTAACAAGCAAGGAGCAATCTGTTAATAAACAAACGCTCCTTCGCCATATATGTGTTAGTACTTACGGTTGCTATTTAACTGTCTAGCGGCGTATTGAATTCTTCAGACAGCTCAAAGTCACCTTCTACTGACGTTACTTTGCCGTCTTCAAATGTAATAACCATTTGCTTTTGGAAATCTTCACCGCGTTTTTTCATGCCGCGTTTCATATCGTAAACGTAGTACCAGGTATCATCATCGAAAGAATCTTGTACTACTGGGTTACCAAGTACGTAGATAACCTGTTCTTTAGTCATGCCGATGCGTAGTTTAGAAACGTCTCTTTGATCGAGAAAGTTACCTTGAGGCACATCAATACGATAAATCCAATTAGAACAAGCGCTTGATGTAAGGGTAAAACCTAAAATTATTAATAAATGTTGCAACTTCATGCGTAAATCAGTCCAGTATTGCTTTTTCTTCGTTACCCAACAGCATACAAGCGGGTGGGGTGCGTTAATGTAAGCACGAAGGCATGCTACATCGACAAGTATGACCAATCAACTGCATTTTAGTTCGATTGCGCGCTTTTCAATAACTCTTTTGCGTTAGCAAGGGCCGACTTGGTTACTTTGTCGCCAGCTAACAAGCGTGCTAATTCATCCACTCTATCTTGTTTCGTTAACGCCAACATTTGTGTTTCAGTACTTTCACCGTCGGTAAGCTTAGTAACAAAGAGTTGGTTATGCGCTTGCGCAGCAACCTGAGGTAAATGGGTAACGCACATGACTTGTACCTGTTTGCCTAAACGGCGAAGCAACCCACCCACAATCGACGCGGTAGGCCCGCTAATGCCCGTATCTACTTCATCAAAAATCATAGTAGGCGTGGCATGGTTATCGCTGGCAATAACTTGAATGGCTAAGCCAATTCTTGAAAGTTCACCACCAGATACAACTTTATCTAGTTTGTCAGCTGCTTGGCCGGGGTTAGTAGAAACTTTAATTTCTACCGAGTCTTGGCCTAAAGCTGATGGCTTTTTAAACTCATCGTAATTAACTTCAATGGCTACCTTAGCGTGAGGCATGTTCATTTGATGAATTTGGGTTTCAATTTCACTAGCCAAATAATTTGCCGCTTTTAATCTACATTCAGACAATACTTTCGTTTCACTTAGATATTGGGCTTTAAGTACATCGACTTCATCTTCTAGTGTGGTTAACAAAGACTCTTGATCGCCTAGCGAAGCAAACTCAGTCGCTAGGGTTTGGTGATGCGCAAATAAATCTTCGGGCATAACGCTGTGCTTGCGTGCTAATTCCATCGCTTTTGCGTACCGAGCTTCTACCTGCTGTAAACGAAGAGGGTCTATTTCTAGGTCATCGCAATAATGGCGCAATTCCCCGGCCGCTTCTTCAACCTGAATGGCCGCTTCATTTAACAACACAAGAATAGGGCTTAAACTGGCATCGTGAGATTCAAGTTCGCCCAAACGGTCTATGCTATTTTGTAATATAGACAGTGCATTGCCTTCGTCACTTTCGTACAAGTGATAAAAACTAGTTTGTGCTTGCTCTAGCAAACTTTGCCCATTGCTTAAACGCTTATGTTCAGTTTCGAGTTCTAAAAACTCACCGTCTTCTAAGGCAAATTCGTCTAGCTCTCTAACTTGATAAGTAAGCAATTGCAATCTGTCTTCACGCTGCTGAGCTTGCGCTTGTAGCTCGCTAAGCATTTTTTGCTTTTCACGCCATAGGGCAAAGTGTTGTTTTACATTTGAAAGGCTGTCTTTGTGGTTGCCCACAGTATCAACAAGCTGGCGTTGATAATCTTCTTTCAAAAGTTGAAGGTGAGTATTCTGACCATGTATAGCAAGCAAGTGTTGGCCTAAGCCTTTCAATTGCTGAAGTGAAGCGGGAATACCGTTAATAAAAGCTTTTGAGCGGCCTTCTTTCGATATAACTCTGCGGATAAAACAGCTGTTTTCATCCTCGTCTGAGGTGAGTTCATGCTCATCGAGATAACGCTTTGCATTCGCATTTGTGGCCAATGCAAAATGAGCAATAATTTCTGCTTTAGACGCGGTGCTTCTTACGGCGTTGGCATCAGCTCGCTCGCCTAAGCACAAGCTTAAAGCGTCAATGGCAATAGACTTACCGGCACCGGTTTCCCCAGTGATGGCAGTAAGCCCTTTTTCAAGATTAACTGACAGTTGCTTAACCACTGCAAAGTTACTAATAGAAAGATGCGCTAACATAACTATACTCGATGTTTATACAGTATGTGTAAATATATACAGTATTTTGCGCATGTAAAGAGGCGGGCTAAAATTAATTTATTTCTTCCGCTTTACTTAATAAAGCTTGCTACCCCAGCCTAACTTTTTACGAAGCACATTAAAGTAGCTGTAACCCTTTGGATGCACTAAATAAAGTTTATCTTCACTTTTGTTAATGCGTATTTCATCGCCTGGAAGTACAGGGAGTACAATGTGGCTGTCACAACTTATTTGCAGTGAGTCGCTGTTTACCTTCGATACTTTCATCGACACTTGGCTATCGGCGTCTACCACAATCGGTCTGCTGCTTAATGTATGCGGAAACATAGGCACTAAGGTTAACGCATCGAGCTTAGGCATGATGATAGGGCCACCTGCCGATAATGAGTAGGCGGTAGAACCGGTAGGCGTAGCAACAATTAGTCCATCGGAGCGTTGGCTGAATACAAATTGGTCATCTATATAAATTTCAAATTCCATCATGTGCGCCACTTTTCCGTGGTGAAGCACCACTTCGTTCACTGCGGAATTGCTACTTTTTAGTTTCTCATGACGATACACACCCACATCTAATAAAAAGCGTTTTTCAACTACGCATTCACCTTCAAAAATAAGATCAAGTTGCTGAACAATTTCATCAGGGTGGATATCGGTTAAAAAACCCAAGTTGCCTCGGTTTACGCCTACTACATGGATATCAAAGCGTGCCAATACCCTTGCTGCACCTAGCATACTGCCATCACCGCCTACTACTACGGCAAGGTCGGCTTCTTTACCAATAGTCACTAAGTTGCATGCGCGATGGTTATCACTTTCTAATTCTTTTGAGATGCTCTCTTCAACCAATAATTCACAGCCTTTTGCGGTGAGGTATTGAGCCAATAGATTTAAGCTGTCGTGCGTAGCAGCGTGTTGAGGTTTGCCAATTAAAGCAACGGTTTGATAGGGCATGTGGTGCTAATGTGTTTTCCTTACTGATGTCAGGACATTAGCACAGATATTTTACGAATGGAAAGGCTTAGCGTAACGTTTATCGGGCTGTCCAGCCGCCATCCAGTACCATGGTTTGGCCGGTAATATTGCGTGCACTATCCGACATTAAAAATGCCGCTGTGTCGGACAACTCATCTACGCGAATAAACTGCTTTTTAGGCATGGGCTCAAGCATTATTTTGTTGATCACTTCTTCTTCTGTAAGGTTGTTTTCTTTAGCCTGAGAGGCAATCTGCTTTTCGACCAACGGTGTTTTTACATAAGCAGGGCATAGGGTGTTGATGGTTACATCACAGTCGCCGGTTTCAAGAGCGATAGTTTTAGCAAACCCCAGCAGGCCATGTTTCGCTGCCACATAAGCTGATTTATAAGGGGATGCCACCAGTGAGTGAATTGAACCGACGTTGATAATTCGCCCAAAGTTTTGCTCGCGCATGTTAGGTAAAAACGCTTGGGTCAAAAGCGCGGGGCCAACCAGCATAATATTAATTAGTTGCTGCCATTTTTCAGGCGGGAAGTCTTCAATGCGCGAGACGTGCTGAATACCGGCATTGTTAATTAACACATCTACTTTTTGTCCTTTGAGCAAGTCAGGTAAAGCGGCTACTTGCTGTGCATTGCAAACATCAACTTCAATAGCGCTGGCACTGCCACCTTCTTTCAGAATATCGTTCGCAGCGCTTTGTGCTGCTTGTTCGTTAATATCGGCAATAATCACATGATGTCCCGCTTTCGACATTGCTTGTGCTATACCAAAGCCAATACCGCTTGCGCCACCAGTTATAAATACGGTTCGCTTAGTCATTATTTACAGCTCCTGTATTGGTCGTTGCTTTATTGATAGTGCCTGTGTTAATGCCTTTAATCATATTGGCCACAGCAGAAATTTGAGCGCCTTTTCGATTTGCATAATCATCTGAAGTGTATCCCCACCAATCCCAGCAACCTTGGGGGTTTAATGGCATAAATAACGATTTTTTAGTTTGCGGGTACAACACAACGATATTGTTATCATCGGCCCATCGGTTGATACCTGTTTTGGTTACATAGCTATTGCCAACTACTTCGGCATATTGATTACAGCCATGAAAACTAATATGTAAGCTGCACGATTCACCTGATGCACAGTTTTCGGGTACAAAAACAAACCCTTTTTCCGCCAAGGTTTCGCCATCGCTGCCCGCAAGTTTTTGCTGAGAAATAGTGTAAACCTTGCCTGAAACCGAATCATCGGGTGCGGTTAAGTAGGGCAACAGGTGGTTCAACATATTACCCGCAGTGTCGTAATTACAGTTACCAATAAAAGGGCTTTCTGAAACGCTGCAATTACTGCCTTCATTCAAGGTAGGGAAGTGGTGTGCTGCGCTTTGGTCATTCACGTATACAATATTTTGAGTGTCTGTCCAACTTTGGTATTGGCGGTACAGTAAATCGCTGGCTTGCGCCGTTACACGCACGTCGTTTGTGCCGTGAAATAACCATACTTTGGCATCTTTAAGGCCCGCTAAAGGCGCAATACTGCCTTCGTTTGCATAATCTATGGCAACGCTTGAAAGTGCATCTAGATTAATTGGTGTATCTACCTTATTCACGCACTGGTTTAATGCAGTGGTGATATCATTTTGCGCACAATAATAAGGCCCCGCAGCAATGATGCCTGCGCCTTTTACCCAATCACTGTGTGCAATATGAAATTGCGTCGCCATATATCCGCCAGAAGAAAGGCCAGATACCGTAACTTGCTCTACATCAAGACTTAGCGGGGGTAGTCCATTGCCTGAATTAGCAGCGTTAGATAACGCTACGCCACTGTATAACGCACAAAAGCTGGCCAATATTTTATAAGTTGTTTTCATATCAGGTTCCTACAGTTAAATGCTTAGTTTGCCGCTAAGCATTGCACTTATTTAAACGGTTCTTTTTAGTCTTTATAAAGCGCTGGAAAGAAACGCGGCAATCCGCTCGCCTTCGGCTTTTACATTCACTATGCCTTCAAGGTGTCCGAAGGGGCCATTCAGTGTTTCCAGTTCGCTGTTTTTTCCCAAGTGGTTGAGTTGATAGTCTGCCGATTCGGCTAAATAAGGCATGAGTAACAAGTCGGTGGATGCCGGCAAGAACAAGGTTTTGGCTTGAATGTGCTTAAGTCCTTCTTCTAAGTTATTCCCATGGCCTGCTACAAATAATTGGCAGGCGCGAACTAAATAAAGAAGATGATTTGCATCCATTTTTTTAGCGCGCTGACGAGCACGGCTTTCTAACCATTTCACAATAGAGTGCTGAGCATTAATGTTCTCTAATGGCGCTTGCTCCACCGCTTGATAGCCTAGCGTTTTACCTTGCTGGTTAAAGTACGTAGGGTACAAGGCATCTTGGGTGATCAACATCAAAGAAGCCACTAACCCTTCAGTGGGTTGGTTATGTCGAGCGTAACTACCTTGTTTCCAGTTAGCATCTAATCGAATAGGCGTTGCCCAGTGCGAAAGGGCAGCGGTTGTCCACGCATCGCTTTCACCCGTGCCAATAACCGATATCATTCTTGGCACCCAGTCGGGGTAAGCACTAGCCCAGTCGATAGCCTGCATCGACCCCATAGAAGGGCCAACCACAGCATGCAGTCTCTGTATGCCTAAGCTTTCAAGTAACGCCTTTTGCACATTCACGAAGTCACGGATTGTCACCACGGGGAAATCTAGCCCCCACGGTTTATTGGTTTCTGGGTTGATAGTAGCAGGGCCGGTAGTAATAACGTGCTCATCGTAGGCGTTTAAATTCACTAAACTGTCTACACTTATAACATAATAGATATCGGTATCGATGGCTTTGCCAGGGCCAATTAACGCATCCCAGTAGCCTATATTAGGGCTTGCAATACCCTGAGAGCTTTCATATACACCAGCGGCATGCGATGTGCCCGAAAAGTGGTGTGTAACAAGAATAACGTTGCTTTTGTCTGCATTTAATTGCCCGTAGGCTTCCCAACCCACTCTTACGTTATTAATGGTTTTGCCACCAAATGTGGTGAAGCTTTCTATTGAGAACGCTTCTTTCTTCGTAATAAGCGTTGGCTTATTGTTTTCTGGAGCATTTGCATCAGCAGTATTGGCGGTGTTGACAGACTTCGCGGTGAGATCTGAAGCTGAATTAGCCACATTAGCCACATTAGCCACATTAGCCACATTAGCACTGCGCGCTGTTGTAGTAACTAATGAAAAAGCCAGCAAAGCACAATATAAAAAAGCTATTTTTAGTTTCATGGAAATCCTTGTCTAAAACACGCTGAATAGGCCAATGGCAAGGGCGAGGCCTATAACCGGTACGACTACCGTCAATGCTGCAACGGCACCATAGGCTGCCTTATGGGTTTCATGACATATGGCGCGAATTGTGGTGACAACATACCCGTTATGAGGCAGTGAATCTAGCGCACCTGAAGAGATAGAAACAATACGATGTAATTGTTCTGGCTGTACGCCTTGGTCAAGATAATGCGGTGCAAGTAGTGGCAGTGCGATAGCTTGGCCTCCTGAAGCCGAGCCGGTTAAGCCTGCTATTACGCTAATCGCTATTGCTGCGCCAATTAACTCGTTACCAGGGATTTGCGTCATTAAAGCTACCGTTTGCTGAAATGCCTCGGTGTTTTTAGCTATAGCGCCAAACCCTACGACTGCCGCAGTATTGCCAATAGCGACCAGTGCCCCTGTGGTGCCGGTGTTTATCGCCGCTTGTAAATTGTGAAAGTGGGCGCGGTTTATAATAAGCAAAGTAAGTACGCCTCCCCCTAAGGCTACAATAAGCGCAAGTTGCGCTAGTGCTTCGTGTAAAAAGAAGGAAATACACAGCACTACTAGCAATGGAATAATACCGGTGAGCGGGTGAGGGTAATCTCGTTCGCGTATTTCAGGGTCGGTAATACGCGCTTCAAACTCCTCGCCATTAGCTATCGCTTTGCGGATCATTTTCGCTAGCCACCAGTAACCAAGCACTGCCATGAAAATAGCAACCACTAAGCTTACTTCCCATGCAGCAAAAGGTGAGGTGCCCAAATACTTAATAGGGATCCAGTTTTGGATTTCTGGTGAGCCGGCAGAGGTCATCGTAAAGGTGACTGAACCAAATGCCATGGCTGCGGGAATAAAACGGCGAGGCAAGTTCGCATCTTTAAATAAGCTTACCGCCATAGGGTAAACCGAGAAGGCGACAACAAAAACGCTCACGCCCCCGTAAGTTAAAATAGCGCAAGCAAGCACCACTGCTAACACGGCCTGTTTGTAACCAATGCGTTGTATTATCCAACGAGAGACTGAATCAGCAGCGCCACTGTCTTCCATGAATTTGCCAAATAAAGCACCAAGCAAAAACATAAAAAACCATGCGGCGATAAAACCTGAAAACCCACTCATGTAGGTTTCCACAAAATTTATTTCACCAATAAAAACAGACATACCGTTGGTTAACGCCACCACCAGTGCACACAAGGGGGCTGCAATGAAAAGATTCATTCCCCGAATGGTTAACACAATTAATAACACTAGTCCGCCTACCAGACCCATCATACTTAACATCATTGTTTTTCCTTAAAAATCTGTGACCGCAGATTCTCCAGAACAGTTAAGTTTATGTTTATATTGCGTTTATATAGATTTTAGTCATGGCTTTTCACTTCAATAAACAATTGGTGAAGTCATGTCCTAGGGCTAAAGTGTGGCGGTAGTGGCGCTAAATTCCCATAGTACGATGGTACTACATACGGCGAGGGCAAAATTACCTAGAGTAAAGTTCGACCGCAGGCATTACATCCGACAGTAACGATAATTTAGAACTAAAAAGGACACATTATGTCACTCACTTCACACATGCAGCGTTACCCTCGCTCTATCTGTGCAGCTGCTGTTGCGAGCGCACTGTTAATTTCACCCACTACGTTCGCTCAAGACGCAGATGCTGACGATAAAGGTAAACTGGAGCGTATTGAAGTTACCGCACGAAAAACCGTTGAGTCATTGCAGGAAACCCCCGTGGCCATCACCTCAATTGGTGCGGTTGAATTAGCCGAAAAGGGCATTAGCGTACTTACTGAAGTACAGCAGTTTTCGCCGAACACTACATTGCAAACCAGCCGTGGCACTAACTCTACGTTAACCGCTTTTATTCGTGGTTTAGGTCAACAAGACCCGCTTTGGGGATACGAGCCTGGCGTAGGTATTTACGTTGATGATGTGTACATTGCTCGCCCACAAGGTGCGGTGCTCGATTTGTTAGATGTACAGCGCATTGAAGTACTACGTGGGCCGCAGGGTACGCTTTATGGTAAGAACACTATTGGTGGGGCTGTAAAATATGTCACCAAAGAAATGTCAGGGGAAACCCAATTAAACGTGCAAGCTACCCTTGGTAGTTATAGCCAGCGGGATCTCAAGGTCACAGGGCAAATCCCATTAATAGAAGATACGGTGTATTTGGGTGTAGGTTACGCTAATTTAAACCGCGACGGCTTTGGCGAATACTTAGTCAGCGCATTAGACGGCCAAGATAAAGAAAACTATAACAAAGATTTATGGGCTGCCCGTCTTACCTTAGAAGTACACGCTAGTGATGATTTGTTTTTCCGTTTCGGCTGGGATAAAACCGAAGATACCTCAAACGCAAAAGGTGGCTATCGTCTTATCCCCAGTATTCTAACCGACGCACCCGTGCCTGATTCAAAGTTCGATTCGTACACCAGCCTACCTACTTGGAATAAAGTAGAACTTGAAGGGTATAACTGGCTAGCCCGATACAACGTAAGCGATAATTTAGAGCTTAAATACATAGGCTCTCATCGCGAGAGCTATTCTCCTACAAATATTGATTTTGATAATACGGCATTGCCAATTTTCGATGTGCCTGCCGAGTATGACGACAGCAATGACACCCATGAATTGCAGCTAAATTATACGGGAAATAGCTACTCGCTCGTATCTGGCTTATATCTTTATGATGGTGAGTCATGCGGAAACTTCGACGCAGTATTAGGTGTGTTAGGTGTGGCGCTAGGCGCACCGGGTTTGACCCGAGAAGTGAGCGGCTGTAACAACTCAGAAAGCTGGGCTGCTTATGCGCAATTCAATTACGACATCAACGACAAACTTTCTCTCTCACTCGGCGCCCGCTTCACTGATGAAGAAAAATCGGCAACGGTAAATAACGGCTTAATCTTCGCCAACGTATACCCTTATACCGATTGGATTGATGGCTATGTGCGTCCTGATGGTGACTTAGTGCCTCAAGTGCTGGGTACTGACAGCAACGGTGATGGGGTTTTTGAAGGACCTGCGGTAGAAAGCTGGTCACGCTTTACGCCGCGAGTTGGCGTGGAATACCAAATGAGCCGAGATACCCTATTTTTTGCGAGTTATTCGCAAGGCTTTAAATCGGGCACCTTTAATCCACGCGCTACGGTAAACGAGCCAGGGGTTGAACCTGAAGTCGTTGATAGCTACGAAGTGGGCATGAAAAGTGACGTAAACGATGCATTGCGATTAAATGTAACCTTGTTTTCGTATGACCATTCAGACCGACAATACATAGGAATCGAAGGTGATTTAAGCGACCCAACTGCACTTGATCAAAGGTTACGCAACGCGGCAGAAACGGCTGCAAAAGGTGCAGAAGTAGAAATGACATGGGTAGCCTCTGATAACTTACAATTTGACGTGGCTTACGGGTATATCGACTTTGAAATTAAGAAAAACAATGCGATACCCCCTCTCATTGGTTTGGCTAGCACACCTGAAAATACACTGAATATTGGTGCAAATTATCTGCTAGAAACAGGTTTTGGTGATATTTCATTTAATGCTAACTATTACTATCGTGGTGATTATTTATTGTTTGAAACCAGCGATCTAATTGAACAAGATGCCTATGGTATGGTGAATTTAAGTGCGCGTTGGGAGAGTGTAGAAGGCGATTGGTATGCAGGCCTTCATGTGAAAAACCTAACCGACGAAGAATACTTGGTGGGTGGATATGACTTTGTTACTCGAGACGAAGACGGTAACTTTGGGCCAGGCTTAGGCGGGGATACTACGTTAATTGGCTATTATGGTGACCCACGTACAGTTCACGTTACGCTAGGGTATCGTTTTTAAACGCGGTGAGTCGCACAATTGTTAATGCAATAGTTAAATGTACAAATAATATAAAATAGCGATACAAAGAAAGCCGGAATGTGAGTTCCGGCTTTCTTATTTGTTTTTAACTTCTTCTTGCAACTGTATTTACACACATCAAAAGTGACTATTAATACTGGGCATTTGTAACTATCATGTTATTATTGATTTAACAATTTTGTTACAACGTTGCGGCAGATAATAAGATGAAAATACGCGTACTTATTGCAGATGATCACCCCTTATTTCGAGCGGCAATGTGCCAAGCCCTTGGTGACATTGTAGGGCCTCATATACTGCAAGCATCTACACTGGATGAAACCCTAAGTCAGCTTGAAGCAAACCCAGATATCGATTTGGTATTTTTGGATGTGAAAATGCCGGGTAACGAGGGTTTGATAGGGTTGTCTGAAGTGCGGGCACGGTTCCCTGACGTATTGGTGGTCATGGTGACAGCCTTAGAAGAGGCTAACCTTATTCGCAAGGCGCTTGCTTTAGGTGCGTGCGGTTTTATTCCTAAATCGGCATCTATAGAGTGTATAGCCGAGGCGGTTGAACGTGTGTTAGATGGCGAGCAGTGGCTTCCTGAATCGGTAGCGAATCTTACTGATGAAGCGTCTGAGACCGAAACTGACGATTTTAGCGTTAAACTAGCCATGTTAACGCCTCACCAATTGAAAGTACTTCGGATGGTGGCAGACGGGCTGTTAAATAAGCAAATAGCTTACGAACTGGATATTTCCGAATCTACAGTAAAGCAGCACGTTTCAGCAGTATTGAGAAAGTTGAAGGTTATTAATCGCACGAAAGCAGGTATTGCGTTTAAACATGCTATGGCTGTGCATGAGTAGGCCTAAGCGATTATCTAACCAAGTCGATTTGAACTAACGCATTAAGCAAAATAACCTATCGAGCAAATTGACGGGTTAATAAGCTATCCCTGATAACAACATTTAACCACTTATATTGTTCATCTGCCAACCACTAATTTGAACACTAAGCTAGTCAGCAAGTTTCAATTCATTTTTGAGCAAGCGCTTAAGGGCTAAAGGTTTAACAGGTTTGGGTAAGTAGTACAGCCCTAAGTCACTAGCAGCGTCCCTAATACCCTCCCTTCTGTTTGCCGTAATTAGCACCCCGGGTACCTTGCGTCCCCACTTTTCCTGTAATTGAGAGGCCGCTTGCGTTCCTGTTTCACTGGCATCTAAATGATAGTCAACAAGAAGCAAATCTGGCGGGTTAGGGCACGCTTGCATCGATTCAGCAATATTTGTGGCAACTAGCACTACCGCGCCCCAATCTGAGAGCAATACTTCCATGGCTTGGGCTATTTGTGCATCATTTTCTATCAGTAGTATTCGTCTGCCAGATAAAAATGGCTTACTTGGCATTGCGCGTGGTGTCTGTGCACTCGGCGCTATTGCGCCATTGGTTGTTTTAGTTCTAGTTTCTGCCGTTTCTGTATGTGCAAGGTCGGCGCTTTTTATGTTTGAGTTGCTGTTGCTATAGGAAGTTTCAACGCAAGGCACAGACACACTAAACTTGCTGCCCTTGTTTACTGTGGATACCAGCGAAATAGGGTGGTGTAGTAATCGGCCCATACGCTCTACAATGGTTAACCCTAACCCCAAACCTTGAGCGTTTTGTGTTTCATCTAATTGGTGAAATTCGTTAAAGATTTCACTTTGCTGGTGGTTGGGAATACCAGCCCCTGTATCGTACACACAAATATCAATTAGCGGTGTGGTTGATTTTAATGGGCGCTGGTGGCCTGATTTTGAGTACTTGCGCCTTATACCAACCAGTACCTTGCCTACTGTGGTATAGCGTATCGCATTCGATAATAAGTTTTGCACGATACGGCGTAACAAATTTTTATCGGAATGAATAACAAGTTGGGTGGGGACATAACGCAAGGTTAAGCCTTTAGATGCTGCTATTACACTGAACTCTTGAACGAGTGGCGCTAACATATCATCTAATGCAAAACTGCTTGTTTGAGGAGCCAACTTGCCCGACTCCAACTTGGTCATATCTAGTAGCATGGTTAGCAGGCTTTCTGCACTATTAAGTGAGCTAACCACCCCTTCTGAAAGCGTGGCCAGTTCACCGCCTTTGGTTTTTTGGGCCAGCATGGCGGCAAATAAGGTAGCGGCATTAAAGGGTTGCATGAGATCGTGTCCCGCTGCAGCTAAAAACTTCGTTTTACTTTCGTTTGCCTTGTCGGCTTCAAGTTTTGCATGCTGCAGCTCTTCAGTGCGAGCAACTACGCGGCCTTCTAATTCAGATTTGGCGCGCTCAAGGGCTTCTTGAATGGCAATGTATTCAGTTATGTCACTGTAGGTCGTTACATATCCACCCCCAGGTAATGGCGAGCCATTTAGCTCAATCACTTTTCCATCGGGCTGTTTTCGTACATATTTGTACCGGCTGCCTTCTTTCATATAAACAATACGTTTATTAATTTCATCGTTGGTTAGCGTGGCGTTGCCGAATAGCCCTCTTTCGGCGTTGTAAGCAAGAATACTTTCAATCGACATACCGGTTTTAAGGAATGACCGTGGGTAGTTAAACATTTCAATATAGCGCTCATTCCACGCTAATAACTGCAGCTTTTCATCTAATACGCTAATACCTTGCTCAATATTTTGTACCGAGGATTGCAGTACTTCATGATTAAACTGAAAAGATTGCGACGCTTCTTCTACCCAATCTACCAATTCAGGCAAGGTATCATTTTTAGTTTCAGTAATAGCGCCTAGCAAAATGCGCGCACTTGGGGTGCCTACTTGAGCGCTGAGCAATTTTTCTGTGCGCTGCAAAAGTGTGTGGTTTGCGTAACCCGAATTAGCATCGGAAATATTAACTGATAACTGATTTACTAGGGCTTCATGAACTGCTGGGTCGAGAACTCGCTGTGTTAGTGCAGTTAAATCTTTAATACGAATGGCAAAGGTTGGTGAAGCTAGCGTTTCGCTTTCAATGCCATGAAGCGGGCGCTTAAACGTAATATAAGAAACCACAATGAAGGTGACGCAGTTCGCAAACAATGAATAAGCGAACCCTATTCCTAGCTCGGCATCAGAAGGTGGGCTATTAAAGTAGTAGCTCGACATTATGCTGGGGTACAGCAAGTACACTACCCAAAAACTAAAGCCGGCGAACAGCGCACATACGGCAGCCGCTTTGGTACTTCGTTGCCAATAAATGCCGAACATAAGCACAGGAAAGCACTGGCCTAGTAAGGCAATGGCAATAATACCGCTTTTTACTAGGGGAGCCGATTGGCTAACATTTAAGTGATACCAAAGGGCTACCGACAACACTACTAATACGGTAAGGCGACGGATAGTCAAAATTTTACTGGGCTGCATAGTGTGATTAGGTTCAGCGCGCAAACGTAGTTTCAACCACAACGGAGTAACTAAGTTGTTGGCTATCATGATGCCAAGGGCAAGTGTTGCCACAATCACCATGCTGGTGGTAGCCGATAGGCCACCAACAAAAGCAACGATAGAAACAGACATATTTTCTGCGTACAGAGGAAGGGCTAAAACATACGCATCAGAATTGACGCTTTGCGGCAGCAACACTTTACCTGCCAATGCCAAGGGAATAAGAAACACCGTCATACCCAAAAGATAAAGAGGAAACAACCAGCGAGCGGTGCGCAGCTCACCTTCGCCGTTTAGCTCAACGAAGTTCATGTGAAATTGGCGCGGTAATACAAACATAGAGCACACACCTAAAAGCACGTGGGATAAATACACCCATGGTGCCCTATCGGCATAAATGACACTGCGCGCAGCGTCGCTACTGGCGGCTTGCGTAACTAAATCAAGCACGCCATCAAACAAGTAAAAACAAACAAATATGCCCACCACCCAAAGTGCAACAAGCTTCACCACGGACTCAAAGGCAATACTAAGCAATAAACCTGGATGCTTGTCAGTAAGGTTGAGCGTACGTGTACCAAATACAATGGCAAAAATAGCCATTAGCCCCGCTACATATAAACTTACGTTTTGGGTTGAATGCTGGGTATCGGGCGTAATGAGATTAATGCTTTTTGTGATGGCATCAAGCTGCAAGGCAATGTAAGGAATTACACCAATAAAGCACAATATAGTGATTAATGCGGCGATAAGGTGAGAGTGCTGATATTTTAGGCCAATTAAATCAGCTAGTGAGCTGATATTGTGCTGCTGACACAATCGGCTTATGTGTAATACCACAGGAAAGGCGAATGCCATGGTAAGAATAATACCCATATAGGTAGGTATCACCGCCCAGCCATATTCAGCGGCTTGCGATGTCGTGCCAAAGAACGCCCAGGAGGTGCAGTGAACCCCTAACCCCAAGCTATATAAAATTGGGTGTTGTTGATTATCACGTAGCCGTTTATCGCCCCAGAAGGCAATGGCAAATAATGCGAGCAAATAAAGGGCTACTACCGTTCCTACGGTCCAAATACTGAGCATCAAGATTCCCTTATACAATACCTGTCAAAGTTAACATGTTTTTTACAATGAGTGGGTGTGTAGCTCGCATTTATTGATCTATTAAAAAAAACTTAAAAACAAACCATAAAAATAGTGTGGTTACCCTTGAAGGCGGTTAAAGCAGCCCCATAATTAATCCCAACATAGACATTGCCTATGATTGAGTACGAGTCACTCATGGGTTTATGCAGTATAGACATTAACGTTTGGAGGAAAGCATGAGCGATAACCGCGACGTGCAGGCAGAGCAAGAAGTTTCTGGCGTAGACGAAACCGTACAAGATGCTGAAGTGATACAAGAAGAGCAATCTTCACCAGAAGCTGAATCAGATGCAACACAGCGCATCTATGAGCTAGAAACAGCACTTTCAGAAGCACAGGCAACCATTAAAGAACAGCAAGACAGCGTATTACGTGCCCGTGCTGATGTGGAAAACGCCCGTCGCCGCGCTGAAATGGAAGTAGAAAAAGCACGTAAGTTCGCATTAGAGCGTTTTGCGGGTGAGCTTCTTCCTGTTGTTGACAACCTAGAGCGCGCTATCGAATTAACTGATGGCGAAAACGAAACGGTTAAGCCGTTGCTTGAAGGTGTGGAAATGACACACAAAAGTTTCTTAAGCACTATTGAGAAATTTGGATTGAGCCTTATTGATCCGCAGGGTGAAACCTTTAACCCTGACTTGCACCAAGCTATGTCTATGCAAGAAAGTGCAGACCACGCACCGAATACGGTTATGGCGGTTATGCAAAAAGGGTATCAAATTAATGGCCGTTTGTTGCGCCCAGCCATGGTTATGGTTTCGAGAGCGCCTAGCGGTGGTGTAGATACGCAAGCGTAAATACGTATTGCGGCTTAAATTACACAAAAATGTCAGTTTTTTTACTGACAACTATTGAAAATAGTGCGGAATAACCCCACTAAAATTGTAGATTAAATAAATTTTTGGAGACACGTAATGGGTAGAATCATTGGTATCGATTTAGGTACAACGAATTCATGTGTCGCAGTGCTAGACGGCGACAAACCTCGCGTACTTGAAAACGCGGAAGGCGATCGTACAACGCCATCAATCATTGCTTACACAAACGACGGCGAAACTTTAGTGGGTCAATCTGCTAAGCGCCAAGCGGTAACAAATCCTGAAAACACGCTTTTCGCGATTAAACGCTTAATTGGTCGTCGTTTTCAAGATAAAGAAGTACAACGCGACATCGACATCATGCCTTACAAAATTGTAGGTGCAGACAACGGTGATGCATGGGTAGAAGCGAAAGGCGAGAAAATGGCGCCTCCTCAAGTTTCTGCTGAAGTACTTAAGAAAATGAAGAAAACCGCTGAAGATTATCTTGGCGAAGAAGTAACTGGCGCAGTAATTACTGTTCCTGCTTACTTTAACGACTCACAGCGTCAAGCAACGAAAGATGCGGGTCGTATTGCTGGTCTAGAAGTTAAACGTATTATCAACGAGCCAACTGCGGCTGCGTTAGCGTACGGTATGGACAAAAAGCAAGGCGATAACGTAGTTGCGGTATACGACCTTGGTGGTGGTACGTTCGATATCTCTATCATCGAAATTGATGAAGTAGACGGCGAGCACACGTTTGAAGTACTAGCAACTAATGGTGATACTCACCTTGGTGGTGAAGATTTCGATAACCGTGTAATTAACTACCTTGTTGACGAATTCAAGAAAGATCAAGGCATCGACTTACGTAAAGATCCGCTTGCTATGCAGCGTCTTAAAGAAGCCGGTGAGAAAGCGAAAATTGAGCTTTCTTCTTCACAGCAAACTGAAGTTAACTTGCCGTACATCACAGCAGACGGTTCAGGTCCTAAGCACTTAGCGATTAAGCTAACCCGTGCAAAACTTGAGTCATTGGTTGAAGAGCTTGTTAAAAACACGCTTAACCCGCTTAAGCAAGCATTGGCAGACTCTGACCTATCAGTAGGTGATATCCAAGATATTATCTTGGTAGGTGGTCAAACACGTATGCCATTGGTACAGAAGCTAGTTACTGAATTCTTCGGTAAAGAGCCACGTAAAGACGTTAACCCTGATGAAGCCGTAGCCGTTGGTGCAGCAATTCAAGGTGGTGTACTTTCTGGTGACGTTAAAGACGTACTACTTCTTGACGTAACGCCTCTGTCTCTTGGTATCGAAACCATGGGCGGCGTGATGACAGCACTAATTGAGAAGAACACGACTATTCCAACGAAGAAGTCGCAAACTTTCTCTACTGCTGAAGACAACCAGTCTGCGGTAACAGTACACGTACTACAGGGTGAGCGTAAGCAATCTAGTGGTAACAAATCACTAGGTCAGTTCAACCTTGAAGGTATTCGTCCAGCTTCACGTGGTACCCCTCAAATCGAAGTAACGTTCGACTTGGATGCGGATGGTATCTTACATGTGTCTGCGAAAGACAAAGACACAGGTAAAGAGCAGAAGATCACAATTAAAGCATCTTCTGGCTTAAGCGATGAAGAAGTCGAGAAAATGGTTGCTGATGCAGAAGCGAACAAAGAAGCGGACGCTAAGTTTGAAGAACTCATTCAAGCACGTAACCAAGCTGATGGCATGATTCACGCTACTCGCAAGCAACTTGAAGAAGTTGGTGATGCGCTAAGTGCAGAAGACAAAGCACCAATCGAAGAAGCTGTTAGCGCGCTAGAAACAGCGGTTAAAGGCGAAGATAAAGCAGACATCGAAGCGAAAACGCAAGAACTCATTCAAGCGTCTAGCAAGTTGATGGAAGCGGCTCAAGCACAGCAAGCAGGCGCGGCCGGTGAAGCTGGCGCTGAAGGCGCAGAGCAACAAGCATCTGGCCAAGCTGATGACGACGTTGTTGACGCTGAGTTTGAAGAAGTCAAAGACGAAGATAAAAAGTAAGCAAACTGTTGCGATATGCCCGGTAAGCCGGGCAAACTTTAGCAGTTAAGGCGCATCAGGTTCACTTGTTGCGCCTTTGTCGTGTAATAAAACACGATAATAAATGTAGTTTCACAAGGGCGACAATGTGCTCGAACAACGTGCTTGTGATAATAATAGGTAGGATAAGTAAACACTATGTCGAAACGTGACTACTACGAAGTGCTTGAGGTAGATAAAGGCGCTAGCGAACGCGAAATCAAAAAAGCGTATAAAAAGCTAGCGATGAAATATCACCCAGACCGCACGCAGGGCGATAAAGCCCTTGAAGTTAAATTCAAGGAAATCCAGGAAGCCTACGAAGTATTAAACGATGCGCAAAAGCGTGCCGCTTACGATCAATATGGTCACGCTGGTGTAGATCCTAATCGCGGTGGCGCTGGCTTTGGTGGTGGTGGCGACTTCGGTGATATCTTCGGCGATGTATTTGGTGATATTTTCGGTGGCGGCGGTGCTCGTGGCGGTCGTCAATCACGTGCTCGTCAGGGCTCAGACCTTCGTTACAATCTAGAATTATCGCTTGAAGAAGCGGTACGTGGCAAAAGCGTTGATATTCGCGTGCCTACATTGGTTGAATGTGAAGTGTGTGACGGTTCTGGTGCGAAGAAAGGCTCTACGCCAAAAACGTGTCCAACCTGTCATGGAAACGGTCAGGTGCAAATGCGCCAAGGCTTCTTTGCGGTTCAACAAACTTGCCCAACCTGTTCAGGTAAAGGCAAGATTATTGAAGATCCATGTAACAGCTGTCATGGCCATGGTCGTAAAGAAAAAACCAAAACCCTTAATGTCAAGATTCCATCAGGTGTTGATACCGGCGATCGTATTCGTTTATCTGGCGAAGGCGAAGCGGGAGAGAATGGTGCACCGGCAGGTGACTTGTATGTTCAAGTACATGTGCGTGATCATAAAATCTTCCAGCGTGACGGTAACAACTTGTACTGTGAAGTGCCATTAAGTTTCACTACAGCAGCCCTAGGTGGTGAGTTAGAAGTACCTACGCTAGATGGCAAAGTGAAACTTAAGATTAGCCCTGAAACCCAAACAGGACGTATGTTCCGTTTACGCGGTAAAGGCGTTAAATCGGTTCGAAGCGGCGCAGTTGGCGATTTGATGTGTAAAGTTGTGGTGGAAACACCGGTTAGCTTGTCATCACGTCAAAAAGAATTGCTACAAGAGCTAGAAGAATCGATGGGTAAAGCATCAAGTAAACACAGTCCAAAAGCACAAGGCTTCTTTGACGGTGTGAAAAAGTTTTTCGATGATTTAACTAACTAAATCGTATCAAAATTATAAAGCCCTCATATGAGGGCTTTTTTTTGCCTAAAATAAAGAAAAAACACAAAATTTACAGGTTAAAACCTTGCGCAAAAGGTGGGTATTCGTCAGGATAGAAAACAGACCAACACAATCGAACAGGCATGGCGATAACTATGAAAAATATTCTAGGAAAGACAATCAAGACCACATTAGCTACCGCAGCTTTAGCAACGTGTTTAGCTGGTGGAGCAATTGCGGCGACGGAAACATCAGAAGCCTCGTCAGAAAAGCATGCGAAAGCGGCGACCCAATACCGTCAAGCGATATTCCAATTGGTACGCAGCAACATGGGGCCGTTGGGCGGCATGGCAAAAGGAGCGCTACCTTTTGATGAGTCTGTGATGATGACCAATGGGGTGCGATTAGAGCAACTTGCAGATATGATGAGTGATTACTTATCTGTTGATACCCGTAAGTTTGATGTAGACACAGGCGCAAAAGACGCAATGTGGGAAAATTTCTCCGATGTAGAATCTAAAATTGCAGCATTAAAAGAAGCGTCAATGGGCTTACAAGCTGCAGTGAAAGCAGGCGATGAAAGTGCTTATCGCGGCGCGATTGGCAAAGTGGGAGCAAGCTGTAAGTCTTGTCATGATGACTACAAAAAAGACTAACCGTTTTAGTTATTCACAGCGCATGTAGTTCGTGCGCTGTTATTTCCTTACCTCCTTACCTCCTTACCTCCTTACCTCCATGCCTCTAGCTGCATACATACATATCATTCATGCTCGCTCATAAATCCTCTTTATATACTAAACGATTGCTCACTTCTTAGTGCAAATGTGCTGGAAAAAAGAGTAAAAATTCTCTATTGTTGACTAAATAATGATCATGATTTTTGCTTGAGCAGTGAAGTTGATAAGCAAATAATTAACGACAAATGATCGCACTATAACCATCTTAAGATGGATTGGAGTTCACCTAAAATGCAGCTTCACGACGGATTGTTGGGCTCTTTACAAGATAGTAGTTTGCCAGAGGTTACCTCGCGGTTGAGTGAAGCCAGGGTAAATACAGAAGCTACCGCTGTCTTGCTTGTTTCGTTATCTCCTACTGCCACTTACGTGGATATACTGTGCTGCGATGACAATAATTCCGATTCTGAGAAACAGTCACTGGTCATGCCCAAACATGCTCAGCTTCTGTTATCGATGACAGAAATGAGTGCCACATTACCAGGCTGTGATTTTGAATGGCCAGAGGCGCTAACCATTTGTAGCAGCCAAAACGTGATTGTAGGTGGAATAAAAGATTTTCAAGGTAATATTATCGGGGCCGTTCTGATTGTGTTGCGTTGTCATCAATTAACGAGTCATCAAAAGCACTACGCTAGTATAGCCCGTCAGCAAATAGAACTCAGTCTTCAATATAAACTTATTCAACATCCTTTTACCGACAAACTCGCCGAAAAAATTCAGTTGCTTAATGAAATTGGGCGCATCTCTCATGTTGGTGGCTGGGAATTAGATATACATGCAGGCCTTGTCTCGTGGACACGAGAAACCTACTTATTGTTTGGTGTTACGCCGGGAAGAGATATCACGGTAGAGCGAGCTTTAGCCAACTTCCCACAAGTGAGCCGCGAAAAAATTACCAAAGCAATGAAAGCAGCAATAAAGTCACTGTCCACTTTTGCATTAGAGGTAGAGTACATCAATGCAGAGGGTTATCGGCGCTGGTTGAAAATGACGGGCACACCTCAGTCAGAGGTTACTAGCTCGCACCAAGATAAGGTGTATAGGATTTATGGCTCTGTGCAGGATATAACGGAACATAAACGTTTATCCGATACACAACATAACTACACGGAATACCTTTCTACAATTTTAGACAGTATTTCTGATGCGCTTGTGACCATTGATGAAGAGGGCACTGTGATCACAGCCAACAATACGGTTGAGCACGTGTTAGGTTACGATGCTGATGAACTTATAGGGCAAGATATCTTTATTTTGGTGCCCAAAGTTGAATCACAAAATACCAAAGAATATCTGAAAACGTTTATGAAAGGAGGCAGGAAAACCGCTAAAGCTTCCCCAGAAAATCATTTGGTTAGCCATAAAAATGGCGGCCTGATACCCGTTGATATTTCATTATCTTCTTTTCATTTTGATATGCAAAAGCGGATAGTATTGGTATTTCGGGATATGAGTGTTCGAAAACAATTAGCAGACCAAGTTTATCAAGCCGCTTACTATGACAACATCACCCAATTGCCAAACGCTAAATTGTTCGAAAAAGGCTTGAAGTGTGTTATTCGAAAAGCGGGGGTAACCTACGCAGATATTTACTGCGCGCAAATAGTTATCGACAATATAAGTCAGTATAAGCAGGCGTTTGGCCAGCCTACCGCCGATTATGTTATGCGTATTCTTGCTTCTAGGCTAGCCCGAACGTTTTCTAAACCTTTTTCTATTTACAGAGGCGCAGAAAACAACTTTTATTTGTTATACGAAGACATCATTACCGAGGAAGACAAAGAAGCTCTCTACGCTATTGATGCAGTTAAGCAGCAGCTTATCGATGAAGTGTGTAGTGACATCACCTTGCACAATAGTCCTCATAAAATTTATGCCGTAGTGACCATTTGCCAGCTTAAGGGCATGGAGGCAAGCGTGATGAAGGTCAGGCACATGCTTTCCCAAGGGTATCACCAACTGAGCGCAGACCAAGTAAATACACCAGTGATTTTTCATCGTGCCTCTAGTGTGGGTTATGACCGATACAATTTTATTCGCCAATCCCTTGGTGCCGCAGTCAGTAATCACGAACTCTTCATTGAGTTGCAACCCCAATATGAGGGAGATGGCAATATGGTGTGCGCCGAGGCATTAGTTCGCTGGCAGCACCCCCAATTAGGCCTAATCCCCCCCGCTGAGTTTATTCCTATTGCCGAAGAGACTGATGCAATAGTAGAAATTGGCCAATGGGTGATGAATGAATGTGGAAAGCTATTATACGAATGTGATAAAAGTGGTTTGAAAACACGGCTCTCAATTAATATTAGTGCCAAACATATGGCTAGAGCCGACTTTAGCGAAAAAATGCTAGCAGTGATTGCTCATTGGAATATTCCAAAGGGGAGCCTTACCATTGAACTTAGAGAAGCCGTACTCATTGGAAGTTTTGCCTTGGTGCGTAATTCAATGAAAGAGCTAGCAGATAAAGGGGTATCATTCTCCATAGACCATTTTGGCAGTGGTAATTTGAATTTAAGTTACCTTCGCGATCTGTGTATAAAAGAAGTAAAGCTTGATAGGCACTTTATCGATGAAGAAGATAAAATGGGGACCCAGAGCCCGCTGCTGAATAGTATTTTCGATATCGCAAAAATCTTTGAATTAAGAACCGTGGCAGAAGGAATAGAAAATACCACACAATTTAACGACGCTATAAAGCGTGGTTGCCATGTGTTTCAAGGGTATTTTTTAGACAAGCCACTTAATGTGAGAGATTGGCGCGCAAAATTACCCGGGAAATAGCGTGATTATCAATTGAAGCCAACTATATGAAACCCCCGTCTCTATATGTACCAACACCAAATTGACTATGCTGATAGCATAATTGTTAAAGAAATAAGTGATGTAATTACAAAGGTTTAATCAACATAAGCCTGAAGTCTTATACGATAAAATCATGTTTATGCAGTAGGGTAAAGTAATACTCTATTGCGGAAACGGTCATGAATTATCATCAAGAATATCAGGCGTCAATTGATAACCCAGAAGCATTTTGGCAAGATAAAGCACTGCATCTCGACTGGTTTACACCCCCTAAAAAAGCACTAAGCGAAAACACAAACGGCTATCCTCAGTGGTTTAAAGGAGGAAAGCTCAATACCAGTTATTTGGCATTAGATCACCATGTTAATGCAGGGCGGGGCGAAAACGCGGCGCTAATTTACGATTCTCCGGTTACGAATACGCAAGAAACCTGGACCTATAATACCCTGCTTAATGAAGTGGCTACGCTAGCGGGCGCGCTCACAAGCCTTGGTGTCACAAAGGGCGATACGGTTATTATCTACATGCCCATGATCCCTCAAGCTGCGGTAGCAATGTTAGCGGTGGCAAGAATAGGGGCAATTCACTCTGTGGTATTCGGTGGTTTCGCAGCCAGTGAATTAGCGGTTAGGATAGATGATGCTGAACCTGCACTTATTATTACGGCATCGTGCGGTATAGAAGGTAAAAAACTATTGCCTTACAAACCCATGGTTGATGATGCTATCGCCCTTGCTCACCATAAACCTGCAGGTTGTGTTGTTTATCAACGCAAGCAGCTTAATGCGAACCTGGTAGATGACTTTGACCATGATTGGCAAGCATTATGTCAAGCTAGTGAACCAGTAGAATGCACACCCGTAGATGCTACCGATCCCCTTTACATTTTGTATACCTCCGGCACAACGGGCAAGCCCAAAGGGGTTGTTCGTGACAATGGTGGTCATGCGGTAGCACTTAATTATTCTATGCAAGCCATTTACGACATAGATCAAGGCGATGTTTTTTGGGCTGCATCAGATGTGGGCTGGGTAGTAGGGCACTCGTACATTGTTTATGGGCCACTAATAAAGGGCGCTACCACTGTTATGTTCGAAGGCAAGCCTGTAGGTACACCAGATGCTGGCGCATTCTGGCGTATGGTAGAGCAGCATAAAATAAATGTATTGTTCGCAGCGCCAACAGCATTTAGAGCAATTAGGAAAGAAGATCCTGAAGCTAATTGCATCGCGCGATATGACCTAAGTAGTTTACGAACCATATTTATGGCCGGTGAACGATTAGACCCGCCCACATATCATTGGACGGTAGAAAAAACCGGTAAGCCGGTGGTTGATCATTGGTGGCAAACTGAAACCGGTTGGCCCATTTGTTCAAACCCTATTGGCATTGAGCCGCTTAGCACTAAACCAGGTTCATCAAGCGTTCCTACCCCAGGTTTTAATGTGAGAGTATTGGGCGCTAATGGTGAGCCGGTTGCTACTGGTGAAAAGGGAGCCATTGCCATTTCTTTACCGTTACCTCCTGGGTGTTTAACCACTATTTGGCGAGACCATAAGCGTTTCACTCAAGGATATTTACAAGAATTCGACGGTTATTACAGCACCGGTGACAACGGATACATAGATGAAGAAGGTTTTGTGTTCATTATGGGTAGAACCGACGATGTCATCAATGTGGCGGGGCATCGGTTATCAACGGGAGAAATGGAAGAAGTGTTGGCTTCACACCATGCCGTGGCCGAGTGCAGTGTTATTGGAGTGGCTGACGCGCTAAAAGGGCAGATTCCAGTAGGCTTAGTGTTACTTAAAGATGGCGTTAAAGTAGAAGAGGCTGCTTTTGAGCGAGAGCTCATTGCTAAAGTACGAAACACCATAGGGCCGGTGGCTAGTTTTAAGCGTGCCGTGATTGTGAACCGCTTGCCAAAAACACGATCAGGGAAAATATTGCGTAAGCTGCTAAGACAAATCGCCGCAGATGAGCCCATTAATATACCCTCTACCATTGACGATCCAGGCAGTGTGACAGAGATTGCCGATTTAATGAAAAGCAAAGGCTTAGTTGAACGCTAAGCCTTATCGTTTCTTTTGCACAAGGAATTAAAAGTACTCTTCTACTTCAGGTGCGGGCGGGGCAATTTCTATCGCGTAGTAAAGCGCAGCCGCTGTTACTAGCGCAACTGCAAGTGCAAGCCAAAGACGAGACGAGGGAATAGGCTTGTCTTCAGTGTCCTTTTGACCATGAAACATAGGGGGTACAAGTTTTTGCTTTTTATACACGGCATAAAACCCAATAGCAGCAACATGTAAGCCTATTACCCACAGTAAAATGTCGAAGGCAAGGTGGTGCAAAGTGTTCATAAGATCTAACGTGCTATTGCTAACAAGGTGGCGATAGGGGCCATCAAGAAAAATATCGTCAGTCATGAACAGCCCGCTTACCGCTTGAACTAACAAAAGTAGAAGCATTACCACCACAAACCAGCCACCAAGAGGATTGTGGCCTGCCACGGCGGCACTGTTTTTATCGAACAATGTACGTAAATAACCTATTACCGCACTTGGTCCTTTCACAAATTGACTAAAGCGGGCGTAGGTTGGGCCTATGACTCCCCAAATTAACCTAAAGACCAAAAGCCCTAAAGTAAAATAACCAATATAGAAATGCCATTGGGTCGCATCGTCCATCCACTCAGCGGTAACATATTGTGCAGCAATACTGGCAACCAAAAGCCAGTGAAAAAGCCGGGTGGGAAGATCCCATATAAGCTGTTTACGCATATTATTCTGCCTATGTGTTTTGAAGTAATTCAATAACCATTAATTTAAACGTTATTTAGGTCTTGAGGTAAACCCACTTACTTTCATGCTAGCTATTTTTACCGTTAAAAACGATAGGTTGCCCACCTTTTTTGTATTAATGCTGCAATTTTTCAATTATCAGTAATATTTAAGCTTATCTCGTTGCAATAGTAACTGCATTTGGCAAAATGTGTTTACTGTTGAAGGAAAAGAATAACGTAAATGAAAGTAGGTTTATTTGGCGCCAATGGGCGCATGGGTCGGGTGCTTATTGAAGCACTAGATCAAAACGACAATGCAGAGCTGAGTGTTGCTACCGTGCGTGATGATTCTCCTTGGATTGGCATGAATGTGGGCGAGTTGGCTGGCATTGGTAAAAAGCCAATTGATTGTTTAGGCATGTCTGCACTAACTCAACAACACGCTGATGTGATGATTGATTTTACCTTACCTGTGGTGTTTGAAAATAACATTGCATGGTGCGTGGCCAATAAAATGCCAGTCGTCATCGGTACTACTGGGTTAAGTGAAAGCCAATTGGCTGCGTTAGATGAAGCGGCTAAAACCATTCCCATCGTTTTTGCGGCTAACTACAGCGTGGGCGTTAACCTGATGTTGTCATTGGTTCGACAAGCTGCGAAGGCGTTAGGTAATACGGCTGATATAGAAATTACTGAAGCCCACCACAGATTTAAACAAGATGCGCCTTCTGGCACCGCCATGGCCATTGGTGAAGCCATTGCCGATGAGCTAGGTCGTGACCTTAAGACCTGTGCTGTTTATGGTCGTGAAGGCAAAGAGCCTGAGCGTGACCAAGGCACTATTGGGTTTGCTACCGTTCGCGCAGGCGATATTGTCGGTGAACACACTGCATTGTTTGCCGATATTGGTGAGCGTTTGGAAATAACCCATAAAGCATCAAGCCGCTTAACGTTTGCAAAAGGCGCGGTGCATGCGGCCCAATGGCTTCACGGCAAGCCAGCAGGATTATATTCAATGGTTGATGTGCTAGACCTGAAATAATAACTAAAGACCGTGAAGATAGTTTTCATTTTAACAGCGGCTTTAGTCGCATTACTTTGCACTAATAAGTAGTGGTTTTGGCGGTTATACAAGACAAATGAGTTTAAGTGGTTATTTTAATGATTTTTAATATTTAAATTAGACATTTTTAGTCAGTCATGTATACTCGCCGGAATTTGCCCGAATTTCGTATTCTAAAGCTATAAAACTGGCTGTAGAACACGGTTTTATTAGCTGCAAAGATCGTAAAATGAGCGCTGTTAAATCAGTACTCTCATTTTTTGTGGGGTTTGGACAGAAATTCTGTTCAAACACATAGTTATCCTTAATCTGGAGGTTGACTTGGCTAATTCTGCCCTTTTGGTGTTAGAGGATGGTTCTGTCTTTAAAGGAACGGCGATAGGTGCGCAAGGCACTGCCGTTGGTGAAGTTGTTTTTAATACTTCAATGACAGGCTATCAAGAAATCATCACTGACCCATCCTACGCTGAACAAATCATTACCCTTACTTATCCACATATTGGCAATACCGGTATTAACGAAGAAGACGTTGAAGCAGATAAAATCTGGTCTAAAGGTCTTATTATTCGTGACTTACCTCTTGTTGCTAGTAATTTCCGTCAACAACAAACGTTATCAGAGTACCTCAAAGCCAAAGGCGTTGTAGGTATAGCCGATATCGATACTCGTCGTTTAACACGTATTCTACGTGATAAAGGCGCGCAAAACGGCTGCATCGTTTGTACTGATGAGTTAGATGAAGCGAGCGCGTTAGCACAAGCAAAAGATTATCCTGGCTTGAAAGGCATGGATTTGGCAAAAGTAGTAAGCATTACTGAGCCAAAGACGTGGACTGAAGGCAGCTGGAAATTGGGCGAAGGGTATATCACTCCAGCCGATAGTAAATATCATGTAGTCGCTTACGATTACGGGGTTAAGAGCAACATTTTACGTTTGCTTGCAGGCCGTGGTTGTCGCGTTACCTTGGTACCCGCGCAAACACCTGCTGAAGAAGTGTTAGCTATGCAACCTGATGGTGTGTTCTTGTCTAACGGCCCTGGTGACCCTGAGCCGTGTGATTATGCCATTACAGCGATTAAAACTATCGTTGAAACAGGTTTGCCAGTGTTTGGTATCTGTTTAGGTCATCAACTACTTGCGCTTGCCAGTGGTGCTACTACGGTGAAAATGAAGTTTGGTCACCATGGTGCTAACCATCCAGTGAAAGACTTAAAACGCAATGTGGTGATGATCACCAGTCAGAACCATGGCTTCGCTGTAGATGAATCAAGCCTACCTTCTAATTTAGAAGTAACGCATGTTTCGTTGTTCGATAAGTCGTTACAAGGTATTCATCGTACCGATAAGCCAGCGTTTAGTTTCCAAGGGCACCCAGAAGCAAGCCCTGGACCGCACGAAGCTGCGCCGCTATTCGACCACTTCATTGAATTAATCGAACAACACAAGCAGTAGGAACGAGCCCGCTATGCCAAAACGTACCGACATAAAAAGTATTCTCATCATAGGTGCTGGCCCTATTGTTATTGGCCAGGCCTGCGAGTTTGACTATTCAGGCGCTCAAGCATGTAAAGCGCTACGCGAAGAAGGTTATCGCGTTATTCTGGTTAACTCGAACCCCGCTACTATCATGACCGATCCTGAAATGGCCGATGCAACATACATCGAGCCAATTCACTGGGAAGTGGTACGCAAAATTATCGAAAAAGAGCGTCCAGATGCCATCTTGCCCACAATGGGCGGACAAACTGCGCTTAACTGCGCGCTAGATTTAGATCATCACGGTGTATTGAAAGAGTTCAATGTTGAACTTATCGGTGCAACGGCTGATGCTATCGATAAAGCTGAAAACCGTGAGCGCTTCGACAAGGCAATGAAAAACATTGGTCTTGAATGCCCACGCGCCGAAATTGCACAAAGCATGGATCAAGCCCACGACGTACTAACGCGTATTGGCTTTCCATGTATTATTCGTCCGTCATTCACCATGGGTGGAAGCGGCGGCGGTATTGCATACAATATTGACGAATTTAACGAAATTTGTGGCCGGGGTCTCGACCTTTCGCCTACCAAAGAACTCCTTATTGATGAGTCGTTAATTGGTTGGAAAGAATACGAAATGGAAGTAGTTCGCGACCGTGCAGATAACTGTATCATCGTGTGTACTATTGAAAACTTCGATGCCATGGGTGTACATACTGGTGACTCAATCACAGTCGCGCCAGCGCAAACCCTTACTGACAAAGAATTCCAGCTAATGCGTAATGCCGCCATGGCAGTATTACGTGAAATCGGTGTTGAAACCGGTGGCTCTAACGTACAGTTCGGTGTAGATCCAAACACAGGCCGTATGGTGATCATCGAGATGAACCCGCGGGTATCGCGTTCATCTGCATTAGCATCAAAAGCGACAGGTTTCCCAATTGCTAAAGTGGCTGCCAAGTTAGCCATTGGTTACACCCTTGATGAGCTTGCTAACGATATTACCGGTGGTTTAACACCAGCATCTTTTGAGCCTTCAATCGATTACGTAGTCACAAAAATTCCTCGCTTTAACTTTGAAAAATTTGCTGGCGCGAACGATCGCTTAACCACGCAAATGAAATCAGTGGGCGAAGTGATGGCGATTGGTCGTAACCAACAAGAGTCACTACAAAAAGCACTTCGCGGCCTTGAAGTTGGCGCGAACGGCTTGAACTCAATGGTCGATTTAGAAGACCCAGAAGCACGCAACAAAGTGATTTACGAACTACGTGAGCCTGGTGCTGAGCGTATTTGGTACATTGGCGATGCGTTCCGCATGGGCATGACCGTTGATGAAGTATTTACGCTCACTAACGTTGACCGTTGGTACCTCGTTCAGCTTGAAGAACTTATTCAGCTTGAAGCTCAAGTAGCTGAATGTGGATTACACGGCATTGATGAAGACCTTATGCGTAAACTTAAGCGCAAAGGTTTCTCTGACTCTCGCTTAGCCGAGCTTACGAAAGTAGGTGAAGGTGACATTCGTGAAACTCGTCGCGGCTTTGGTGTAACGCCAGTTTATAAGCGTGTTGATACCTGTGCGGCAGAATTTTCTACCAGCACGGCTTACATGTATTCAACCTACGATGAAGAGTGTGAAGCTGACCCCACTGACAACGATAAGATTATGGTGTTAGGTGGTGGTCCAAACCGTATTGGTCAAGGTATCGAGTTTGATTATTGTTGTGTTCACGCGGCGCTTTCAATGCGTGAAGACGGTTACGAAACCATTATGGTTAACTGTAACCCTGAAACGGTTTCTACCGACTATGACACATCTGATCGCTTGTACTTCGAACCGGTAACGCTAGAAGACGTACTTGAGATTGTGGCTAAAGAAAAGCCAAAAGGCGTAATAGTGCAATACGGTGGCCAAACGCCGCTTAAGTTAGCACGTGCCCTTGAAGCTGCTGGCGTACCTATTATTGGCACGTCGCCTGAAGCTATCGATAGAGCAGAAGATCGTGAACGCTTCCAGCAAATGGTGAATAAGCTAGGCCTTAAACAGCCAGCAAATGCTACGGTAACTAACATCGAGCAAGCCCTTGCAATGGCTGACGGTATTGGCTTTCCGCTTGTAGTACGTCCTTCGTACGTACTAGGTGGCCGCGCAATGGAAATTGTTTACGACCTTAAAGACTTAAAACGCTACCTAACGGAAGCGGTGAAGGTTTCTAATGATTCTCCTGTACTGCTAGACCGCTTCTTAGATGATGCCATTGAAGTCGATATCGATGCAATCTGCGACGGTAAAGAAGTCGTTATTGGCGGAATCATGGAGCATATTGAGCAGGCCGGTGTTCACTCTGGTGACTCAGCCTGTTCATTGCCACCTCACTCTCTAAGTAAAGAGATTCAAGATGTTATGCGCGAACAAGTGAAAGCCATGGCGCTTGAACTTGGTGTTGTTGGCCTAATGAATACACAATTTGCGGTAAAAGATGGCGAAGTGTATTTAATCGAGGTTAACCCGCGTGCAGCACGTACAGTACCATTTGTATCGAAAGCCACAGGTGTTCCACTTGCTAAAGTTGCCGCACGTGCAATGGCGGGTGTTAGCTTGGCAGAGCAGGGTGTTACGACAGAAATTATTCCTCCGTTTTACTCTGTGAAAGAAGTGGTATTACCGTTTGCTAAATTCCAAGGTGTTGATCCACTATTAGGCCCAGAAATGCGCTCTACTGGCGAAGTGATGGGTGTAGGTGACACGTTTGAAGAAGCGTATGCTAAAGCTAACTTAGGTGCAGGAGCGCCATTACCTAAATCAGGTAAAGCGTTAATTTCTGTGCGTAATAACGATAAGAATAAAATTATCGAATTAGCCAAAGCATTGAACGGCGCTGGATTTAGCATTGAAGCGACGCGAGGCACGGCAACCACACTTTATGATGCAGGTATTGCCTGTTCTGTAGTGAATAAGCTGTCTGAAGGTCGCCCTAACATTGTGGACTCCATCAAAAATGGAGAGTACGCCTATATCATCAATACTACGGAAGGTCGCCAAGCGATTACCGACTCGGTTTATATTCGCCGTGAAGCGTTGCTGAATAAGGTGACTTACACCACCACAATGAATGCTGCTTTTGCTACTATTCGTGCGAAGTCGGCAGACGATCGTGACAAGGTGGCTTCAGTTCAAGAGCTTCACGCAAGACTCTAACACTGATGACATTACATGGGATACGCGGTATCCTGTGTATATGACACTTATGTGAACCAATCAAAAGTGCGCCGGAAGGCGCACTTTTTTCTGTTTAAAATCAACTAGCTAGTCGAGACTGTATTCATGAGTCAGTATCCAATGACCGCGCACGGCGCACAGCTTCTGCGCGACGAACTAAACGAACTTAAAACAAAAACTCGCCCGCGTATTATTCAGTCTATTGCTGAAGCTCGCGAGCACGGCGACTTAAAAGAAAATGCTGAATATCACGCCGCCCGTGAACAGCAAAGTTTCTGCGAAGGCCGTATTCAAGATATTGAAGGTAAATTGTCAAACGCACAAATTATCGATGTCACCAAAATGGAAAACAAAGGTAAGGTTATTTTCGGCACTACCGTTACCATTTTGAATGTTGATACGGATGAAGAAACCACATATCGCATCGTGGGCGACGACGAAGCAGATATTAAGCAAAACCGTATTTCGGTAAATTCACCTATTGCTCGCGGCCTTATCGGCAAAGAGCTTGATGATATGGTGACTATTCAAACGCCAGCAGGTAGTGTTGAAGTAGAAATTATTGAAGTTCAATATATCTGATACACCGTAAACCAGTGGCTCTGGCCACTGGTTTCAATCAGCGCAAAGCCCCTCTATTTCACCCATTACCATCCCACCATTCTTTAATTCTCAACCTTTCTTTTTTAGGATTGAGCTAGCATACCCTGCAATTCCCAGCACTTTACACTAATTGATAGATACCAAAATCACAGATAATAGCCTACGTTTTAATAGCGCATACATTTTTTGGCAAAAGCTTACTTAAACTTTTTTGTTGCTGACACAACGCTTATTTAATCGTAAACCACCTTATCTATCTAATAGAGGCTGTCATTCGTTATGATGTTGAAAAAACTCTCGGTATTGCAGCTTACTATTTTAGGTACGGCATGCTTGTTTATATCAATCATGTTTCTGGCTTATAAAGATATAAGTACCTCTAGAGAGGTATTATCTTCCGCCGAAAGGGACATTAAGTTGGTGACATTGATAGCAGCCGTAGAGCGCGTGGCTCATCATCATGCGGTCGAAAGGGGGCTAACGGCAGGTTTTTTAGGTAATCCAAGTGATACCTCCAGAAGCAAAGTACTAAACCAAAGAAAGAAAGCCGATGCGGCCATGGACAAGATAACTAGCATAGTGGCTGAAGACTGGAAAGAGGCATCGTCAGTTGAAAAAATTCTGTCTCCTGTTTTTTCTTTAGTGAAAAACAAAAGTGAAATAAGAAAAGAGGTAGACGATTTAAATGGGAAAAATGCTTTTTCCTTCTACAGCAACCTTAATAAACGTGCGTTAAATACCACTAATGCGTTGACCATGCTGGTTAACGCTCCCGAGGCTAAACAGGTATTGTCACAAGCCTTGCTATTTGCACAAGCTAAAGAAAAAATGGGGCAGCGTAGAGGTAAAGTGAATGCTGTTTTAGCGGCAAGCGCAATTTTAGATCCCGTTAGGCAGCAAGTTTTAGCGTATACCAACGAAACCAAGTACATAGAAGAAAAGCTTAAGCTGAATTTAGACGGCGATGCATTAATTGGGTTTCAGGCGTTAATGAAAAGCGTCACTAGCAATCAAGTTAACCAAATTGTGCGTGAAATCACTTCTGATAACCCGGCATTCTCTTCACTACCCACCAATTCAGAATGGTTTTCATTAGCTTCAGAGCAAATAGGCGGAATTGCTGCGTTGTTAAGTGAGCGGTTTGATTACGTGGTTAGTATTGTTAATACAAAAGCGAGTAGCGCGAATACAAACTTAGTGGTTACATTCGTCGTTATTGCGTTGCTAACGTTATTTATTGTTGTCATATATCGCACATTGCTCGGTATCATTACGCAACAGTTAAATAAATTGGTGGCGAACCTAGATAAAATTGCGAAAGAGGGTGACCTCACTATTGATTTATCAATGAGCACTAAGAACGAACTAGGTGATATATCTCGTTCAGTTAATACCACCATTTTAGCATTGCGGGATCTCGTGCGTGGGTTAGGACAATCTATTCTCACAAGTTCCAGGCTTTCCCGTCAGTTAGAAGATTCCAGTGGTGAAATGTTGGATGATGCGGGGAAAACTCAGCAACTTACCGCCAATATCGCGTCAGCAATTGAACAAGTTGCTGCGACGAGCAGAGAAATTGCCAAGGCTGGTGTAGATACGTTACGTGCGAGTAAGCAGTTAGATGGCCTTGCTGAGGCGTCACTACTGGCGAACGACAACATTCGTCATAGTATGGAAGTACTCGCTGATGATATTAAAGGGGTGCAACAAAATGCTGCCGACATGGAACAGCAAGTAACAGAAATTGGCTCTATTTTGGACACCATTAACTCGCTTTCGGATCAAACCAATTTATTGGCGTTAAATGCCGCTATTGAAGCAGCTCGCGCAGGTGAGCATGGCAGAGGTTTTGCTGTTGTTGCTGATGAAGTAAGAAAGCTGGCGCAAAGTAGTCGCGCTTCTTCTGACAAAATATCTAGCTTACTGTCTAACTTAAAAGATGCCAGTGTGGTCGTGGTGACAGATATTAATAAAAATGTGGCCTCGATTACCAATTCAATGGAAGTGACAATCGAAGGAAGAACCACCGCAGAAAAAGTGAAAGAAGCAGCCACTAATGTAGAAGGCATGGCTCACACCATGTCTTCTTCGGCAGAACAACAGTCTGCCACCACCTTAGTCATAGCTCAAGATGTGGTGAATGTTGAAGAGGCTGCGCGGCATGAAGTAAATATAGCTAAACATTTATCCAAATTATCGGGCGACATGAAAGAAAACAACCTGCTTCTTCAGCGCACAATAGATGGATTTAAAGTGGATAAAGATTAACTTTTGAAGCTTATCTCGATGAAAAAGGATAAAAGACAGCTACCACCTGAAAATGGGCTTCAAATAGAGAAGCTCCGTTAGTAATTGGACACACACTTATTTTGCTTTTCTTATATTGAGTGTCTATTTTAAGTTGCTGGCTCACGCCTAACTGCCAACCCTTTACAATCTTACTGAGACTTTTCATTGCCTAACCCCTAGGCAAAGTTTATTCTGCATAAGCTTTTTATTTAACAGGGATTTTTTCAATGGCATATGATTTTGGTTCACAGACGTTAGGCATAGCCAACCCTTTCAAAAAAGAGGGGCTTTTCCGCGCAGTGGGCGGTGGTTTGGTACTCGCTTTAGCCATTTATGCAGTAGCGGGCGTGCCCGATTTGTTTGCCGAGAACAAAGTGCGAGGTTACACGCTACTAGGCGTAGCTTTTGTCCTGATCGTGTCTGGTATTAAACATTGCGCAGTGGGTATTTTGCAGCTCATGCGCTTTTTTGTAGGACGTACTGTGCCTACCTCTCTTGCGTATAACCACTCGGTTTCCGAACAGGATGCAGCGCAAGCAGAGAAAAAATCCCTGCTGTATTCGAAAGAAAGTTTACACGCTATGTTAATGGGGCGTCGTAACACCACGTTTGAAGAGCCTCGAGGTTGGCTAGCCCGACTAGTGCATAGCGTGTTGCCGAAACTTACTTTCCTACCTTTTCCTTTGCGCCATTTATCTCAAGAAATTATTGCCATGGCGGTAACCTTCCTTGTGGCGCTACTTGCATTCGCTATTGTCTACTTTTTAGTAAGTAACGGATTAGCGGGTGAAGTCGCTAAAGTATTAGTAATGCCTTTACTCTCAATATTGCTTCTTGTTTACTTAATCGCGAATTGGGGCTCTACGGCAAAAGGCATTCACAATGAAGGCAACTCTCAACTTGCGAAAGCGAGCAGTTTATCGCTAGGAGTGATTATTGGCTTGGCGATAGTCGTGCCGTTAGGCGCGGGTGTATTCCTAGATGAGTTAGTAGGTCGCGATATCGATAAAGTACAAGCATGGGCAAATACGTTCCCACTATTTAGCGCTTGGGCAAACTTAGCCTTGTTACTAGTTTGCGTAATTGCTGTGATGGCGTTAATCATGCCGTTACTTTACAAACGAATGGGGCAGGTTACCCCTAAAACTGAAGTCAGTGAGTTTCGCGCTAATATGCAAGAGTCGGTTCACCCGAATGAAATCTTCATTAATATTGAAAATATCGTGCTTGCCAACCGAAGATACCGCGAAGTACCGAATCGCATCTATGCCGATTTCGATCCTAGATTAAAAGAGCAAGCAGAAGGTAAAGGCAGTTTTGAGGGGGAGTTATTGATAGAAACTCAGCCTACATTAACTGACGGTGTTACCTTGCCAGAGAAAAAGAAAATGGCCCTAACTGCCGTAGCGCAAGTCGCCTTGGTGGCTGCCGCCATTTTATTTTATGTGGGTGGTTTACAGCTAGCTGAGGTTCTCGATTTAGTTATTCGCCAAGGTGTAAATACCGACGCGCAAGTTAATACCGCAATTACCATGGGTAACAACCTCATATGGTTAATCTTTGCCTGGTTAACGGTTCGTGGTGCTGCCAATGTGATGAATAAAGCGTCCCACATGTTTTGGGGCGAAATGACATTCTCATCGTTACTTATGTTTATGAAAACGGAAGGTACCTATACAGAGTCTCGTGTATCTACAGGCATGGCCATTCACGATTCTACTCGTTCCGAAAACGTTGTGGTGCGTAGCAGTATTACTCCTTGGATTATAACCAGTAGAATCAACACCTCTATTTTTGCTACAAGCGGTATGAACAATTTAGAGTCGCCACGGTTCATTATGGGAATGAATAAGAACGATGCCGAGCTTGGCGAGATTGTCACTGAAATAAAGGCATTCCTGCGCGGGCGTGAAACCATCGCATCTATTACCAACGAGGCCGACTTAGCGAACGCTGGAACCATTCATCAGGTAAATCAGCAAACCCGAAGCCACAATGACGCGCCTCAAAGCAAAATTACCCTTGAGCAGGAAGAAGATGCAGCCGGCTTCTTGCGTAATAATGCCGATAAAGAAGACGAGAATAAAAGCTAAAAGCTAGGCTTTGGTACCATTTACTTTATTTAGATATCGAATGTATTTATAGAAAACGTTTATTGGACACACACTTAAATTTTGATACATATGAGTGTGTGTCCAATTTTTTGCTACAATTTTTTGCATCTCGTCTTCCAGCCTCACTCACTACTTTATTTGCTTCGTTAAAGCGGCTTAGTCAGCTTAAAATCACGCATGTTTGTGTGACTGTCCTATCTGCTATTTGTGTGACTGTCCTATCTGCTACTATCCGCTAACTATCTGTTTGTACTCGTTCTGCCATCTGAACACCTCATCTCTTAAGTCTATTTTGAGTGACTGTCCAACATATAGTTGATTCGTGGGTGGACGGAGTTGCTCCTTGCTATATGCACTTGTACACTAACTTTTTAAGGCTTACTGAAAGGCGCTGTTATGTCGGATAAGGATATTGAAACGCTCTCGTCGAAAGTGGTTTATGAAAATAAGTGGCTTAAAGTACGTGAAGATAAAATTCGTCGTGCTAGTGGGAACGAAGGACTTTATGGTGTTGTTGAAAAACCAGACTTTGCGATTATTCTTCCCATCGACGGTGATATTGTCTATCTGGTCGAGCAATACCGATACACGGTACAGCAACGATTGCTAGAGTTTCCGCAAGGTGCTTGGGAAGATAACCCAGATGCCGATCCGAAAGTGTTAGCTGCCGGCGAATTGAAAGAAGAAACGGGGTTTACAGCCACAGAAATGCATTATGTTGGTTTTCAATATCTTGCTTATGGCTTTTGTAATCAGGGTTATCATATATTCGTTGCGAAAGGGCTAACGCAGGGCGAGCAAAAGTTAGATGTAGAGGAAGAGGATTTAAAAATTGTACCTGTGCATATTAAAGAATTGGAATCTATGATAACTGAAGGCACGATTAAAGATGCTTCTACCTGCAATGCTTACGGACTTGCCCGTTTAAAAGGATTTATTTAGTTAACAGTCTGACTATTGACTGTAACAGAGTGTAACAATTTTATGTTGAACGGTATCGCACTCACTTGTATTGTGTGACCACACTTTTTCTTTGGAGCAAACAATGGACTGCAATGGGCAATTTTCCATTACGGGGTGGGATGAAAATATACTAAGTGAAAAACGAGAAGGTGTTAAGCAAACCCATGCTAGCATAACGCAAGCTTATGAAGGCAGCATGGCGGGGCAAAGCGACGTTGAATTTCTCATGTCATATCAGACATCAATGTTGGCGCTATTCGTTGGATTCGAGAGTTTTGTAGGAGTTATAGACGGACGTCGTGGCACAGTTTCATTTAAGCACGATGGAAAATTTGTAAATGGCATTGCCAGTAGCAACTTTTCATCGATTGATGGCAGCGCTACGGGTGAACTCTCTAATTGCACTATTTCAGGAACATTCGAGTCTGCTGAAGGCGGTAAAGCAAACTACACAATAAATCTTACCGAATAAATCTTACCGATTACCTGTTTAAACACATTATGTGTAAACGAAAAAACGGCGCTTCTCAGCGCCGTCCAAAACCAGGGAAACGATTTTTAAAAACTTTGTTTAACTCTCTATTAATCGAGAACCAATCTCAATTTGACGAGGTTTTTTAGCTTCGGGTATGACACGCTCCATATCGATGTGTAATAACCCATTTTCCATATCAGCAGCTAACACCTTCACATGGTCGCCAAGCTGAAATTTTCTTTCGAAATTCCGCTCAGATATCCCTTTGTGAAGAAACTTACGCTCAGCGGTTTCTTTTTCTTCCGGCTTGCGTGTACCCGTTATTACTAGGGTGTTTTCTTGAACTTCTATGGATACGTCATCTTTACTGAAACCCGCTATTGCCATAGTCACGCGATATTTATCATCGCCAAGCAATTCAATATTGTAAGGGGGGTAAGTACTTTGTTTTTCAGCACGAGATGCAGCATCAACAAGTGAAGCTAAGTGGTCAGAACCAATGAATGAACGGTAAAGTGGAGATAGATCGATAGTACGCATAGTCATATCCTATTAATTTAGCAATATGTTAAAAATAATTCGCCCCGACTATTCGGCGGCGGTGTTGTCAACCTGAGCTTTCAGCGTCGACATAATAGATATAGGGTGGCTCAAAATCTTTTCAAGGGCTTTTTTTCAAAAAATTTTAAATTTTATTTTGAAACGTAAAACACCTTAATTTTTTCCGGCTTCTAACATGTCACCGTTGTCGTTACCGGAAATATTAAGGTGCGACCGAATTTTTATTATTCAAGTCTATTATTTTAGGTTTCGATATTTACTTTTGTCACCTTAATTTGCCTCTTATATGCAGCGCTCTATCAAATCAAACTCAAGCATTTATATGCAAACAAAAAGGGGCGAGTAAAATAAGCACTGAACTAAATGATAATTAATTGTATTTGGGTTTTGTGGGATAGTACTATAACAATCTACTTGAAAGAGTATTAAGTAAGCATTTATGTACATAAATGCTACACTTAGCGTTCTTTTTGTTACTTAATCAAACTCAAGAAATCGAATGAAAAAAGAAGTTATTGTTTTAAATTGCGGTAGTTCGTCAGTTAAATTCGCTATTATCGATGCTGACACAGGTGAAGCCGGGCTAAGTGGTATTGCAGAAAGCTTAGGGAATGATGACGCAAGCATATCGTTTAAATTAAACGGTCGAAAAGAACAGCAAACCCTACCTTCTAACGCCTCTCATGCAGAAGCGTTAGCAGCAATTCAAAACATAATTGCCAGTACAGGTGTTGAGCCAATAGCCTTGGGCCATCGAGTTGTTCACGGTGGTGAACGCTTCAAAGAAGCAGCGTTAGTCGACGATAGTGTACTAGCCTCTGTAGAAGAGTATGCCAGCATGGCACCGCTACATAACTTAGCTAATCTGAAAGGAATTACCACTGCCCAAGCCGCCTATCCAGATTTACCGCATGTCATCGTGTTCGATACTTCTTTTTTCCAACAAATGCCAAAACGGGCCTATATGTATGCACTCCCCAAGGCCTTGTACGAACAGCACGGCGTGCGTAAATATGGTTTCCATGGCACTAGCCACAAGTTCATTTTAGATAGCACTGCACAATTGCTTAATAAGCCTGTTGAACAAACCAGTATTATTAGTGCTCATTTAGGCAATGGTTGTAGTGTTACCGCTATTGAAAAAGGTGTAGCGGTAGATACCAGCATGGGGTTTACGCCCCTTGAAGGGTTAATGATGGGCACGCGCTGCGGCGATATCGACCCCAGCTTGCCAGGCACTTTGCAAGAAAAGCTTGGCAAATCTGCTGCTGAAATCAATTCACTGATTAACAAAGAATCTGGCCTTGCGGGTATTTCCGGTTTAAGCAACGATTGTCGTACGCTAGAAGAAGCGGCAGAAGCGGGGCACGAAGGCGCATTGTTAGCCCTTGAAATGTTCTGTTATCGCTTAGCCAAGTATATATCTAGCTATATGATAGCAGCGCCATCATTAGATGCCGTGGTGTTTACCGGTGGTATTGGTGAAAATTCATCGTATATTCGTGCAACTACCATGGGGTATTTTTCCCATCTTGGTTTTACCATTGATGAGCAAAGCAACCAAGCTATGCGCTTTGGTGCAAAAGGAAACATTGCATCTTCGTCATCCACCAAGCCTGTTTTAATCGTACCCACTAATGAAGAGTGGGTTATCGCCGCCGAAGCTGCGAAATTCGCTTAAATTTTTTCGCTTAAATTGTTTTTGCTTTAGGAGCAATTATGTCACGCCGTATTATGCTGATCCCTGTTGGCACTAGCGTAGGGTTAACTACTGTCAGCATTGGGCTAGTTCGAGCATTAGAAGAACAAGCCATTAAACTGAATTTTTTTAAACCTGTAGCACAGCCTCGAAGAGGCGACACCGGTGAAGAACGCTCAACCGCTATTATTAGTCACCACTGCAGTGTTAAGCCTATCGCTCCGTTCGATTTAAACATGGTAGAGCGAATGATCAGTACCGATAATACTGATGAATTACTTGAAGAAATTATAGAGCGCTTTGAAGCGCATCAAGAACCCGATGCAGTGGCAGTTATCGAAGGTCTGGTAACAACCCGCCACCACCCTTACGCAGAGCGATTAAATCTTGAAATTAGTCGGGCGTTAGATGCCGACATTGTGTTTGTTTGTGTGCCTGGAAATGATGATCCTGTTGATATTAATCATCGCCTTGAAATTGTGGTAGACGCTTACGGCGGCCACAAAAGTAAAAAAGTAGTGGGCTGTATATTTAACAAAGTAAACGCGCCTTATGATGAACATGGTCAACTACGTACCGATTTAAGTGTGCTAGAAGCGCCAGAGCACGATGAAACACGCAGCAAAGCATTGCGTGAGCTGCCTATATTTGCAAAAGGCTTGAACCTGCTTGGAAATATTGATTGGAATGCGGAGCTGATGTCTCCTCGTGCTATCGATATTGCTAAGCACTTAAATGCCACATTAATAAATGAAGGCAATATTGCTTCACGTCGATTAAGCAGCGTTACGTTCGCTGCACGTGAAATTCATAATATGACACACACCTTAAAGCCTGGTGCACTGCAAGTAATGTCTGGTGACAGAGGCGATGTGTTTGTTTCGTGTTGCTTAGCAGCGTTAAATGGCACCAAGTTAGGCGCATTGTTATTAACTGGCGGCTACCAGCCAGATGAAAATATAAAGCAGCTTTGTAACCAAGCGCTAGAAACCGGCTTGCCTGTTATGTTGGTCAACACGAATACGTGGCAAACCGCACAGAATCTTCATGCGTTCAATCAAGAAGTGCCGGTAGATGATAGTCAGCGTATCGAAAAAGTGATGGTACATGCGGCTGAAAGTTTAGATGCTAAATGGGTCTCTTCGCTTACTGAAAAAGTATCGCGTCAAAAGAAACTTTCTCCGTCTGCATTTCGCTATTATCTAACCAATCGTGCGCGCCAAGTTAACAAGCGTGTGGTATTACCTGAAGGTAATGAACCGCGCACTGTAGCCGCAGCTGCCATTTGTGCTAAACGTGGGCTAGCGCGACCTGTGCTGATTGGTGATGAAAGTGAAATTCAACGTGTGGCACAGCAACAAGGCGTGGTGCTGGGCGATGGCGTTGAAATTGTTTCACCTGCTGCCATACAAGAAGATTATGTGGCAGGGTTAGTGAAGCTTCGTGGTCACAAGGGGGTTACCGATGTGGTTGCCCGTGAGTTGCTACAAGACAATGTCACCCTTGGTACTATGATGTTGCAGCAAGGTGATGTTGATGGCTTGGTATCTGGCGCCGTTCACACTACAGCAAATACCATTCGCCCCGCATTGCAGTTAATTAAAACAGCAGAAAATGCATCGTTAGTTTCGTCGGTATTTTTCATGTTATTGCCAGACCAAGTCTTGGTTTATGGTGACTGTGCTATAAATCCAGATCCTAACGCCCAACAGCTGGCGGATATTGCGATTCAGTCTGCTACGTCGGCGCAGATGTTTGGTATCGAGCCAAGAGTCGCTATGATCAGTTACTCTACTGGTACATCGGGTGCTGGAAGCGATGTTGAGAAAGTGCGTGAAGCTACCGAAATTGCACAAAAACTTCGCCCGGACTTACTCATTGATGGGCCGCTTCAATACGATGCCGCTGCCATTGAAAGTGTAGGGCGCAGTAAAGCACCAAACAGTCCTGTTGCGGGTAAAGCTAATGTATTTGTGTTCCCAGATTTAAACACCGGAAATACCACTTACAAAGCAGTACAGCGTAGTTTTGATTTGGTATGTATTGGGCCAATGCTGCAAGGCATGCGCAAGCCAGTCAATGACTTAAGCCGTGGAGCATTAGTAGATGATATTGTGTTTACTATTGCGTTAACTGCTATTCAGGCCGCTAATTAGTTGAGTGCGTTTAAGCTAGCTCAAGGCTGTTAAAACTAGCTCAAGGCTGTTTACCTAGCTCAAGGCTGTTTACCTAGCTCAAGCTGTATTAGTTTTTGACTATGGAAATTCGATAGTGACACGAACAAAAACGGCGCATAATGCGCCGTTTTTTATGTTTACATTTTAGTTAGTTCGTTAAACCTAACTCGTCGACTAAATAAAAATTTTGCGATTAAGGCGCCACTTTTTTTAATAAGCTTTAGCACGCTTCCTTAACCAAATCGCAATGCCGAAAAACACCAGTACCAGCACCCATACGCCTATATCTTGAATCAGGTAATAGGGCGTGAAACCAGAGGTTGCCAACACTGGGGCAGTTAAACTTGCCGCTTCAAATTGAGGTAACCGTGCAGTTATATTGCCTTTGTGATCAATAAAGGCAGTAATGCCATTATTGGTAGCACGCACCACAGGGCGGCCAAATTCTACCGCACGCATTCGAGCAATGTCTAAATGCTGCGCTGGGCCGTGAGAATGGCCAAACCACGCATCGTTACTTACCGTAATAATCATGTCAGTAGTTTTGTAGATATTCGCGGCAACTTGCCTTGGAAAGGCAATTTCAAAGCAGATTGCTGGTGCTAAGTGAATACCGTTAGCAACAAGATTAGCTTGCTGAAAATCACCTCTGGCAAAAGAAGACATGGGTAAATCAAACAAAGGCGCTAAGGGGCGCAACCAATCTTCAAAAGGCACGAATTCACCAATGGGTAACAAATGGTGTTTAGCGAAACGATTGTTGTGGAAGTACTGATAATCTGGCGTTTTAGAATTGGGTGTTCTTTTGCCCAGCACTATCAAATTGTTCCAGGCCTCATCGGTTTCCCAATTATAATTCACAATGCCTGTGATAAGTGCGGTGTTCTCAGTAAAGGCGCGCGCATTGACTTGAGTCAAATAATCTAGCGCCAGTGGCTCTAGTTTTGGTACGGCTGCTTCGGGCCAAATTATCAAGTCGTTATCCCACAGCGGTTCCGTAAGGCTTAAATAACGGTTCATGGTAGGGGCGTCTTGTTCAGGTACCCATCGCAAAGACTGCGCAATATTACCCTGAGCCATCGCGACGTTATACTGCTGTTTAGGCGCAACCCATGTATGCTGACTGGCAATAAAACCGCTAATATACAAAGCTAAGCTAACCAAAACTGCGCCGGTGAAATGCCGTTTAGTACGGGACACGGCAAACAAGCTTGCACCGATAACTAGCAAGGCTGTTATGCCGGTTTCACCTATTATGGGTGCCCAACCCACTAGGGAACTATCGATTTGGCTATAGCCTAACGACAACCACGGAAAACCGCTTAACAACCAACTGCGTAACCATTCTGCGAATACCCAGAAAAAAGGTAAAGCCAGTGGCCAAAGACGATGTGGGAAATAGCGAGCGGTAAGCTTAAACGCAACTGCTGGAAACAACGCAAGGTAACTACATAATAAAACCATGAGGCCTATAGATGCAATTAGGGGTAAGCCACCGAAATCGGCAATGCTTACGTGTACCCAACTAATGCCCGAACCAAACCAGCCTAGCCCAAATACCCAGCCGGCTAAAAAAGGGCGATGTGGAAGTTTAATAACTTGCCTAATTCCTAACGCAAAAGCGGGGATAACAAGTGGCCAGATACCAAAGGGCGCAAACGCCAGCGTTAAGCTAGCGCCGCTTAGCAAAAGCAGTAAATAAGGAATGAACCGTTTCAACGGAGTTACTCCAGAGAGGCCACCGACACTTTAAGGTGTATAAGACGGCGTTTATCAGAGTTGGTTACCTTAAAGTGAATATCACCAATGGTAACTTCATCGTTCGTTTCAGGCATGTGCCCGAACGCTTTAAGCACTATACCGCCAATGGTATCGGCTTCTTCTTCGCTGAATTTGGTTTCAAAGAAGGCGTTAAATTCGTCAACAGGCGTTAACGCTTTAACTGAATAGGTCGATTTGTTCAGTGGGCGAATATCATCGGTACCGTCTTCTTCGGTATCGTATTCGTCTTCAATTTCACCAACAATAATCTCTAGTATATCTTCAATGGTAACAAGCCCAGACACACCGCCGTATTCATCCACAACAATGGCCATGTGATAGCGTTGTTGGCGAAACTCTTTCAGCAGTACATCTACACGCTTACTTTCCGGCACAATAACAGCAGGACGTAAAATATCACGTAAGTTTAGACTTTTTTCTGGATTAAACGCATAGCTTAGCAAGTCTTTTGCAAGCAGAATGCCTTCAATATGATCTTTATCTTCACTAATAACGGGGAAGCGGGAGTGGGCTGATTCCAACACGACAGGTAGGAATTCATCTACGTTTTTTTCAACGTCTATGGTGGTCATCTGCGCGCGTGGGATCATAATATCCCTAACTCGCATTTCGTTGACACCTATAACGCCTTCAATCATCTCCCGGGTTTGGGGATCGATGATTTCGTTCTGCTCGGCTTCAGTAATAACTTCAACCAGTTCTTGTTTGCTTCTCGGCTCGCCAGAGATAGAAAGTTTAAGTTTGTCTAACCAACTTTTTCCTTGGGAGCCGTTGGTAGAGTGAGGATTATCGTCGCTCATAATGTCCGCTAATTTATTGATACAACGTCAACGTTAAATGTCTTGGGGAGGGGCGTCAATGCTTTATTGTTTATTTGCACGTAAAATACGCAACTGCCCAAGTGTAACTTGTTGGCGCTATTGGGTTTTATTGATAAGGATTACCAATATTTAAAGATGCCAATATACGAATTTCTTTTGCTTCCATTATGTCAGCATCTGCATCGTCTATGTGATCGTACCCCAGAAGATGTAATATTCCGTGAACGACCATATGGGCATAGTGATTGGTGGGGGTTTTGTCTTGCTCTTCAGCTTCACGCATGATCACAGGTACACAAATAACTAAATCACCAAGTAAGTTCATTTCTATGCCTGGCGGCACTTCAAAAGGAAAAGACAGCACATTGGTAGGCTTATCTTTACCTCTGTATTCATGATTTAGCGTTTGCGACTCTTCGTCATCGGTGAAGCGTACGGTAATTTCTTGTTCACCGGTATTTTCGGCAACCAGTGCAGCATTCGCCCATGTTTCAATTTGCTCTAAAGAGGGAATGGCCTTAGCCATCACCTCGTCAGCTTCATAAGCTTGCTGGTAATCTACAATGGCTATCACTGGTTATCGCTATTTTGTTGTGCAGATGAGCTATTTGATGAACTATTGGATGAAGCATTGGCATCAGCTTGTTCACGTTGAAGGCGAAGGGCTTCCTCTTTCTTCTCTTTGCGAACGCGCTCTTGCTGGGCGTCATAATGTTCGTATGCGCGAACGATTCTGGCTACTACAGGGTGTCTTACCACATCTTCAGCGTTGAAGAAGTTAAACGAAATATCGTCAACATTATCTAACACTTCAATAGCGTGACGTAATCCAGAGCGGGCGCCGCGAGGTAAATCAACTTGGGTGATATCACCGGTGATAACCGCTTTTGAATTAAAGCCAATACGGGTTAAGAACATTTTCATTTGTTCAACCGTGGTATTTTGACTCTCATCCAAAATAATAAAGGCATCGTTTAACGTACGGCCACGCATATAGGCTAATGGTGCAACTTCAATCACGTTACGTTCCATTAACTTTTCTACTTTTTCGAAACCTAGCATTTCAAATAAAGCATCGTAAAGCGGGCGCAGGTAAGGGTCTACTTTCTGTGAAAGGTCACCTGGCAAAAAGCCTAGCTTCTCACCCGCTTCTACAGCAGGGCGAGTGAGTAGAATTCTGCGAATCTCTTGGCGTTCTAGCGCATCAACTGCTGCAGCAACGGCTAAATACGTTTTACCTGTACCTGCAGGGCCTACACCAAAGGTAATATCATAATTGAGAACATTAGCTACATACTGAGCTTGATTCGGGTTACGGGGCTTAATAACGCCACGTTTCGTGCGAATGTGTACTTCTTTACCGAAATCGCCAGTGCCTGACTCTGTATCTTGCTCTAAAGCCGCGGCCTGTTGAATGGCTAAGTGTACTTGCTCAGGTTCAAGTTCAGGTAAGCGGCCTTTTACTGGCTGAGTTTCTACATACAATTGCTTAAGCAATTCAGTGGCGTTCTGAATTTGACGTGGCTCACCTAGCACCTTGAACGCATTATTCCGGTAAGTAATTTCTACTCCCAACCTGCGCTCTATTTGCTTAATGTTGTCGTTAAACGGCCCACATAAGTTAGACAAACGTTTTGTGTCTGCCGGCTCTAAATCAAATTCGTTACTTACCAATGTACTCAAACTACTGTATTCCTCACTTTTACTATTTATGCTGGGTTGAACTGGCCTACGCCTATCGCGTCAGGTAAATCAGCCTCGTGCTTGGCCATAATAGATTGGGGCGAAACAGCAACACGCAAGCCCATTTCATCTTCACGGCGAATAACATCACCACGTAATGAATTAGAGAAAACGTCTGTCACTTTCACGTCTACGAATTCACCAATCATATCCGGCGTACCTTCGAAGTTAACCACGCGGTTATTTTCAGTACGGCCAGAAAGCTCCATAGGATTTTTCTTTGACGGGCCTTCTACCAAAATACGTTGTTCAGTACCTACCATGTTACGCGCAATACGCAATGCTTGTTGGTTGATACGTTGCTGTAAAAGGTATAAACGCTGCTTCTTGGCGTCTTCGGTTACATCATCTACTGCATCTGCCGCGGGTGTACCAGGGCGAGCACTGTAAATGAAGCTAAAGCTTAGGTCGTAATCAATGGCTTTTATAAGATCCATTGTGGCTTCAAAATCAGCATCGGTTTCACCTGGAAAACCAATAATGAAGTCGCTCGACATACTAATATTTGGGCGAACTTTACGAAGCTTACGAATCTTAGACTTATACTCAATGGCGGTATGACCACGCTTCATTAAGTTAAGAATACGGTCTGAACCACTTTGCACAGGCAAATGGAGGTGATCAACAAGCTCAGGAATAGTGGCGTACACGTCGATAATATCATCGGTAAATTCAACCGGATGCGACGTGGTATAACGAATTCTGTCTATACCATCGATAGCTGCAACAAGTTCTAATAACTCGGCAAAGCGACATACGGTTCCATCGTGGTTCTCACCGCGAAACGCGTTTACGTTCTGGCCTAACAAGTTAACTTCGCGTACGCCTTGACCGGCTAGCTGGGCAATTTCAAGTAATACGTCATCTACCGGACGGCTTACTTCTTCACCACGGGTATAAGGTACTACGCAGAATGTGCAGTACTTAGAACAGCCTTCCATGATAGAAACGAACGCCGTTGGACCTTCAGCACGAGGCTCAGGTAAACGGTCGAATTTTTCAATTTCAGGGAAGCTTACGTCGATAACCGACTTTTCGCCGCCTTTAAGTTGGTTAATCATTTCGGGCAAACGATGTAAGGTTTGCGGGCCGAAAACTAAATCAACATAAGGCGCGCGCTGTCGAATAACGTTACCTTCTTGAGAAGCTACGCAACCGCCTACTCCAATGATAAGCTCGGGGTTATCTTGTTTAAGGTTCTTCCAACGACCAAGTTGGTGGAACACCTTTTCTTGTGCTTTTTCACGAATAGAGCACGTATTAAGCAAGATAACATCGGCTTCTTCCGCAGTTTCTGCTGCAGTGTAGCCATGAGTAGAGTCGAGTAAGTCTGCCATTTTCTCCGAGTCGTACTCGTTCATTTGGCAGCCCCAGGTTTTGATATACAGCTTTTTAGTCATAACAACTAGTCGATAACCTGATAGAGTTCCCGTAAGCAATTGACTGGCGGTTGAAAATGCCACACGCTAACTAAGTTAGGTGTAATTTCTGGCAAAGCCTGCCACTGCAGTTTTGGGAAGATGTTCAAAATAGCCGCGTATTTTACCTGTTATAACGTCGAATGCCCAGTGTATTCACGCACATTCGCCGGAATTTAATGCACTGCCATCTTGCAAGGGCGGTGTGGCTGATATAAAGCATGAAGCAGAAAATATTAGTAAATTAAAATGGCGAACGTATTTGGGCTCACATTCGTATTATTTATTAGTGCAAAGCGAGTAAGCCATTGGGTAAGTAGAAGAGATTTGTAGTATGTATGATTTTTGTATAAATGGTGGTGGCATGGTTGGGGCTGCGCTTGCATTGGGCTTAGCGAAGCAGCAATACCGGGTAGCTATAATTGAGCCCCACTTGCCCAAAGCTTTTGACGAGGCCAGTAAGCCAGACTTAAGAGTATCTGCCATTAGTGATGCGTCTGTATCCTTGTTAACGTCGCTAGGCGCGTGGGAATACATTGAAACAATGCGCGTTAAACCCTATACGGGGCTAAGTGTGTGGGACGATCCCGCGCATCGAACAGACTTTACTGCAAAAAGCATTGATGTGCCTCAGCTAGGCTTTTTTGTTGAAAACCGTTTATTGCAATTAGGGTGTCATCAAGCACTAAAGGCGTTTGACAACGTAACATGGTTTACTGGCTGTAAGGTGACTGGTATCACACTTGGCAATAGCTCAGTTAGTAACTCAGTTGATAGCTCAGTCAATAGCTCGGCTGATTCTTCAGCGTCGTTGGCCCACGTCGCTACCCTCAGTCTTGATAGCGGCGAAACTATTCACGCTAAGTGGTTGATAGGTGCCGATGGTGCGGCCTCGCAAGTTAGGCAATCTGCAAATATTGGTGTATCGGGTTGGCAATACAGCCAACAAGCCATGGGTATAACCATTGAAATGGCAAACCCGGTTGACGCCATTACATGGCAAGAATTTACCCCTGAAGGCCCTAAAGCCTTTTTGCCAATGTTCGACAATTACGCCTCGTTAGTATGGTACGACTCGCCCGATGAACTTAAGCGGTTATCAACCCTCAATGCCGCACAATTAAAGCAAGCCATTATAGAAGCCTTTCCCAGTGAGCTAATTAAAGACGGCAACGACTTTACAGTACTAGATAAAGCTACATTCCCGTTAACCCGTGCACATGCTAGCCGCTATGTTACCGATAGGGTTATTTTGGTGGGCGATGCGGCCCATACCATTAATCCATTGGCAGGGCAGGGAGTTAACTTAGGGTTTAGAGATGTTGAAACCTTATTAGCGGTGACCGGCGATGGTATCGATTTAACGTCGCTAGCGTTTAAAAGCAGCTTAATAACAAGCTACGAAAAGCCACGCCAGCGTGATAATGCGTTGATGATGTCTGCCATGGATGGTTTCTATGGCTTGTTTAGTAACGATATCGGCCCCATTAAATGGTTCAGAAACCAATTACTTTCTGTGGCACAACACTTTGAGCCAGCTAAACGGGAAGTACTTAAATATGCGATAGGGATGCGAGAATGGAAGTTTTAATCATACTTGCCGTACTGTTCGGCGCACTTTTTATAGTAATACCACTTATCGAGCGCTCGAAAATGCGCATCAGTGACGAAGACACTGCCAAATGGGCGAAGTGGATTTGGCCGCTAATGGGCATCTTACTTGTTGCACAACTTCTGCGAATGCTGTTTAGTTAGTCTTTACTTGGCCCTTGGGAAAGCTTGCATTAGAAACGCGCGGTAAACCCATCCATGGGCGCTCTGCCACAGCATCCATGCTGTGGAAGGTTTCTAATGCAAGCTCTCCCAATGCCCCAGATACACCGAGTGAAAAGCTAACATTGAGAAGTACGTGGTAAGCCCAC